>DAIDJG010000451.1 GCA_027451445.1 Singulisphaera sp.
GCGCTCCTCAAGGTCTCGCGGAATCCGAAGAGCGTGACGCAACGCGAATCCCTCCTGAAGGGAGGAGAGAGACTCGTCGGCACGCGCTTTATCCCTTTATACCGATGATTGTAGCGTCCCCGACGAACCTCCGACAAGAGCCGATTGACGCTTTGTCCGCCCGTCCGCGCCGCGAATGGACGTGCAGCGCGCAAGCCGGCCGCGGTGCTTTCGCCGGCGCACGATCCAATCGGAGGGAGAGGGTCTTCAGCTTTGACGATTTCGCCTCAGCGACCAAGACGGCGCAACTCCTCTTGTTATACGCACGAGTTTGCACTCTGTCTCGACCTGGCCCCGCTTTCTGACTCGATCAGGGGCGCCAACAATCGAGGCGAGCGGTGTCCCACGATGCGATGGCGTGGTCTTCGTTCCGCCGGTCCGCTCGCGCCGGACCGTATGCCACGGCCTGCTGCATCGCTTCACTGAGCGGGAAACAATCGGGTGATTCGGTCCCGACGATCCGTTACTCGCGACACTGGGGCCAGTCACGGACAACCATACCTCCACACGTTCGCGGCGTCGCAAGACAAGGATCTTCGATTCCGAATACCGGTTTCCGTACGATCGGAACGGCCGGCCGCATCTCCAAACCATCGGTTGTTGAATCGTCCGAGTGGACCGAGCCCGGCTGCAAATGACGATCGCGCGACGCGGACCAACGTGCCATTGCTCGACTCAATCAGATCTTTGCTTCTCGGGACGGTAGCGACTCCGCCATGACCGATGAATCCGCCCTCGACCCTCTCTATGCACGCGACCACGCCGCCCAGAATGCTGCCGACGCCACACGCGACGCAGAAAACGAAGATGCGCGGTTTCGGCGTTGGGAACGCGTAGGGACTGAGCGCATCCATGCTTACGCTGAGGCCATCGCGGCGATCGGCGAGCTCCTCTACCCGGGCGCGGCGGCCGATGAGCTAACCCGCCGCAGACGGCCGACGATCGATTCGCTGGTCAAGGGTGAGCTCGAACTCGCCTTGAAGGCGATGGCAACGGACATCAAACGCCTCGCGGGCCAGACCGGGCCCAAGGCTGGGGGGGCCGAGGGATTCTAACGGCGGGCGTCATGGCTCGGTTTCGACGACCCGCACCTGCGGCGGGTCGGCGTAGTCGGCCCAGAGCCGCTCGATCAGGACGGGGTCGGGTGGCCCGTCGTGAACGATGAGCCGATAGCGCGAGGTGTAGGTTTGGCCGGGGGCGATCTCGAACTCGCCCAGGACCATCGGCGCGAAGCAGAAATACGGTTTGTTGGGATGTAGCCGGACCGGTTGCGGGTGACGGAAGTTGCCGGGATGATCGAGGATCGTGACCCCGCCGATCCGGCCGTCGACGGCCCCTGAGACATCAACCCAGCGCGGGCGCGTGTGGTTGCCGTTGGCACGGTGCTTGCCTTCGCTGGTGAGAAAGTCGCTCCGGCCGCTGCGGGCAGGGTCAGGCGGCGAATCACCTCGCGCGGATGGGTCGAACCACTGGCGGTTACCCCGGAAACCGAAGCCGCCGTAATGATATTTGTTGATTTTCAAGGGAAGAAGTCCGGCACATGTCTGCTCGGACTCAAAGTCAAGCACGTAGCACCCCTCGAACCGGTGGACCCGAACATACCAGCGCTCATCTAGGACCGATGCCGGGCCGCCCGGGGCGGTGAGGTCGTCGTGTCGCAAGGAGGCGGCGAATGAGCCTGACAAAGGGCCGCCGCTCGAACGAAGTCCGCCGGCGTGCTCCACGCGGCCAGTGCGCCCGAGCTGGTTCCAGAAGTCGACCTTGCGGCCGTCGAACGTGGTGTTCACCCAGGCAAAAAAGACGCCGTGCTGGTGGGCATGGTCCGGCGGAAAGTCGTCCGATACCACAACGCCCAAGGGCGTGCTCAGCGGATGCACGAATCCGCTCCGCCGAAAGACGGCGTCGATTCCCGAGGGAGGGTCCACGGCCTTCGTGTGATACTTCAAAACCACGCGGTTGCCGTGGTTCAGCTCAAGGGAATCAGCATGGTCTGTGAATGCGAAACCGTCGTGGGTGTCGAGCTTTCGGCCAGCCCCCTCTGCAGGTGTGAGACGGAACCTGCGCTTGGCGCCTGCGGGTAGAGGTTCACCAAGCGCCCAGACGACCGTGCCGGCATCTGCCTGGCCCAGCGTCAGCTTGGTATCGTCAAGCGGCTCTACGCGAAACGCCCCGTCCCGCACCTTCTCGCCCGCTGGGAGGAGCACGTGAACCAGCGTGCCTCGACGCTCGTGCTGGCCGGCATCGACCTCGACGACAAGCCCGCGAGGCTCGGTATCGCCTGTGATGTTAGAACATATCACAAATAATAAAAATAAATAGTAATGATTCATGGGAGTGGAGTAAGGTTTGAGAGGGGTTCGCGATGGGGGGCGCCTCGCGAGAAACTGAGTTCTTACACTAACCCGAAGCGCGAGCGAGGAGATTATATGATTATCCCTCGCTCGCGCTTCGGGTTAGTGTAAATACGCGCATAGTTCGATCCAGTTAGGCGTTCGACGGTTTGATTTTGACCGGAGAAATTGCCCAAAACAAGGTCGTGGTGCCGCGCCGGGATCTCAATCGCGACGCCGCAGGAAAGCGATTCTCGGAATCCGACGCCCTTTTTTGGCTTTTTTCTTGCCCGTCTTAATGATCGAATGTATAGTAAAAAGACACACCTTATGTTCGGTTCCGGAAAAGCGTGTTGGAGGTTTCTCCATGTTGTCGTCTGGCCGTCGAGCCGTTGCGCCGCGGAACTCGGCGAAGGTCCGGTGTGAGATGCCGCTGCTGTTGCGCAAGAGCATTCTGTTCCCGAGGGCGGACGGGTCCGAAGTGCGGACTCTCGACCTGATCTGGACCACCCCGGCGCGCTGGGCGCGGAACCCGAGCCGGAACGATCCGTGCTGGCGGCCGGTGCGCGTGGGGTTCTTTTTGCTCGTGCTTCGGCTTTCTTGAGAGCTTCGATCGCAGCTCATCAGATCGCAGGTGCGGAAAGGCGTTACGAGCGCGAAGAGCTCTCATGAGACTTGCGGTCGTCGGCTGGCGCGGGCGGTTTTTCCGGCTTCTTGTTTCCTTTGCGGACCTTGGCGGCCTCGAGCGCGGTCAGGTCGCGCTCGGAGCCGCCCAGGAAGGGGGCGGTGGCCGTGGTGTCGGCACTCACGGGTGAACTGCCCCTGCCCTGCCCCGCGTGCGCTTCACCGATAGCGCGTGTGAGGCGGAGCAGCGCCTCGCCTCGACCGTATTCGCGCTGCAGGGCGCGGTAAAGGTCCAGAACCACCTGCTCATCGCTCGACAAGACGGGTGGCGAATATGTGTTCTGTGCCGGGTCGATCAGGTAATCGGCCGACACCTCCAACACGCGCGCCAGCCGCAGCAAGGAGCCCGCGCGGGGTGGAGTGTTCGACTCCAGCCAGCGGCTCACCTGCTGCTGGCTCGTGCCCACCAACTCCGCCAGTTCCGCCTGGCTGAGCCGCCGGGTCTTCAACAAAAGACGGATCTTCTGGGTGAATTCCATGCTCCGATTACAGCATTTTCGTGATCGTTTCACAACATAAAGCAGGTAAGAAAACTCAAGAATCCCAAAAAAGCGCTGTTGCCCCCGCGCCGAGAACCGTATAAGCTGAAGTCAAGGATAGTGGACGTAAGATCATTAACAAGGGCCCGGTTTCCCGTGAGTTTGGAACGCTCTGAGGGGACCGTTCACGAGGAAGGGTTGAATCATGGGCATGCTGGTCCTGACGCGAAAAGCGGGTCAACGGATTGTCATCGACGGCCGGATCGTGGTGAGTGTGGAGGAGATTGCGGAGGGGAAGGTGAGGCTGGGCTTCATTGCCGACAAGTCGGTAGCGATCAATCGGGAGGAAATTCAGCAGGTCATCGATCGAGAGCAAGTGAGCGGGGGGTCCGGTGGAGCGCGGGGTCGAGGTCGATTGGGAGGCCCGTTGCGATGAACGACATGACGGCACAGCTCGCGCCGGCGTTGGCTGTTCAATTGCGCTGGCTGCTGCGCAGGGACATGGCCGATGTGCTTGCGATCGAGCGGGTGAGCTCCGCGTATCCCTGGTGCGAAGAAAAACTGACGCACGCGTTGCGACAGCGGCACACCATCGGCATCGCCGCCGAGGTGGGGGAGCGCGTTGTTGGGTTCATGATCTACGAGCTTTATCCGCAACGGATCGACCTGCTCGAGATCGCGGTCGACCCCGCGCATCGCCGGCAGGGGATCGGAGGGCAGTTGATCGCCAAGCTGGTGCGGAAGTTAACGAGCCAGCACTGGTCGCGGCTGGTCGTCGACGTTCGCGAGTCGAACCTTGCGGGCCAGCTCTTCCTGCGTTCGCGCGGCTTCCGGGCTGAGGGGATCGTGCGGGAATGCTTTCGCGATTCGGGCGAGGATGGATATCGGTTCGTTTATCGGGCGCGCAGCGAGTAGGCGGCCGAGGTGTTCTGCTGGGGTGGTCGACGGCAGATGGCATCGGGCCGATGCGAAAGAGGGCCAGGACTCAGGCTGGCCTCCGTCTTGGCGCATCGGCCTTATGCCATCCGTCATTTTTTAGCGGGGGAATGCGAAGAAGGCATCGCGGCGAGCCTTCCAGGGGGAGCTCGCCGACACCTGCGCCTGCGGCGGGCGGCTCGGGTGCATTACGGGCGACCGCCGAGGAATCGTCACCACGACGTTTTGACGCGATGTCGGGGTGCTTCCTGGCGGCGACTGCGACGCGGCACTCGGTGTCGCGGTTGTGATCAGCGCGGCGCTTCGGCTGAGCTGGCTCGCCACGAGAGCCGGCGTGTTGCTCAGGAGCCGGAAGGTCGCATAGAACGTTGGGCCGCCGCCAGGACCAACGAATGAGTCTCCATGAGGCCCCGTGATGTTCGAGATCGAGATCAGCTCCACTCCCGAATTTTGGTTCATCGCCGGCTCCTGGACGGCCGTCGGCACGATGATGAGTTGGTTGGTGTTCGGGTTGAACGCCAGCGTTTCGTTGTACGGGACGTCAGCATAACCTGAAGCACCGGTCGTCGTTCCTCCCGTTTGCGGGATGAGCATTGCCGAGAAGCGGCCGACGTTGGCCGACGAGAGGGTGATCCCCTCGCTGAGCGTGATTGCCACATAGCCCAGGGCCTGGACGAAGCCGTCACCATTGGCGGGGGTGGTCGCCGATACGGTCAGCGGGCTTGAGCCTGTGCTGACCCCCGGCGCGGTGACCGTGAATTCCGTGATCGAGGTTTGACCGAGGGCGTTTCCCGTACTGGGGAATTGCTGGTCGTCGCTGAGCGCCGCGTCGACGACGAGGAAGTACTGAGTTCCTGGGCTGAGCGTTGCCTCCGGCGTTAGATAAATCGAATCCGTCGAGGGGCTGTAGGCTGCGACGGTCGGTTGGAGTGCTCCGTTGGCGAAGAGGTGGACGGTGCTCGAGTTGGCTTGCCACGGGTCGAGCGGCTTGTTGAATCGGATGCCGATCGTATCTGGCTGCGCGATCGCGGCGCCCGGGGTGATCGGGGTGGTACCGTTGTGCGCTGTGATCGACGTGATGTGGAGCGGCGAGTTGTCGACCGGCGTCGGCCGGTAAGCGAAGCTGTAATACACGGTGCCGACCTTGCCGTTCTGATCGGCCATGGGGTTGCCGGCGAGGTCCGTCAGTCCGCTGTTGACCGAGACCAGGTAGACGTCGGACGCCAAGGGCTCCTCGGCCGTGAGTGTAATCGTGGAGGTGCCGTCGGAGTTTTCGTGGTACACCGCGATGGCAGGGACGGGCAGGTTGCCGCTGTCGTAGCCGGACGGAGCGGTCCAGAGGCTGCCGGTTTGTGCCGCGTGAGCCGATCCCTCGGGACCGCTGGGTAGCAGCATGACGGCGAAGGGATTGCTTCGGAAGCCATGGCCGGTGGTGTCATCAGCGACCAATCCCGCGATCGGGTGGCTGAAGTTGAGAATGATCTGATTGTTGGGCAGGCTCGTGAGGAAGTTGCTCGAGCCCAACGGACTGATGCCAAGCGCGCGCAGACTCGTCTGGATCGTGATTGTTATGGCGCTCGACACCGGGCCCTGTGTGCCCCCCGGCGCTGTGGCGGCCGTCGCGGTGATGTGGTGGATGCCGTCGGCGAGAGGCGTGTTGCTGCTCAGCGTGATCGTCGCCGTCCCGTTAACGGCCTGCGCGAGGCTGCCGATGGGGTTGCCGCCGTCGTAGAGCTGTACGTAGCCGTTGGCCGGACTCACACCGGCGACGGTGAACGTCAAGGGGGCCGTGAGCGAGCCGTTGTCCCTGGTGAGGCCGTCGGTGTCGCTCATGCCGGTGTCGCTCGCGGCGGAGAGCTGGGGAACGTCCGGCGGGCCGGCGGACATGATCGTGAAGGCGTCGTTTCCTTGATTGGGGTCAGTCGGCGTATTCCCGGCCAGGTCCGCGAACTTGCTCAGGTCAATGTGCAAGGTATACGCGCCGGGTCCCAGGGGGTTTTGCGGGGCGACGTCAATGGTGGATGTGCCGTCGGCGTTGAGGTGGTAGACCGTGGTGATCGCCAGCGCGGCTCCGCCGGAGGGTGTGACGGTGATCGCCGACGGATCGGCCGACGAAAGCGCGGAGCCGCCGTCCACCAGGCCGGCCAGGGCGTGGCTGAAGGCGATCGCGACCTGGTTGCTGGGCAGGCTCGCCAGGACCGCGCCGCTCGCTGGGGTCGTGGACAGGAGCGCCACGCTCGTCTGGATCGTGATCGTGCTCGCGCCCGAGAGCGTGCTTGGGGTGCCTCCCGACGTGAACGCAGCCGTCGCGGCGATCTGATGCGGTCCGTCACTGAGAGGATTGCCCGTCAGAGTGATGGTCGCCGAACCTGCCGAGGCCTGGACGGGGCTGCCGGCCGCGTTGCCGTCGACGTAGAGCTGGACGAAACCCGTCGCCGGCTGGACACCCGAGATGTTGAATGTCAGCGGGTTGCCGGCGGAACCGTTGTCGCGCGTCAGGCCGTCGGTGGAGCTCGCGCCCGTGTCGCTTTGCGCGCTGAGCTGGGGCGCGTTCGGCGGGCCGGTGACCGTGATCGTTGCGTTTCCCTGGCTGGCGCTGGTCGGAGTGTTGCCGGCGAGGTCGGTGAACTTGCTCAGGTCGACGTGCAGCGTGTACGTGCTGCGTCCCAGTGGGTTTTGGGGCATCACGTCGATGGTCGATGTGCCGTCGGCGTTGGCGTGGTAGACGGAGGTGATCGGCAAGGCAGCGGCACCCGAGGGGGTCAGGGTGATGGCCGAGGCGTCGGCCGAAGACAGTGCGGGACCACCATCGACGAGGCCGGCGAGGGGGTGGCTGAACGTGATCGCGATCTGCCCGTTTGGCAGTCCCGCGACGACGGCGCCGTTGGAAGGGCTTGTCCCGGTGAGCGCCACGCTGGATTGGATCGTGATCGTCGTCGGTGTGGTCGGGGCGGTCTGTGTTCCCGTGGGGGATGTCGCCGTCGTGACGGTGATCTTGTGGGGACCGTCGGCGAGGGGTGTTCCGGAGATCGTGATGGTGCCCTTGACGGGCTGCACGGGCCCTGCGAGGAGGATGGGATTCGCGGGGTTGGTGACGTCGAAGACGCGGAAAAAGTCGGTGCGGTTGGGGCTCTCCGTGACGTCGATGACGAGGGGCGTCGCGGCGGAGCCGTTGTCGCGCGTGAGCCCTTGGGCGGCGCCGGCAGCCGTACTGCTCATTACGTCGACAGTCGGCGGGTTCGGCACGCCGGGGGGCAGCGATGTCGAGGGCACGAGTGCACCGCCGGCGCTTGCCTGGATCACGTTGCCCATGATCACGGTGTCGGTGGCGGGGTTGATGACGTCGACCTCGCTCACCAGATAGTAAGGGTCGTGGCCTCCCACGACGTAGATCTTGCCGTCCTGCCCCGTGGCGGCACCAAAGGCCTCGCGGGCATCGGGCAGACTGGCGCCTGGGGACCATGTTTTGGAGGATGGGTCGTACACATCCACTTCATCGGTAGGATCCGTGGATGGGTTCCCCCCGATCGCGTAAATCGTGCCGTTCGGCCCGGCAGCGGCGCCGAGCAACTGGCGCGCGGTGGGCAGAAACGCCACCGGAGTCCAGACGTTTGTGGCGGGGTTGTACGCAGCCACGGCACTGGTGAGGGTCGACGATCCGCCGTTATCGGCGACGCCGCCCAGGGCGTAGATCGTCCCATCCGAACCGGTGGTGGCGGCCAATCCGTAGGTGGCCGTTGGCAGACTGGCGGCCTGCGACCAGGTGTTCTTCGACGGGTCGTACACGTCCACTTCACCAGTGAAGGTGAGACCGCTCGCCAATCCGCCGATGACATAGATTTTTCCGTCCGCGCCGGCCGTCGCTGCGAAGCCGCCGCGTGGGTTCGGCATGCTGGCTACCTGCTTCCAGGTATTCGTGGCTGGGTTGTAGGCGTCCACCTCACCCGTGTAGCCAGAGTTCGAGTAGCCCCCGATCGCATAGATGGTTCCATCCGAGCCGACCGCCGCGCCGAGGTTGTCGCGGCCGTTCGGCAGATTGGCGAGTTGGGTCCACGAGTTCGTGGCCGGATTGTAGGCATCCAGTTCGTTCGAGATTAGACCGGTGGTGGTATCTCCCCCCATGGCGTAGATCTTGCCGTCGTGCCCGGCCGTCGCAGCAAGGAAGTCGCGGCCGCCCGGGAGTGTCGCGGCGGAGCCCCACGACGTCGGCGGCCCGGTGATGGCGTTGATGGTGTCGTTTCCCGCCGGGATGTCGGACCCGAGCCACCCGCCGGAGATGAAATTGCCTCCCACGGTGGTCGTAATCGTGTCGTTCCCCGGGCCGCCGAAGATTGCGCTCGGGCCGCCGGTCCCGGCGATTGGCAAGAAGGTGTTGTTGGTTGGCTGGTACGCGTCGCCCGAGATGATCTGGGCGTTGCCGTAACCGCCGACGATGATGTCTTTCCCCGTATCGGGCGGGTTGAAGGGGGTGTTCGAAGCGCTGACCTGGCCGCCGATGAGGACCCAGTTGCCTGTCGAAACCTGGCCGACGTCGAGGAAGTTGTTGCCCGGCCCGCCGATCATCACGCCCGAGGCGTTAACGCCTCCGGGGTCCGTCGGCCCGTACATGACGTTGCACGGCCCTGTTCCTAACATGTACGAGTAGCCGTTCCCCGCCGTGAACGTGTCACAGCCCGAGCTGCCGAACATGTCGGACTCGGCTGTGCCCGTACCGCCGATCAGGATGTCATTCCCCGCGCCGGCGGTTTCGTTCACCTGACCGCTTCCTCCTTCGAGGGTCGTCTGGGAACCGGCGACATCGTTGCTGACCAGGTTCGAATAGCCCGCGCCACCGATCAGGGTATCGTTTCCCGCCCCCCCCTGGAATTCGACCTCCCCGCCGAACTCCTGACCCGAGCTGTTCTGGGCCGTGATCAGATCGTTGCCGCTCCCGGCGTCGACCGTCACGTTGAACGACGACGACAAGCTCGGATCGATGAGGACGGTGTCGTTTCCGCCGTCCACCGAACCGTTAAGATTGACCTGGATGTTGAAAATGCCCGAGGAAGGGAAATCGAGATAATTACCATTTTCTGTCACCTGGATTTCGCCGTCCGGAAGTTGGCTGATCACGATCACGTCGTTGCCCGTCGTGCCGCTGACATCCAACTGATAGTTGGAGTAAGGGTCGATCATGGCGAATGGCTGGAAGCCCTGCTGCTGGTTCGCGTCGGCGAGGAACGGGTTGTCGTTGCACTGCGTGTTGACCTCGAGGAGCGGGATCTGGCCGGTGTCGCCGCTGATCGCATCCTGACCGACGGCGCTCAGCGAGCCGCCGACGTCGACGGTGGCGTCGGCCTTGAACGTCAGAATGCATTGGGTCGGGACGTTCAGCAGTTCCTTGACCGTCAACTCCGTGGGCGTGGAGGGGTCGTCACCGGCCGGGATCGAGACGTCGAGGTCGTTGACGTCGAAGCTCATATGCAGCGAGACGCTGGCGAGCTTGTTGACCAGATCGCTGAACGTGCCCGCGGGATCGGTAATCCCGTTGATCAGGTTCTGGAGCGCGGCCTGCCCGCCCCCCGGAAACGCCCCCGCAACGGCGGAGGCCGCGCCCCCCGCGGCGCCGCCAATGCTGACGTTTCCAACGGTCAATTGCCCGTTCCCGGCGCTCACTTGCGGATAGTAATTGCTGAAATAGCCGAAGGGGGTGATCGATTGAAGGTCGCCGCTCAGTCGCGAAGCGACCGTACCGGTAAGATCGCTCGCCGGGGACACACTGGGAGTGATGCTCGCCACGGCCTTCGCGCTCAGCGCCGGTTGGACACCAGGGGCCACGACCACGCTGCCGGTCAGATCCTGGGGCAGATCGATGTTGATCGACGCATGCGCTTCCATGTGCAGCAGGTTGCCGAACGTCCCCGGCCCGTTCATCCCCGGCGCGGAGATGAAGAGGCTGTTGAGAACCCCCGACGATGTAGGGTCGGTCAGGAAGCTCGAATTCACCCCGAACGTCGCACCGCCGTAAAACGTGAAGCTGAAATTCAGGCCGAGGTTGCTGATCTTCTGAAAGACCTGGTCGAGCGCATCCAGAATCTTGCCGATGCCCAACTGGTCGGCGAGCGGCTGAAGCGCGTCGACCAGGTTCTGCGCGAGCTGGGCCGGGTTGCCGATCGTGATTTCGAGCTGGCTGTTGGGATCGTTCGGGTTGATCTTCTGAATCAGGCCCACCGCCTCCAAGGCCTGGAGCTCCAGCGCGTGCTGGGTGGGATCATCCGAACCCGTGAGGTACTCGTTCGCCGCGCTGACCATCATGTTGACGGCGTCGATCTTCCAGGTCACCAGCGGCGCGGGCTGGCCGGAGAGGATATCGAGCACCGTTCCGATCGGGTCGTCGAGGATGTTGTACTCAATGCCGGTCTGCTGCTCGGTGTCCTGCTGGTCTTGCTGGGCGAGGAGTTGTTGTGTGGGGTCGGACGGGTTGAGGTTGTCGAGCATCGAGCCGTACTGGCCGACCTCCAGCAGGTTCTGAAGCGCACGGACGCCGATGCTCGCCGGCGGGTCCTCCTCCAGGGCCAGCGCGGCCAGGTCCAGGGGCGATTCTCCGAATAGGTACGTTTTGAGCGGCTGCCCGGCGACCACCGTGTTGCCGAGCAGGAAATCGCGCACGTCCTGCGGGATGTAGCTCTCGTACTTGTCGAACATCGGACCCGCGATGTCGTGCAGCACCGCGCCGGCGAGCACGGCCGTGTTCACCGAGCTCGGGTCCCCCTCGTTCTCGACGACCACGCCGCCGACCAGGATCTGGCCGTTCGACGGCGTGAGGGTGCCGTTGATCGGGTCGAACTGGTACGAGTTCTGGTACACCAGCGCAGGGATCTGGTCGCCCCCCTGGTCGCCGGAGTTCATCGTGATCCCCACGCCGAAGGGGATGTCGACCGTCTCACCGGAGGTGACGGAGGGCGTGGCCGAATTGACAAGGGTGCTCAAGGAGACGAAGTCATTCTGTGTGCCGAACGAGACCATGACCTGAGGGCTGATGCTCAGGCCGTTGGACCCGCCGATGAAACCGGTGATCGGGATCGTCAAACCGCCGGGAGCGGGGACATCGCCTGTCACCGTGAGCTGCTGACCGAGGCTGATCGTGGGCGTATCCGTGATGAACGTGTTGGTCGAGCGCTGAAACGTGATGTTGCCCGCGCTGTCGATCTGCACAACCGCCTGCACCTGGATCTGGTTCGAGACGTTGAACGTGAATTGCCCAAGGTTCAGACCGTTGAAGTGGCCGAACGATAGGTCGCCGTTGACGTTGAAGGTAAAAGCCAAGGGGGTGGGCGTGGCCTGGAGCGTGAACTGAATCGCGCTGCCGCCGTTGGTCGATTGAATGTTCGAGATCTTGAGCTCGCCCGATGACGTCTTGAAGTCGACGCCCTGGTCGAGGAACGCCTGCGCCGTCTCGCCCGCCTGAGCAACCTGGTTGTAGGCCGAGATCAGAGCGTTCACATTGCTCTGGATGTCCTGGGCGCCGGTGGTGAGCTTGGAGGATAGCCCGCCGAGGAACGGGACCTTGTTCAGCAGTTGCACCGCGCCAACGGCCTGATCGACCACCGAGCCCAGTTGGTTAAGTCCGGTCTCGACGTTCTGGGCCGTCACGCCCGAGAGGAGGGTTCGGTCTTCGAGTGTCTCGATCGCATGGACGGCGCTCTGGCGGAAGACCTGGGTGCGCGCGGGACGGCGCTTGCGGTTGGTGCGGATCATGGTGCGGCTCACGGTGCTCTTGGGGGAGAATGTCGTGGTTGCGGAACCGGCAGACTCAAGGGTGAGTGAAGTGGTCAGAGAATGGTTTCGTCAGAGAACACTCATTGGAAAACGAGGCGTGGCTCAGGCCTCCGACCGGGGGTGTGGAAGACCACAACCCCAGCCCCAATCCTTCCTAATTCAGTTCAGGTTCGAGAAGGCTGACCACTCCCAATCGTGCCTGTGCGTCAACGGCGACGCGACAGCAGGTACCCCGTCCGACGGTTTGAGTCGTATCGAAGGGGATTCTCCTTAAACCCCACCCCCCTCCGAAAGAGGGGGAATTCGATTCCTCCCCCCTCAGCAATGTTGGGAGGAACCTCGTTCTCCCCTCTTTCGCAAGGGGGGCCGGAGGGGGTGAATCCCCGGGGGCGCTCTCGTATGGGGTTCGACGACCGCAGACTGTTGTCCCCGTCAGTATTGAGAGAAGGTTAGCGTCCGAGTTTCCCTACCGACGCGCTCAAGAAGGCCTGGGGTCTCTCGGCTCGCCCTCATGCGTTTGTCTTCAAGAGTCGAGCGACCAGTGCCGACGCCAGCAGTCCGGCGACGAACGCCGTCGAGGCACTGACGGTAATCGCGCCGAGCGAACCAAGGGCTGACCGCAGTGTGTCGTTCAATTCCTGGAATGTGATGAGCGCAGTCGACATTCCGACTCCAATCGTCAATCCCATGCGCCACCCCAACTTCGCCAGTGCGGCGATCGCCGTGATGATGGCCGTCATGAGGGCACCGCCGGCAACGAGGGTTCCTCCGTACCCAAGGACCGGGTCCAGGTCCTTGTGCAGGGCGTTCAATTCCTTGAAGGGATTCGACACGAGGAGGATGATCAACCAGAAGGGCCACGTTTTCCAAAACGGTGGTTGAACCGCCGCGTTGTCGACCTGGAGCCAGACACTCAACGTCTGGCCGCTGCCCGGCCGGCTCGTGAAGTCGGTCGGCCTCGCCCCGCCAGGGCCGCCGGAACATGCGACCAGCACGTCCCCCTCGACCTTGAAGATCTGGCGGACGGTCTCGCCCGCCTGGGGTCCCTCGGACACGAACACGTCCGACTGAGGAGGTGTTTGACTGAGATCGTTTCTCACGGTCCCCTTCTGGTAGACCTTGCCGTTGACCGTGATGGTGTACCCATCGCCATTGGCGGTCAAAAACGTGGCGTTGCCGACCGGGATGTTCTTACCATTGGTGATCACGGCCGCCTGCCGCCAGACGCGTTTCGTATCCGGCTTGATTTCTGTTTCCGTCACGGCGAAGCCTCCCTATCCTGATCGCAGCGCGTTCGTTGCGCGCTGCTGGAATCACCCTTTTTGGCCTCCCTCCGAAAGGGAGAGCGAGAGGAGACAACATCGGCTCCTTCGGGTCTCCCTTCTTCGAAGGGAGGGCCTGGGGGGGAAACGGTGAACTTGAGAAAGTTCGTTCTCTGAACCGCTCGATCGCCTTTCGTTTCGCTGACCAGGAGATCACTGTCGTCGATCCGCTTGGTCCGCTGACAAGGGCGGGGTGAGGGCCTGACCACGCGACCCCTTTGGCCGGTGTGTTGAGGACACCCCGTAAGTAATCCTGCCGGTATGTTCCGAAAAGTAACGGCCGGCGAGAAAAAAACTTGAGCCCGGACGGTCTAAAATGGATGATTAGATGTACCGGAGGGATTACGGGTCTCGTCACTAAGGTTGTGCCCTGAGAATCCGCGGTTCGATATAAAGCGCCAAGCTTGCGTTCGACGGGAGGTGGAAGGCCGCGGGGTCTCGCCTTGCCGCGTTGCGTGGTCGATCGAAGCGGAGCATTTTGAGCGTCCACGAGCTGTCCATGATTGGTCGCGATCACATTCTGAGCACCCTTCTGACTCGGGCCAGTCAAGGGGATGCCTTCGCTCGTCAAGAACTTCTGTCGTCTCAGCGCGAGCGGTTGCTGCGCATGGTCGCCCGGCGGCTTGACCGGCGGGTCGCGGCACGTGTGGGTGCGTCCGATATTGTTCAGGAAGCACTCATCGACGCCGAGCGGAAGCTGGACGATTACCTCCGCGAGCGCCCGCTCCCGTTCTACCCGTGGCTGCACCGGCTCGCGAGCGAACGGCTGGCACAAACGCATCGCCGGCACTTTGGTCCATCCCGTGATCTCGCACGCGAGCGAGTCGTCAGCCTCGGGCCCGCATGCGATCTCTCCGTGGTCCTGGCCAACAGGCTTGTCGACAGCGGCTCGTCCCCCAGCGGCCGTTTGCTCCGTGAGGAGGCCAACGAACGGGTTCTCGTGGCTCTGAGTGGACTGGCGCATCACGACCGGGAGATTCTGCGCAAGCGCTACCTGGACGGAATGCCGTTTGCCGAGGTTGCCGTCGTCCTGGGGCTCAGCGAGGGGGCGGTCAAGATGCGGCACCTCCGTGCCCTGGAGCGTCTGAAGCAACGGCTGGACGAATCGGAAAAACCATCCGTGCCATGAGCGAGTCTCCCTCGGCGACCGACGAGCAGGAAACCAGCGACGACGCTCTCCTTGCGCAGTGGCTTTCGGAGGTTTCGGCCCGACTGGAGCATGGTGAGCCGATCGACCTCGAGGGCTACGATCGGCAGGACGCACATACGGCCGCACGACTGCGCCAACTGCTGCCGACGCTCGCCCGGCTGACGGACATCGGCGACCCCGCCACTCGGGCGGACGCGCCAGGCGCCGCGTTTGAGGATGTCTTGAACGTTCCCGAGGGCGTCCTGGGAGATTTTCGTCTGATCCGCGAGATCGGCCGGGGCGGGATGGGAATCGTGTTCGAGGCCGAGCAGATCTCGCTCGGCCGGCGTGTGGCGCTCAAGGTGCTCCCCGTTGCCGGCACGATGGATCACCGCCAGGTGCAGCGGTTCCAGCTCGAAGCGCAGGCGGCGGCCTTGCTGCAGCACTCAGGCATCGTGCCGGTCTACTCCGTCGGCTGGGAACGCGGGGTCCCGTACTACGTCATGCAGTACGTCGACGGGTGCAGCCTCGCTGAAGTCATTCGCATGCTGCGCACGGACGGCGACGCAATCGGCCAAACCGCACCATTCACGGGTCCGGCCGAATCCACGTACTCAGGCGAGACGCGGTCGACGGCGGAGAAGCTCGGTACCGACATGCCCGCGTCGGTTCTGTCAACCGATTTCGAGGTTGGACCGCCGTCCGATCACCGATCGTTCCAACTGCTCGAGGGTGTTTCGATCGCAACTCGGGACCACGTCCGGATGGCGGCGGGCCTCGGATTGCAGGCGGCCGAGGCGCTGGCGTATGCGCATGAGCAGGGTGTGGTGCATCGCGATATCAAGCCGGCGAACCTCCTGGTCGACATGCGCGGGAACCTCTGGGTGACCGACTTCGGCCTGGCGCGAGTACAAGCCCATCCGAACATGACTGCGGTTGGCACGTTGCTCGGCACGCTTCGCTACATGAGCCCCGAGCAAACTGGCACGCATCATGCCATAGTCGATCACCGCACCGATGTCTACTCGCTCGGCGCGACGCTCTACGAGCTGTTGACGCTTCGTCCGGCGTTCTCCGGACGGGACGGCTCAGCCCTCCTCAGGCAGATCGCGGAACTGGAGCCGCGTCGTCCTCGGCTCTGGAACCCCGCGATTCCGGAAGACCTTCAGACGATCGTGCTGACGGCGATGGCCAAGGAGGTCGACCGGCGCTACGTCTCCGCGGCGGTCATGGCCGAGGACTTGAGGCGGTTCCTGGCGGGACAGCCGATCCTGGCGCGCCCCGTTTCGCGCCGGGAACGGGTGATCAAATGGGCCCGGCGGCGGCCGGCGGAGGCGATCCTGGTTGGGCTGTTAGTCGCGGTCGTGGTCGGAACGCTCTGCTTCATCGTCCAGTCGAACGTGTCGCTGCGCCATTCCAACGCCAAGCTCATCGCCGCCACGAAGGAGGCTGAGCGCCACGAATTTCTCGCCCGGCGCCGCGCGTACGCCTACCAGATCAAGCAGGTCAACGAAGCCCGCGCAGGCGGCGACATAGCGCTTGCTCAGTGGGTGCTCGAAGGGCTACGCGCGGAGCGGTTAGGCTTCGAGTGGCACTACCTGCGTCGCGTGAGCCATCGTGACGTTTCGTACCTCTTCGGCCATCAAACCGAGGCGTCCGCGCTGGCGCTCGCGCCGGCCCACAAGACACTTGTCTCCGGCGACTTCGAGGGCTTCCTCTGCTTTTGGGATCTGGCCAACTGGCGGCTTCGCCAACGAGTTCGAGGCCACCGGTCCTATGTCCAGGAGCTCGTTCTGTCACCCGATGGCCACCGCATCTTGTCGCGATCCACGGGCGCACCCAACGTACCGAGCGATGCGAAACTCTGGGATATTGCGACTGGCGAGGAGATTGCGACACTGTCGGGGATCACGGGAACACTTGAAGGCACCCCAGCATTCTCCCCGGACGGCCGACGCGCCGTCATCATTGAGCGGACAACGGACGGGCCGGACTGGGTGGGCAGGGCCTTGTTCTGGGATCTCTCGGCAGCCTCGCCTCTGAAACCGGTGGACGTCTGGCCCGATTGCGGGATCGTGGCGTACGCCCCGGACGGCAAGCGCCTGGCCGTGAAAGACCGCTCGGGCTTAGTGTCGTTGCGGGACGCAGCCACGGGCCGCGAACGCACGATCCTCGGCCGCGTTCCCGGCATCGTTCTTCTCACCTTCGCGCCCGATGGCCGGACGATCGCCGCGATGCATTCCTACGGCGTGGCACTCTGGGATACGGTGAGTGGGCGCACTCTGGAGGTCCCACCGATCCGGGGCCCTAACGATTTTTGCTTTGCACCAAGCGGTCGCAGATTCGCTCTCGCGCGCAGTAATCATCAGGACGCGTCCGTCGAGCTCGGCGATCTTGCCGTTTCACCCCCGGCGCTCCGCTCCGAGCCGATTCACGGCCAACTGCTCCGCGTCGGGTTTTCCCCAGACGGCAAGCGCATCGCCGCCTGGGGAAACGGCCTCGTTCCGACCCGGTGGGATGTTGGCCGGCCCGGCGCGGGGAAGCGCTTTCCGTTTGACACCCCAACAACGAACCAGGCGCGCTTCAACGCGGACGGGAGCGACCTCTTCTTCTCATGTAAAACCGATGATAAGATCGCCTGCTGGCATGTGGATCAGGCCCCGGAGCCGGTCCTCGCGCTGCGGGGGCACGAGACCGAGGTCTGGTCGCTGGCGTTCACCCTCGACGGCCGGACGCTCGCTTCGAGCGGTGACGACCACTCGATCAAGCTGTGGGACGTGCGCACGGGGAGTCTGAAAACCACGCTCGAAGGTCACTCGGCGCTCGTCACGGCGATCGCGATCAGCCCCGATGGACGGACCTTGGCGAGTGCCAGCTTTGACGAGACGGTTCGCCTCTGGGATTTGCCCGATGGTCGTCTTCGAAGCGTGCTGCGAGGGCACAGCGACCGCGTCCGCGCCCTGGCGTTTTCGCCGGACGGCCGTCATCTGGCTTCCGGCGGGAGCGACCGGACCGTCCGTCTGTGGGATGTGGGGACCAGCCGTTCGGCAGGGACTCTCGAATATCACCAGGGCTTCGTTCGTGCGCTCGCGTTCGCGCCGGGGGGCAAGTTCTTAATGTCCTCGGGAGAAGACCGCGCCCTGGTCGTGTGGGACTTTGCAGGCCGCCGGCCGTTGCACGCCCTGGAGTGCCCGAAGCATGCCATCGCGCTTGCCTTCTCGCCGGACGGGTTGTCGTTGGTGTCGGGGGACGAAGCCGGCAACCTACTGGTCTGGGACACGCCTTCGTGGAGTCGTCGCGACTGGCACAAAGGGTCCGGCGCCGCGATTCGCGCCGTGCGGTTCTCTCCGGACGGTTTGACGCTCGCGACCGCGTGCGACGACGCGAAGATCCGGCTCTGGGAGGCAACCACTGCCCAGGAGCTGCTGGCCCTGGAAGGCCACACTGTCCGCGTCAACGCCGTGGCGTTCGCGCCGGATGGCCTGACGCTCGCGTCTGCCAGCCACGACGGGGCCGTAAAACTTTGGCGGGCGGGACCGCCCTGACGTCGGCGAGCTCCATTTTGGCGACGCTGCGCTAGACCAGCTCCGCGATCGGTTTCCCGTACGGCAAGATGGAAAGCGGTCGGCCGCGGTGGTCGAGGAACGCCGTGTTGTCGTAGTCGATGTCGAGGTGGCGGAACATCGTGGCCCAGAGGTCGTTGGGGGTGAGCGGCCGGTCCTTGGGCTGTTCGCCCTTGGCGGTGGTCGAACCGACCACCTGGCCGACCTTGAGGCCGCCGCCAGACACCAGGACCGCCATGGCCTGTGGCCAGTGGTCGCGGCCTGGCTGCTTCACGCCGGTTTGGGTCCCGGTTTGGTTCTCGATTCTCGGAGTACGACCGAACTCACCGGTGACGATGAGCATGACTTTTTGGTCCAGGCCGCGGGCGTAGATGTCCTCGATCAGGGCTGAGACGCACCGGTCGTAAATGGGGAGCCGGAACTTCAAGTCGTTGAAGATATGGCAATTGACGGCGTGCGAGTCCCAGTTGTAGACGCCGTCCTTGTGTACGGGAAGGCCAGATTGGTAGGGGTTTTCCAGCACCATTGTCACGAAGCTAGCCCCGTGCTCGACCAGCCGGCGCGCCAAGAGGCAGCGCTGGCCCCAGGCGTGCATGCCGTAGCGTTCGCGGAGTTTCTGCGGCTCGCTGGCGATGTCGAACGCCTTGCGTGCCAGCGGGCTCTGGAGCATATCAATCGCACGCGCCTGCGAGACATCGATGCCCGTCATCAAGTCGCCCGTGTCCCGACCCATTGGCGGATGGTCCAGATCCCGCAAAAGAGGGAGCCGCCCCGAGAGCCGATCGAGCGCCTGAGGGGCAATGGCCAGATTCGGCACCTGGAACTTGGGGTCGCTGGGGTCGCCCGCGAAAATGAACGGCAGGGTGGATGGCCCGAGGTAGGCTGAGCCGAACCCGAAGACGTCGATGCCGTCCCGGCCCGGGTCAGTAACCGTGATGTAGTTGGGCACGCCTCGGCGAATCTTTTCGCGGCACTTCGCCACCATGGAGCCGACCATCGGATGGTCGACGATGAAGTTCCCCGGATCCCCCGGCTCCCGGCCGGTGAGGACGTGCTTCATGCCGTCGCCGTGCCCGGGATAGCGGTGAGCGATTGAGCGGATCAGGGTGAACTTATCAGCCACCTGGGCGTGCATGGGGAGCAGTTCGCAGACGTCGAGGCCGGGAACCGTGGTGCGGATCGGCTTGAAGTCTCCCCGATACTCCACCGGAGCATCGGGCTTCATGTCGTACGTCTCCATGTGCGGCGGCCCGCCCGGCAGCCAAAGGAAAATCACCGAGGTATCCGGCACGGAGCGGCCCGCTTCCTTCGCGTTCGCTCGCAAGCTTAACAGCGCCGAGAGGCTCGTACCCCCCAGGGCGAGGGAACCCAGCTTGAGGAATTCGCGGCGGGGGAGTGGTCCCGGGCAGGACAGACTCGGGTTTTTCATGAGTCCCTCAGTTACGGCAGGCGCGGCGTACCCGTTTCACGGTAGGGCCGGCACGGAGCAAGCTTGTCAGGAAGGCGGGGAAGACCGGCGAACGAGGATGTCCCGTTGCTGATCTTCAGTATACGTTCCAGGCCGGTGGGGGTCATCCGAGAAGACCCTTGAAAGATATCGCTATCCAGTGTTGTATGCAATCACTTTTTCCACCGAGTTGCGTGCGTGCATTGGACCGCGGGCTTTGAGACGTATATCGATTCGGGCGCACGCTGTCGCATCACCCGTTTCATCGCGTGAATTGTCCCTACCTGCCGGATTGTGTTGCTCCAAGACGCACGATCGAATTTCACGAATCATTCATCATCTCGTGCTTCTTGAGAGAATCCGCTGCCATCTATTCTTTCGAATTCGTCAGTTTATGGGTAAGAAACCTGCCCCGCCCCCGATCGGGACACCGAGCGTTTAGCCGGTTTGCCCCGGACGCTGAGGTGCCCGCCGCCGGAGACATCACCCGTCACCGACTGTGACGCATTCACTTCAGTCCGTGCCGCGCCGGATACCCTGGCGTCCACCGTCTCGACGGTAAGCTCGCCCGCGCTGACGTTCGCACCACCCCCGAGATCCAGCTTGAGGTTCTTTGCGTTCCCAGCCGCAGTAACGCGGCTCGCGCCCTGGGCGTTGATTGTCAAAGTCTTCGCGGCCACATCCCTTACGGAGACATCGGCTCCGCCTGCGGCATTGATCTTTACCGCGGCCGAGCTGCCCGACACTTCGTTGCCCGGTTTGGCGACGGTGACGCGGCTGGCGCCGTCGGCCTGGACAGTCACGTCGTTCGCGATCACGTCTTTCACGCTGACAACAGCGCCACCGGCGGCGTCGACCTTGAGCGCGTCCTCCGCTGACCCCGTGGCTTTCGTCTTCGTTCCGGCGGCTGTAATCCGGCTCGCTCCCTGCGCATTGAGCGTCACGCGACTGGTGGCAATTTCGTGCATGGTGATGATCGCTCCACCAGAAGCGGTCGCCGTGAAGGGCTCGCTCGAGGTGCCAGTTGCTTCGATCTGTGCGGCGCCCTCAGCGCTCAAGGAATTGAGCCGAGGCGTCGTCACGCTGAGCAAAAGCGGCAGCTTGGGCGCGATGGTCGAATTGTCCTTGAGCTTCGCCACCAACCGTCCATCACGGACCTCGGTCTCGACGAGAGAGACCAGGTTATCGTCCCCGCTGAGCGTTACCGTGGTTTTCTCGCCGAGCTTGACCTCCGCTTTGATGATTGAGCTCACGTCCACCGCTGAAAACTCGGGAACCTCGCGGGTCTCCGTCTTGGAATTCCCACTCCCCTTGATCGCGTTCACGATGTTCGGGCCAACGGTGACGTTGATCCCAAGGTCACCGATCTTACCGTCGCAGCCCGTTGCGGCAATGCCCGCCAAACTGATGAGCAGAAGTCCCGTTCTCATGTCGGCGCTCCCTATGCGTAGGTCGACTCCGTCCGGGGGATGAAGCCACCGTTACGATTGACATCATATTCAGGTTCGCAGGATTGGGATGAAAATTCCCGGAAAAAGCGGCAGGGTTCGTACGGCGATGCGTTCGGACTCCCCCGTCGCGTGACTCCCAGCCGATCGGCGCCGAAATCCTTCGTTCCGGTTGCGTGACACCCGGATTGAAACCTCGTACACTCATACCAGGCCACGACACCCCGCACCTCTTCGGACGCAAGGAAGGTGGCGCCATGAACCCGAGGATCCTCTTGACCCTCGCCTGCCTCGCCGCGGCCGGCTCGGCTGTCCGCGCCGACGATGTGCCCGATGGCTTCGCGGCACGGATTTGGACGATCACCGATGTCGTTCTCGATCATCATGTGAACCCGCCCACGCGGCAGCAGATGATCCTGAACGGCTTGCAGGCCGTCTACGCGTCGGTGGGAGTTCCGGTTCCCTCAGGACTGGCCCGGAAGGTCTCGCGCACGACCAGTGTCGAACAGCTTGCAGCGCTGCTTGATCTGGACGTCCGCCCCAAAGCGGCCTCGAATGAGCGCCCCGAAAGCATAAGGCCGCGCTTCGCCGAAGTGTTCACCCAGGGCATGCTTGCCTCGATCCCGGGCGGCAGCCAGATTCTGACGGCCAAGGAGTTGAAGGTTCAGCAGCAGTTCGCCGGCAATCACTACATCGGCCTCCAGATCGCGCTCGGCTTCAACAAAGAGGCGAAGCGGCCCGAGCTGCAGGAGGCGTTCGAGGGCGGTCCTGCCCATCAGGCGGGAGTGTTGAAGGGTGACTTGATCGAGGAGGTCGACGGCGTTAAGACCGAGGGTATGGAACTGCGCGAAGTGGTCGATCGGCTTCGTGGTGAAGAAGGCAGCTCCGTGACGATTCGCGTCCGCAGCGGTCCATCGGCTGACCCCCGGACGTATAAGGCGAGTGCCGCCCCCCGTCGCGTTCGGTCCTCGCAAGGATGACGAAGAGGTTGCGCGGGGCCGCGCGGTTTTCGAGGCGCGCAAGTGCGCCGAATGTCACGCTCCGCCCACGTTCACAGCCAACGGACGCTACGACGTTGGACTCGACGACGCTGTGGGCAACCGCCGGTTCAATCCTCCCTCGCTCCGGGGTGTCGAGTATCGGGAGCCGTATTTTCACGACGGTCGGGCTGCAACGCTTGAAGACGTTTTCCTCGAGCACAGGCACCCGCGCGATGCCGAATGGACGGCCCAGGACGTTTCCGACCTGGCTGCCTATTTGCGTACGTTGTGAAGCCGGGCGCCGAGGGTAATGGGATTACCGAAGGAGGCCATGGAATGTGGATTTGCCCGAAATGCTCCGCGAAGGTGGATCCGTCATTCGAGGTTTGTTGGCAGTGCGGGACGACGCCCGAGGGGGTCGAAGATCCCACCTTCGTCACGGCTGATCAGGAAGGGCCAGGCGAGCCCTCGCCCCTGTTTCCCGGCATCGCTGCGGCAGGGGAAGATGGCGCGGAGTTGACGGATGAGTTGCCCGACCTGCAATCGGCGGATCTCGTCGAGTGCTACTGGGCCCGCGATTCGATGCAGGCCGATTACATCGCGGCGGAGCTCAACGAACGCGGTATTCCTGCCCTGGCCGACAGCCAGGATCTCCGCTTGAGAGGCGCAGGCGCGGCGACGACCAATCCTCTTGCGCTGGGAAATCCTTATTTCGGGCCGCGCGTCCGCGTTCGCAGAGAGGATCTCGCGCGCGCCAAGGAGTGGCTCGAAGCGTACGAGGAGAGCCAGAGCGAGGCATAGAGACAAAGACGCCACTTCGCAAGCGAGGCGGACGCGAGGCGTTGGGAAAGCAGAGCTCAAATCGGGGCGAGCTCGACCGATGTCCCGCACTCTCGGGGCGGTTCGGTGGGTCGCTCAACGTTCGCTTCGGCTGACGGCATCGGTCTCAATGCAATTTGCGACAGCGTTTGACCTCGGTCGTGCCCCTCACCCGGCCCTCGTTGAGGGCCGACCTCCTCCATTATGGGAGAAAGTCGCCGCGAAGCGGCGCGGTGAGAGGCTGGTGAGTTCGCAGTATTTGCGTAGACTCGGACGAGTTGACGGTGACGGGCTCATTGCCCGGTCTGTCCGCCCTGCTGGAAGAGGATTTCCCCGCGGAAGGGTTCGCCAGCCATTTGCTTCCAGCGAGCCTCTTGTTCGTCGGTGAGCAGGTCCATGAGTCGCTTCCGATTTGTCTCGCGCAGTTCCTTCAGCTTCGTGTTCCGGTCGGTGCGATTCTGGGCGTGAAGAAGGTCTTGCATCTCTTTGCGGGCTTCTGCCACGTAGTCGCGCGCTTTGCTCTTTTGCTGTTCGGTGAGCCCGATCTTGGTGGCGATCTCGGGATAGGTCACCCAGAGCAAGCCGGCCGTCTGGAGTGTGATCTGGTTGAGGCGGTTGAGCTGTTGGGGCTGTAGATTCTGCTTGAGGAACTGATCGTTCTCCTGCGACATGAGGGCAAACTCGCGGTCGCGATCGGCGGCTGACTTGTCTTCAAGGCGCTGGGCCTTTTCCCACTGCCGATCCGTGAAATCGTGGATCTTCTTGGCCTCGGCATCGGTCAGCTTCAATTCGTCGCGAACGGACTTGTGTCGCAAGAGAGCGACTCGGACCGCCCCCTCTTCCGGGACCCACTTCTCGGCGGAGAGCGCGGGCACACACGAGAGGGCGAGAACAGCTAGTGTCAGGGTGCCAATTCGGACGTTGTGCATCATCCCACTCCTTCAGAAGGGATACGACGGTCCATACCTGCGCCGCCCGACGTGGGAGCGAAGCGTGGGCCTTTCCCCGGAATCCGCAAGATTGATACCAGCCGCTCCTCTTCTTGATTGGCACGACACATGCTAGTAGAGCGCGTATTCGATGGATTACGAGTCGCTCGCCCGGATACGTTTCGAGGCGAATCCCCAAGCACGCAGTCTTGTGCCTATGCTTGCGCAGAGCGTTGACTGATGCTTGCTTAGCGATGCACCAAGTCCGGTCGGGGAGACCGTGTCGATGAGCCTATCTGAGATGGGTCTTGCTGCGCTCGTGGCGCCGGTCGAGGTTGAGAGGTTTTTCGCGGAGTACTGGGAAAAACAGTCCTTGTTGATCCCGCGAGACCGTCCCGACTATTTCGCCGGATTGCTGTCGGCCGCGGACGTGGACCAGGTCATCGCGTTCACCCGACCCAAGTTCGTGGACTCAGGCGCCTTCACGCGGGAAGAGTCGCGCGCGAAGCCCTTCGTTCAGGGCTGGCTTGCCGACCGTCAGATGCAGGAAGGGGCCAAGTACGCCGATATTGAAGAGCTGCATCGCGTGTACACGCAGGGGAAGACTGTCATCATCATGACGATGCAAAGGCGCTGGCTGCCGGTTGCCAGGCTCTGCCGCAACCTGGAAGCCGTCTTCCATTGCCCGGTTCATGCGAATATGTATCTGACGCCAAAGGGAGCGCAAGGATTCGACGCGCATTTTGATCCCCATGAAGTCTTCGTGTTGCAGCTCGAGGGCTCGAAGCACTGGCGGCTGTACGAGTCAGCCCGTGACTTGCCGCTGATCGACGAGCGGTTTGAAACGCCCAAGGACCGGCTCGGACCCCCTCGAGACGTGGTCTTGAACCCGGGCGACTTGCTCTATATCCCTCGCGGCCATGTGCACGAAGCATTCACGTCCGAGGCCCCCTCGTTGCACCTCACCGTCGGCGTCAACGTTTACCGCTGGGCCGATCTGCTGCACGAAGCACTCGATGACCTGGCGCGTCGGGACGTGCGCTTGCGCGAATCGTTGCCTCCTGGCGGGCTAGCAAGCACCCAGGCCGCGGCCGTCCTGAAGAACCAATTCCAGGAATTGCTTGCGGCCGTTACCCAGGAAGCCAGCATCGAGGGCGCCGTGCAAAACCTCGGTACCCAGTTCTTTAGCCAGCTCCCGGCTCTTCCGGAGGCCCGGTTCACGGCACCGCCGGAGACGGACGGGATTGATGCGGACACTGTGCTCGAGAAAAGCGCGGGAGTCGTTTGCCGGGTGATCGAGAGTCCAGGTTGGGTCGAGATCGAGTTTCCGGGAGGTCGCGTTGGTGGGCCGCCGAAGATCGCCTCGGCGCTGCGGTTTGTGGCCTCGCGAGAGCGCTTCGCCGTGCGCGAATTACCCGACAGCCTGGGCCAGGAGGGGAAGCTCGTGCTGGCTCGCCGGCTGGTGCGGGAGCGACTCTTGCGGGGTGTGCTGCACTCGGCTTCGAAAAAATGACGGGCCGCGCATCAACGGTGGTCCGATTTATGCGTGGTTATTCATTTCGTCCGAAAGGAAGAGACCAGCGGTCTCGTCTCGGAAGAATGCTGGTCGATCGATAAACAGGGTCTTGATCTTGAAGGAGAAAGCCTGTGACCGAGCAACAGAGATTCCAGGAGAAACAGTGGAGCCTCATCATCGCCAAGGCGTGGGCCGATGAGGAATTCAAAGCGCAACTGCTCGCGAATCCCAAGCCGGTTCTCCGCGAGCACGGCCTCGAGATCGCGCCTGACGTACACGTGAACGTGGTTGAAGACTCCGAAAAGGTCTATCACTTCGTGCTGCCCCCCAACCCGGCCGGCGAGCTCTCGGAAGAAGAACTGAGCCCGGTTGCCGGCACTGATTCGTTCTCCGGCGGTTGTATGCGTTGCGGCCGTTGCGGTTGCGGCGGCTGCGATGCCTTCTGAACGCTTGAGCGTTGGAAGAGCCGCGTCGTTTCCAGGGTTGAGGTCCGCCGCCGGGCCTCAACCTCCGTCGCGCTGACCGAGACCTTCCCTACTCCACGAACGCGAGCCCTGCACGTGACGCTGAACCAACCGCGATTCAAGCCTCATCTCCGCGTGGAAGTTGTTCCCGACGAGGGTGCGTTCGTCCTGAATGGTGCCGGGCAAACTCTGCTTCGAGGGCGGCTCTACGAGCTCGTCGCGCCCTATTTGACGGGCGAAGGCCACTCGGCCGACGAGCTTTGTGCCCAGCTCGAGGGCCAGGCCTCGCCGGCCGAAGTCTACTATGTGTTGACGCAACTCGAACGCAAGGGCTACCTCTGCGAGGAGGAAGGATCACTTCCTCCGGGCGAGGCCGCCCTGTGGTCGGCGCAAAAGGTCGAGCCGAGGCAGGCCGCCAAGCGGCTCGTGGAAGCGCGCGTCTCGGTCCGATCCCTCGGGATCGACACCAGGCCGTTTCTCGAGATCCTGTCGACCGCTCGCGTGCGGGCGGCGGAGAACGGTGGGCTCAGGGTCGTAATCGCTGACGGTTATTTGAATGAAGGGCTTGCCGAGATCAACGCGCAAGCGCTCCGCGACGAAACGCCATGGCTTCTCGTCCGTCCGTTGGGCCGGGAAATCTGGATCGGCCCCTTGTTCCGGCCGGGCCACACGGGTTGCTGGGAATGCCTCGCGCAACGTCTGCGCGCCAACGCGCCGGTTGAGAGCTATCTTGGCACGAGGCAAGGGCGGCTCGCCGCGGCGCCGGCCGAAACGGCGGGCACGCCCGCCACGCTCCACGTCGCGTGGGGCCTGGCCGCGCACGCGGTCACGAGCTGGGTGGCATGCGGCGAAGTCACGGCGCTCGAGGGTAAGCTTCAGACGTTCGACGTCGCTACGTGGAAGATGCAATCGCATACGCTGGTGCGGCTGCCGTACTGTCCGGCATGCGGCCACGTTGAGGCCGATGCCGCCGTTCGCCCGGTCAGCCTCCAGCATCAGCCCAAGACATTCACCCACGACGGCGGGCACCGAAGCGTCGCGCCCGAAACAACGCTGGAACGCTACGAGCGCCACGTCAGTCCGATCACCGGTGCGGTGACGATGCTGAAGCGGATCAGCCCGCCGGGTGACTCGCTCATGCACGTCTACCTCGCCGGCCACAACCTCGCGAGGCGCCATCGGACCCTCGACCATCTCCGCGGCGACCTCCGGAACATGAGCTCCGGCAAGGGAGCGAGCGACGTGCAAGCGCGCGCCAGCGGACTCTGCGAAGGTCTGGAACGCTACTCCGGCGTCTTTCGAGGCGACGAGCCGCGCAGGAAGGCGAGGCTCCGCGAGCTCGGTGAGGCCGCGATCGCCTTGAACGACTGCCTCCTTTTTAGTACACGGCAGTTCGAGGATCGCGCTGCCCGCAATGCGCGGAAGTCGCACTACAATTTCGTTCCGGTTCCGTTCGACACCAGCGCCGAAACCGAGTGGACGCCGGTCTGGTCGCTGACACGCGGTGAAGCCAGATATCTGCCCACCGCGTTTTGCTACTACGACTATCCCCACCAGGGCGAGCCGTTCTGCATCGCCGACTCGAATGGAAACGCGGCCGGGAACACGATCGAAGAAGCGATCTTGCAGGGCTTTCTCGAACTCGTCGAGCGCGACAGCGTCGCGCTCTGGTGGTACAACCGGATACAACGGCCCGGCGTTGCGTTTGATGGTTTCGCCGATGGCTATCCGGCGCGGCTGTGCGATCACTTGCGGGAACAAGGACGAGAGCTCTGGGCGCTCGACCTGACCAGCGACCTGGGCGTGCCTGTGTTCGCAGCGCTTTCTCGTGCCATGGGTGAACCTGAGGAGCGGATCGTACTCGGCTTCGGCGCCCACTTCGACCCGGACGTCGCGCTGCTGCGTGCGGTAACCGAGATGAACCAGATGCTGGCAAACCTGCCGCACGATATCGGTCAAAACGGCACATCGGCGCACGTGACCGATCCGGAAACGCTGGAATGGCTCCGGACGGCCACGGTCGCAAACCAGCCGTATCTGCTTCCCGATAAAAACCCTCATCGAGATGCATCGGCCTACGCCCGTTCCTGGGCCGATGACGTCGCCGAGGACGTGCGCAACTGTCAGGCGCTCGTGGAAAGCCGCGGGCTGGAGTTTCTGGTCCTTGACCAGACCCGGCCCGAGATCGGTCTACCGGTCGTGAAGGTGATCGTGCCTGGACTTCGGCACTTCTGGACTCGCTATGCGCCCGGACGGCTTTACGATGTTCCCGTCCATCTTGGTTGGTGCGCCGCACCGACAACGGAAGACGCATTGAATCCCATTCCCATGTTTCTTTAAGGGGGACTATCACGGATTGGGGAGACCCTTTCTTGAAGTTGCCGTACGTTCTGGAGTGCGGGGGCTTGCTCCCGCTGGAACACTCCGTGAAATGCTTGCCTCCACGAACCGCGCAGTTCGCCGGCGAGTTGCCAGGGCAGGGACAGTGGACGATGCTCTCTGGTGCAGGGGGGCACAGAAAGCGCCGCTCGTTCTCTCTGGCGTGAAAGCGGGAGCAACCCCTCGCACTCCAAACCTTTCGGCAGAGTTAGGAAGACAATCAGATTTGTTGTGGATTGTACGATCGTGAGTGAGAGTGTCTTACACTAACCCGAAGTGCAAGCGAGGATATTAATAGTATAGAGCGGTTTTCGCGCGAGTTGCGCATGCCCAACCGTCCTGAGATCATTTTATGTTTGGGGTCGGCATGCCTTTGGGAGGGCGAGGCTCCGTCCGAGCCAGCCTTGTTCGGCGGACGAGTCTTCGAGTCCTCCGAACACCGCGTGTAATGGCGCGGTCCCCTGGGCGACACGCGATGATCCGTTGGCTCGAAGACTCGCCAATGGATCAAGGCTGGCTCGGACGGAGCCTCGCCCTCCCGAGTGTGCGCAACGCACACGAAAGCCGCTCTTATATCCTCGCCTGCGCTTCGGGTCAGTGTGAGTGAAGTTAGGCTCGCGGTGGTGATTGCCGTTCGAGGTGAGTGCAGAGCTGTCTCTTTGATCCGTGACGGTCCCCTTCCATCTCCAACGTGAGGGACCGCCGTTGTCTGCATCATTTGTGCTGTCGTGGCGGCAAGGAGTGTCGGCCGAACCGGGTGCCAAGGGGGAGCTGCGGGTCCACGGGCCTGGCGTCGCGTTCGACTTGAAGCCGCTGGCACCGCCCGTGCTCGGCGCCTTGACGCTTCTCGATGCCCCTGGAGAGGACGAAGACAAGCTGGGCGATTGTGTGTTGCGCGAAGGCGGACCCGAGGCTCTCGCCGGCTGGTACTTCGCTCTGCAACGGCTTGCGCGCCGGGGTCTCGTTGTGCGCTCCGTGTGCGACGGCGGCGTCCCGCTTGCCACGCTCGTGCCCCTGAGTCCGGCGTTTCCCTTCTTGCCGGCCACGACGTCTTCGGAACGTCACTACCAACTCTCCCCATTTGCGTATCTGCATCTTGATGAGGGACGGTTCGTGCTGGAATCGCCTCGTGCGCATGCGCGGATCGTTTTGAAGGACGTGCGAATCATGACCCTCATCGGGGTCTTGGCAGCGCCCAAATCGGCGCGAGAACTTGCGGAGAGCGTAGGTGGTCTTTCCGCCAGGGCGGTCTCGCTGGTCCTGGGCTTACTGGTCAAAGGTGGAATGACGGATGAGCCAGGCGCTTTGGCGCGGGACCGGGTGCCCGTGCGAGCAGCCTGGGAGTTTCACGACCTCGTTTTCCACGCACGCAGTCGCAAGGGTCGTTCCGACGCGGCCTTCGGGGCGACGTTCCGAGGTGCCGGTCGGTTCGAGCCCCTCCCGGCCGTCAGGCCGCCGTCCGTCGGCGAATCGTATGCGCTGTACCGACCGGACATCAAGCAGTTGGAACGGGACGATGCTCCCTTCGCCCAGGTTGTTGAAACGCGCCGCTCGGGCCGGGAATATGCGGCGCAACCGATCACCGTGCGACAACTCGGGGAGTTCCTTTACCGGGTGGCGCGTATCAGGGACGTGCGTACCCTGGAAGTCGACACGCCCACTGGTCCCTCTTGCATTGAGGTGGCAAGCCGGCCGTATCCATCCGGCGGGGCCATGTACGAGCTGGAGTTCTACGTCGTGGTCGGCGCGTGCGATGGTCTCGACGGCGGCCTGTACCACTATCAGGCGAGCGACCACCGTCTCGCGCGGTTGAGTCTCCGGACCCCTGACGTGGATCGGCTCCTGAGTGACGGCGCGGCCTCGGCGGGCATGGCGCCCGACACCCTGCAAGTGCTCGTCATCCTCGCAGCGCGGCTTCCTCGGCTCTCGTGGAAATATTCGTCAATCGCGTATGCCCTCATGCTCAAGCACGTGGGGGTTGTGTATCAGACCATGTATCTGTCGGCGACGGCGATGGGTCTCTCTGCGTGCGCGCTCGGAGGCGGCGATTCGGACCTCTTCGCACGTGCCTCGGGAACCGACTACTATGCGGAGACATCCGTCGGTGAATTCCTCCTGGGGAGCCGCCCCGTGATCGATGCTGAGCCCGTCTGAATCGATCGAGAGCCGCCTTGCTGTTGGTGACCGCGCAACGATTCGCGGACCGTTTCGTTCGGATGATGCGGGGCAAGACGAATCGGCTCTGGCACTCCGCCGAGACATGCTTGATCAACACGAACACAACCGATATAACCAGCCTTCAGTCGGACTGTCCTCCCCGGGCCGGGGCCGCGCGACCTCTCGTGCTCCGATCACGCTGGTGTACTCTTGAGACGTTTACTCCTCTCCCGAGATCGGCTCCTCCGCGTCCTGGCTTGGCTTCCCACGGTGCTGCTTTTGCTCGCGCACGGTGTGGGTGTCCTGGTTGCACTTGGGGGCTGGAGCGAGCTGAGCAGTCCCTGGCCGTTGTATCTGTATGATCATCCTCAGATTTTTCATAGCGCGGTGATCGCACGGCCGCTGTTCCAGTCGACCGCGACGAACTCAGGTTACGATCCCAGCTTCATGGCCGGCTACGCCAAGAGTTTGTACTCCAACCCGTCGTCGAATTTCTCCGACATCGTGGTCGGCGTACTGGGGGCGCGGAACCCCGTTCAGTCGTATCGCTGGTACGTCTTCTTAGCGGGGATCGCGGCGCCCTGGCTGATTGCCGGCGCCGGTCTCCTGCTGCGACTCGGTCCGGGTGCGATCGGGGTCGCGGTGGCCTTGTTTCTGATCGACATCTGGAGCGGGTTCGGCCTGGCTTATCTGTCGCTCGGGATGGTGGCGTTCTATCTCGCCGTGCCGCTCGGCCTGGTGACTGCGGTGGCGCTGATTAACTTCATCGACCGCGGAGGGTTCCAGCTTTGGATGTTGGCGGCCGCGTTGTCAACCCTCCTCGTATTCGTCCACGTGACCAGCCCGATGGTCGTGGCGCCGGCGGCGGCCCTGGCGTATGTGGCGGCCGTCTTGAGAGCGCGCAAAGAGGGAGCGCCGGGCTTTCCGCTGAGCCGGCATCTCGGTGTGTGGACGTTGCCACTGCCGGTGCTGGCGGTCAACGCCGTCTGGTGGTTGCCCGCGCTCTGGTTGGCCGCGACCCGAGGGCGGTCGGATTTCGCCTTTGTGCATCCCGAGCCGCTCTGGAACCGGTTCCGGACGATGATCGTGGCGGAGTCCCCGATCATGGTTGTCCTTATCGCGGCCATTCCGGCGGGTCTCGTGGTGTTGGCACATGGGCGGAAAGTCGCTGCTGTGGGGTTGGGAGCGTTCGTGGCGGCCGGGTTCTTCTGGGGGTATTTGACCGGTCCATTTCGGGTGTTCGATACGCTTCAGCCGGGACGCCACACCTTTTCGTTCTACACGGGAGCCGCTCTGCTCGCCGGTGTCGTGGCCGGGGAGGTCGGGCAACGCTTGCGGCGGGTCTGCCCGGACAGGCTCGATCTCTGGATCTACCTGGCCGTGCTGCTCATCGGCGCGCGGATGACGGGTCCCATCCTGAACTACGGACTACACGACAAGATTGCCGGCCGCACGCCTTTCCTTCACAACCGCGGTGTTCCGGCATTGCGCTGGGTCGTGGAAAACGTGAAGCGCCACGTTCCGCGTGGCGAGCGGCTCCTGTACGAAGAGGGAGGGGGATACCTTGATGTTTCCCAAGATTACTTCAAGAGCGGACGTTTCAGCGGAGTCTTGCCCTACCTGACCGGTGTTGAGATCATCGGCGGCCCCTCCCTTCACCTCCCGCTGGACACGAACTTCACTCAGTTCGGCGAAGGCCGGCTTTGCGGCAAGCTGGACTGGGACCGCGATCAATTCGTGCGTTACGCCCGGCTCTACAGACCGACGGCCATTGTGTGCTGGAGCCCGCATGCGCGATCGTTCTGCACGCAGAACGCTGATCTGGTCGATGTTCTCGAAGACAATGGGGTCCTCATGCTCGGCCGCGTGAAGGGTTTTGAAGGGGCCGCGATCGAGGGTTCGGCCGAGGTCATCGCCGCACCCGGCCGCCTCGTCGTCAAGGGCCTTCGGCCGGGCGCGGATGGCTCGATTGTGCTGAAATATCATGCCGTGCCGTGCCTGCGAACGGTCCCGCCGATTCCCTGGGATTCCATCCTGCTCGAAGACGATCCCGTCCCGTTCATTCGTCTGCGGCCACCCGCGGATACCGTCAGCCTGGAGGTTCATTTCCCTCCTGTGACGAATCCTGCTGCGCGGTGAAGCGATGCGTTGAATCCGTATCGCACGAGGGATGGCCATCCGGTTGAAGAGGATCACCCCGGCGCGGAAACCGGCTGAGATGCGTCCCCATGTCTCGCTCTCACCGGTCTCCCGAGCGGGCCGTTCCCCATCCGGCGGAGCACCCTTCAAGCAGGCGGTTTTCGCTCGTGATTAAGAGGATGCGAAGCTAATGTAAAAAGCGTGCGGTTTTTCGAAAAACCTCGATGCAACCTTGCGGCTGGCATGCTCTAATACCGTGGACGCTCCGTTCGGGAGCGCCGGGTCCTTATTCGGTCCACGATTTCAACTCCTTCCCATTCTGAGTCGGAGACCATGGCCATGCCGCGCCGTCGCCATGCCTTTACCCTCATCGAGCTCCTCGTCGTCATCGCGATTATTGCGGTACTGATTGCCCTGCTCTTGCCTGCCGTGCAAGCGGCGCGCGAGGCTGCCCGGCGTATTCAGTGCGTGAACAACATGAAGCAGTTGGGGTTGGCGTTTCACAATTACCACAGCGTCAACAACGGACTTCCACCCGGGAGAATCTGGGCTCCCACCAACGCCGCCAAGAATAATTTCCCGACCATCTTCGCGGGTTGTCAGAACACCCCTTGGTTTGTCCTTATGCTTGCGCAGTTCGAGCAGCAGGCTTTGGCAAACGCGTTCAACTACTCGCTGGGTGCGGAGGGTGTCCCGGGAGGTGGATTTAACTCGGTGCTGGGAATGATCTCCAATAGCACGGTCTCGAGCGCGAGGGTGAATGTGTTCCAGTGCCCGAGCGATTCCCCGCAGATGTTTCAGATTCCGACAGCCTACGCAGGGGGCGCATTGAGCTCGTTTACCTTTACCAAGGGGAACTACGCGGTGTGCTGGGGGAACACGAACTGGGGGCAGAGTTATAGCAGCGTGCCGCCGGGGGCGACGTACCTCCAGTCGGCATTCGGCCACAACGGTACGATCTCGTTCGCGTCGGTGACCGACGGACTGAGTACAACGATGTTCATGTCCGAGGTGCTCCAGGGCGCCATCAATGACGTGCGCGGACTGATGTGGGACCCGATCGCTGGTGGCAGCTCGTTCATGACGCGATATACGCCGAACGGGACGACCGACTATCTGAGCCCGCCGCAGCTCGGCGGCGATTCGATTGAATCCCTTTTCTGCACCAATGACCCGGTTCACAATCTGCCTTGCACGGGTACCGCTGGCGACAACACGGCCTTCTCCGGCTCGCGAAGCCGGCATGCGGGGGGTGTCAACATTCTCCTGGGCGACGGCTCGGTCCGGTTCATCAAGAGCACGACCAATCCCCTGATTTGGATTTCTCTGGGGTCAATCAGCGCCAGCGAAGTGGTCAGCGCCGACTCGTTTTGAGAGACGGTGTCCCGGCGAGCTTCTGAAGAACCAGAAAAGCGACGCGATTTGATTGTCGTTAGATCGTGTTATGCGCGTGTGAGGATGTTCGTCCCGCTCAGTAACGATGACCCCGGAGCCGTCCGAATAACCCGAAACGCCGCGGCGGCGCGGCAACGTATGTGGTCGGCGCAGGTGCGGCGACATAGGTTCGGGGCTGAACGGCGGCCGGTGCCGGGGCGGTGGGGTAGCCGTACGGATAGGGATACGGTGAGGGCGCGCGCGGCCCTTGATACACGAAGTTGCTGTAGCCCAGGTACGACTGGTTGACACTCGCGAGCGGTTCATTCTTGAAGGAGTACGTACCGCTATACGCGCTTTGGCCCCGAGCGCTGAGGGATGGGACGAGCAGGACGACAGCCCCGAGGGGAACGAACCATCGAGTCCGCATAGCATCCTCCTTTATGACGGGCTCCCGCGCTCGTTTCGCACGATTATGAGCATCATGCGGAGAGCCAGTCTCTTCAGCATACCTCTCGGTTCGCGCCGGAGTCCAGAATTCGCTTGCTCGGCCTCGAGGCCAAACGATTCGACTCCCCATGAGTGACGGGTCTGATCTTCGAGCTGGTCGGAACGGGCTCAAGCGGCTTGACCGTACGACGTTCGACGGGTTAACTAAGGAGATGCCGAGGTATCAATACGTTTCGCTCCCGCGAGAGGAGGTTGGTCCCTATGATGCCCGTCCTGCTCGTTCTCGCTGGCGTCGTGGTCGCCGCTCCTGAGCCGGAAAAAGTGATTGTATCTGCGCCGCCGCCGATTGAAGGCGTCGTCGTCGATGAACAGGGAAAACCGGTTACCGGAGCCGAGCTGTTTCGGATCGGTACCGGGGTCACCTGGCAGGGAAAGTCGGACGCCGAGGGAAAGTTCGTCGTTGACCGAGCGAACGGTGTGGTCGAGGGGCCCAGACCGACCTCCGACTTTGAGCAGCTCGTCGTCTACCAACCCGGAGCGCGGCTCGTCATCTCCCTCCTTCCGAGCTGGTCGGTGCGTGACGTTGGTGAGCCTGTGAGGATTGTTTTGCGTCGTGCCAAGGGAGTGTCAATCCGGGTACTCAATCCTGACGGTCGACCGGTCGAAAAGGCGAAAGTCCATCTCAACGCCGCCAAGAATGGAGGGAACGGGCTGAATGTACTGGGTGACCGAGTCGCCGCCACGACAGGCGCGGACGGTCGCGCTCGGCTCACGTGCGTGGATCCCGAGGATGTACAGACTTGCCTCGTCACGGCGCCGAACTTCGGGACGCAAAACTTCCGGTGGGAAGTCCCCGTTAAAGACGAGGTCGACCTCAAACTCAGAGCGGTGGGCCAGCTTACGGGTCGCGTTTTGGCTGATGATCCGGAAAATGCTCGCGGGATGAAGCTTCGCGTGAACACGTCGATACGCGGCCCGGATCGCTGGCTCTCTAACGGTGACGGATTTGTCGAAATCACGACCGGTGCGGATGGCCGATTCGATATCCCCGCGCTTGCGGTGGGGGAAGTTTCGGTCATGATCCTCGAAGGGATCGAACGCTCCACGGTTCTGCAGCAACCGCGCGGACGAATGATTGACGCCGGCAAACGCACTGATGTCCGGATCATCCTGGGCCGAGGCTCTTCGATCCGAGGTATCCTCCGCGAGCGGGGCTCGGGACGACCCGTCGTACATGCCTTGCTCATGTTGCGGAATTCCGATTCCATCCCGTTCCTCCGATCCCAAGCGTTGCGCACTGACGACAACGGTCGGTTCGAGGTCTTCGTGGGACCCGGACCGATTCGGTTTGCACTGCTCTACGCTGGCCCCTTCGTCGTGGCCGAGACTGTGAAGACGCCAAACCTGGCAACCAATCCCCAGGGAGGCGCTCCGCTTGACCTGCCGCCGATCGAGCTGGTCCGTGGTGTAGACCTCCCCGTGGTCGTGCGCGATACCGAGGGCAAGCCCGTGGCTGGCGCTTCAGTCGAGGCTACGCTCGCCAACGGCGAGCGCGTGAGAAGTGGTTCCGGCTTGTTGCGCGATCGGGTTACCAACGAGCGGGGCGAACTCACGTTATGGACCATACCACCGGGCGGCCAGCCGGAAGTTGTCGCCTGGAAGGGCGACACCGCGAGCGACGCGCCCCACCCCGTATCGCTGGATGCAAAGCAAGCGGTCACTCTTGTCCTCAGCCCGGAGAATACGATGAGTCTCGAAGGGCGTGTGGTCGACGACCTGGGGAAGCCGATCGCCGGTGCTCGGGTCGTCCTGCGCTCGCGCCGGCGGACATCCACTGGCGCAGAGGCGTTTCGCACCACATCGGGCGTGGACTTCACAAGTTCCGGTTGGAACCTCCACACCGATGCGGACGGACGCTTCCGATCGCCGCGCCGCCTGCTCCGTTATGAGGAACACCGAGTCAGCGTGCGTGCCCCGGGCATGACGCCGTTGGTGAGCGACTGGTTCGCCCCGACCACTCCATCGTTCTTCGACTTGACGCTTCACCGGATCACTCCGCACGAGCAGGCACAGATTCGCGCGAACTACGACGCAGGCTGGGCGGCCTTCCATCAGGGTGATCTTGCGGAAGCTGAGGCGAAGTTCCAGTCGGCCGTCGCCGAGGCCGAAAAGCGCGGCGTGAAGGACCAAGCGGACCTGGCCTGGTGGCTCGCTTCCCTGGGCGAGATCCGTTGGCTCAGGGGCAAGACCGATGATGGCGAGGCGCTCGTTCGACGTGCCCTCGAGCTCCGCAAAAAGGTCCTGGCGCCGACGCAACCCACAACGGCCGACACGCTCGGACTGCTCGGCGAGATCCGCCAGAGCCAGGGCAAGACTGACGAGGCCGAAGCGCTCATCCGCGAGGCGCTCACCCTCCGCGAACACGCCCAAGGGACCACCAGTCCCGATTATGCACGCGCCCTGTTCCGTCTCGGTTATTTCGAGCTCACCCTCCAGCGCGACGCGAAGGCCGAGGCCGACCTCGCACGCGGTGTGACGATCATGGAAACGGTGTTTGGCCCGGAGCATCGCGACCTGCTTCTACCGCTGGAGAATCGTGCCATCGCGCTCTGGCGTCTCAAGCGCCTGGACGAGGCCGAAGGCGTCTATCGCCGCACCGTGGCTCTTGCGGACAAGCTCAAAGGAAGCCAGTCCCCCGAGGCCCGAAGGTTGCGTAAGGACCTCGCGGGACTGCTCCGCGCCAACGGCAAACAGGCGGACGCCGAAGCCCTCCAGGAACCGTCGGGCGCGAAACGCAGTCCGTGACAGCGGGTCAGCAAAAGGGGTGTGGGTTCGTCACGCAGACCGCGTTCCGCAACTTCGACGTCAAGGCGTACACCAGGTTCCGCGACCGGCCGATCGAACGTCGCGGCCTGGAGCCGGATGTGCCGGTACGTTGTACGGCCGAGGACCTGTCGCAAGGTAAGGACTCGGTGATCGAGACGGCCGTCGAGTGGCTCGGAAAGGCCGGTCGGGAACGAATACGTACCAACGATCAGCGCGGTCGCGCCTCCTCAAGGCGTCGACGGATTGGCCAGGATGGCTCCGTCGTTCCAGGCCCAGAGCCGGGGGATGATCGTTTCCGACGTCATGTAGGAAAGCGTGCGGACCGAGCCGTCCACAAAGAGCGACGGAATGCCGCCAGGGTGTGATGCGCCAATGTATTGTCGTATATCGACCGAATTCAGGTCGCGGACGAAAAAACGAGGGTCGCGTTTGTAATCGAACTGGCCGGTGCCCGGCCCGCCGAGCCAGCCGTTGTCGCCGTTCGCGAGGCCCCAGCCCTGCCGATAGTAGTCGCTTGGTGACAGAGCCTTGTGCGACAGGAGTAGCGTATTCGAGCTGCCGTCCGACGCTCCGATGTTGTTCATCCCGACTCCGCCGCGCAGGACGATGTCGCCCGTGTGGAGCACGAAGGGTCCGCCGAGAACGCTGAGCCAGCCGTTCTGGAAGAAGTCGTCCGGATGCCGGCCGGCGGCGTAGTCAGCCTTTGGGCCGCAATCCGGTCCTCGTCGCGTCGGGCACAGGAAGATCGAGACGGCCTGAGGATCGCTGAGCGACATGTTTCCCTGCTCGATATAGGGGAGCAGGCTCGTGTAGAATGTCGCCGTGCTCTCCGGTGCGACAGCGGCCCCCCGATATGGCGGGTACGGTCCGTCCCACGAGACCGGGAAAACGCCCCAGGCGTTGTGATAGCCATGGAACGCGATGCCGAGCTGCCGCAGGTTGTTCGAACATTGCATCCGACGTGCGGCCTCGCGGGCCGACTGCACGGCCGGAAGCAGCATCAACACGAGCATCGCCATGATTGCGATCACGACGAGGAGCTCGATCAGTGTGAAACCGCGGGGGGAACGTGGCATGGTTACTCCTTGGGGTGGCAGATGGCAGATGGCAGATGGCGGATGGCAGATGGCAGATGGCAGAAGCGAGATGGCCTGCGCAGGATGGCAGAGGCAAGAGGGTGGGCAGATTGCTCGGTCTCGTACTTCATCTGCCATCTGCCATTTTGCATTCGCCATCTCGTTTTTCCTCTCAAGGCCTCGCCCCTCCTCCGGCAGCCTGGGGAGGCTTCAGCGCCTCACCTTCGCGAGACCGCGTCATTTCGACCGTGCCACCGCCGGGCATCGTCACTGTGACTGTTTCGCCCTCTTTCAAGGGGGCAAGCGTCCGGATCGTATGGGCCTTCCTACCTGAAGGTTCCTGGTAGGTCTGGACCCGAGCTTCGACCGTCGCGCCGGTGGACGACTTTCCCTTCGCCGTCACCGACTTTCCCACGGCTTTCGGCGCCTGCCCTTCGGCTTGTTTGGCGCGGCGAAGGAGCTCCTGGGCGTCGTCGGGACCGGAGGGGAACAGTAGCGCGATCGCGCCAGCCGCGGCGAGCCCGAAGACCACGAGGCCACCCGCTACGAGAAAACGGCGCTTGCGCGAGTTTTCGTTACGATCGTTCATGGAATACGTTCCTCTCGGGTCTTGATCTTGGCCGTAAGAATGGAACGGACGATGAGGCGGCCATCCTCTCTCGTCTCGAAACTCAGTGCGACCGGCATTCCCGTTCTCAGCTCTTCAAACGTGATTTCGTGCATCCGGACCGCTGCGTCCGGCACCGCGTCCACGAACGTAATCCTCGCTCCAACAGCCACGGTGATCTGGTCCATCCGCAGCCGCGATTTGCCCAGTGAGACACCGATGGTCCTTGCGTTCCAATCAACCGCGTCGAGCCTGTCGATCGACGCCGATGTGTTGCGCTCCCCCGACTCAGCGCGGAGCGCGGACACCGTCATCTGCCCCGGCGCCAACTCGACCGCGATGCGCATTCGCGGCTGGAGCGCGTCCAGCCTGGCGACGCGACCGTCGAGCGTGATTTGGGCGTTGTCCGCCACCGGCAGGCGCTCGATCACCATACCAGTGGGGACCAGTGTTCCCTCGGCATTGCCGATCGAGAGGACGTTCTCCGCCTGTGGTAAGGGGAGGTCGCTCAGCGAGAGCGTCCGTCCGGCAAGATCGACGCTGGCGACGAACCACTGCAGCCTGGAGACGAGCCCTCGCTCGTCAACCCGTCCCTCGGCGGGCACCACAACGGGCTGGGCAACGTTGCGTGCGCCGGGCCCGTCGAGCTCAGACCGATAAGCCCACGTTCCGAGGCCGGTCCCGAGTGTCGCGAGGGCCAGCAGGGCGGCCACGGGGAGTTTCAGTTGGGCGAGGAACATTCGTCTCGACACGATGAGTGCCGTTCGGGCAGCGCTGGCCGAGACGATCGCCATGCCGAAGGCTGAGGTCCCATGGACGAAGCTCATTGCGGCCTGTACGGTCGCTGTTCCCAGGGCTGGGGGAACCGTCGCTGAAGCCGTGTGCGCGGTGAGCAGCGTGGCGACGCTTGCGGAACCGACCGCCACCCCGCGCCGGGCGAGCCGGCTCCTTAGCCGAGAGCGGGCCTGGGCCAGCCGTCCTCGCACGGCCCCCGTCGTGCAGTGGAGCCGGTTCGCAGTCTCCTCAACCGTAAGCTCTTCGAGGCAGCAGAGAACGACGACGGCCCGTTCTTTGTCCGGCAGGCGAGCGAGCTCCTGGTGGACGAGCCCGAGCTGCTCTTCGTGGTCGAGTCTCATGTCGTGCCGCTCCGCCCGACTGTCCGCCGCGAGTGCGGTCCACTCTCCTTTCGGAACCTCGCGCGACCGCCGCCGCCGTGTCTGTCCTCGGGCCTTCCGAGCGGTTCGATGAGCAACCCCATAAAGCCAGCTCGCCAGCAGATCGGGGTCACGGATTGAGTTTGCCCTGCGCGCCAGCACAAGGAACGTGGCCTGGAAGGCGTCCTCCGCCTCATGCACATCCCCGAGCAACGCCCGGCAGACCTTCATGACCATCGGCCCGTGCCGTTCGACGAGGACCGCGAACGCTGCCTCGGCCGTGGTTTCGCCTCGGCGCGCAAACCGTTCCAGCAACTGGCCATCGGGCAATCCCCCGAGGGTCCCTTCCCGAAACAGGTCGCGCAAGGGCTTCGCGATCACGCTCGTACCTCCTTTTGGCATCGCCACTTTCTCCAGGAGACGAACCGAGACCTTTCAGCAGAGATACTGCCCGGGTCCGGCGGATCGGCAAAGAAATTTTTCGGGCTACCGCCAGCGTGGAAGTGATGCCGTGCAAGACGATGCTTGGGCTCGGATAGACTATAATCCGCGCGAACCGCGGTACTTCTTATCGTTCCGCTTCAGGAGCCGTATCATGAGCTTGCTTGACCTCGTGCGTAAGCCGGTGTTCCTCGTGATGATTTCGCTGCTCTTGGTCGTAGGCGTATTCGTTCTCCTTCCGCCGAAACAGGGTACCGCGGTAGTCCAGTTAGCCATCCATTTGACGATGGCCTGGGCCTCGTATCGGATCTGGCGCCGGGCAGGTTTTACGTTTGGGGCGGGTCTTCCCAACGGCTTGATTTTGTTCTTCAACATGCTGATGCCCGTGTGCTGGATCGTTTTACTCATCAGCGTTGCGTGCCAGCCGTGGCCGGCAATCGGCGAATCGAAGGCCTTGCCGACGGAAGGGACGTCCGGACAGGTCATCGCCTAACGGCCAGGATGATCCCGGTTCGTGAAAGAATCGACTGGCGCGGTGGTGATAGCGGGTGTGGCGAAATCGTGTCGGAGTCGTTTCCACAGTCGAGTGCACTGAGGCAAGGCCGATGCGTTCGCTCCAAGGCGCGTTGTTCGCTTCTCTGGCTCTCTTCGGCGTGTGGGCCGAAGGTGGTGAGGATGAGCCTCCGAAATCCACCGCCGATCAGCGCCAGGCCTTCGCCGAGAAGGCCGCGGGTGATTACCGCTTTGTCCTTGACGGGCGCGGTCAGGGCAACGTCGTCTTGCACGGCGGGCCGCTGCTGCGCTGGAACAATAAGGTGGTCCGCGAAGACGACGGCATGCTGTTTCTCTGGAACGCCGGGAAACAGCGGAGGCCGGTCGCGTCGGCGCAGTTCTTTCTTGTGGAGACGGACTGGCACCATGAGTTCCAATCGTTGTGGCCCGGGCGCTTCGAGGCGCACTGGCAAGGGACGAATGACGGTTCCTGGAACTGGCGGCCGACGCGGCCGGGGCTGAGGTGGGTTCGCGCCGATCGGATCGATGCTCCCGCCCAGTCCGCCAATCAGCGGCTGCGCCAGATGAAGTCGATCGCCGAACGATTCACCGCGTCCATGGACGAGGAAGGTACGTTTGAGAATCCGGAGCAACTTTGGCTACTCACCACGCTCCTCTATCGATACGCGGCGCGCGATCAGGGCGTACTCGACGGCGCAATCTTCGTGTTTGCCCAGGGAACTAACTTTGAGATCCTGATGCTCATCGAAGCGGACGTCTCGTCGCCCTCGGCACAAAGCTGGCGCTACGGTTTTGCGCGCATGTCGTGCTTCTGGTTAAGGGTGCACAGGAGCGGCCAGGAGGTTTGGAGCGCCGACCGAGAAAGCGTGCCAACCCCGGATCCCGGCTCGCCTTATTTTTCCGTCAGTTCGCCCAGCGCGACCGCTCCGCCGAACTCAATGTCGCTCCCCGAAGCGATGCCAAGAAATGATTGCGGACGCGATTCTCACACTTCGAGTACGTAGACCTTCTCACGTCCTCCCGGGATGAGAAACGACCGGGCCACAGGCTGCGCGAGCCGAGCGAAGAAATCGTCCAACGATCCTTCGTCGAAACGGTGGACCTGATCCCCTTGGCCCGCATTGGCCCGCCGCTTGGCAAACGCCGCGAGCCCGGGGATCCGGCTGGCCGAAAGGTTTCGTATCGGTTCGGAAATGATCACCTGCTGGCTTGCAGCAGCGAGCATCCTGCGGACGAGAGGTGCCGGGTCTGGCAGGAACTGGTAGAGGCTCGCCTGCAAGACGAGGAAGTCGGCCGCTGGTAAGGGCTGGTCATCGCGCAGGTTCCAGACGATCGCCTGACCCCCCCGGCGGTGCACGTGGGCGACGAATCCGTCGTTGATATCCAGTCCGGTGTAGTGAACCCCCCGGCGGTGTAGGTAGCGATGGTAGAGGACTCCAGGCCCACAGCACAGGTCGACGACGCTCGAACCATCCGGGATCAGCGCTGCAATCGAGCGATAGCGAGCGGAATAATGCCGGCCGTACAGGGCCAGCATGATGGCCTCGTAAACGAATGCGTTTGCGTAAACAAGACTTCGCCCCACGTTTTGGCTCATTGATTCTGTTAGCGTCTGTCCCAATAGGGCGGGAAGCGAGAAATGGGGACTGGCTCCGGACGTCTTGGGACGGTGCCTGTCCCCATTTCTCGCTTCGCTCCGCCGGAAAACGGGGACAGGCACCTCGAAGACTCGGAGCCAGTCCCCGTTTTCCGGCTCCGCTCCACTTCCGGGACAGAATTTTAGCGTTCCGTCCGTCAAAGAATCGCGTTCTCGGTCGAAACTCCGGCGCTCAAGGGTGTGCCTGCGTGGCGCTGTGCGATGGGTTCGCGAACGGCCCAACTGCGCCAGCCTGCCCCAGCAAGCGCGATCAGGCCGATCCCCAGGAGATGAAGCTTCCAGCCGGCTTCCAGGCCCCGCGGTGCGATTTCGAGGACAACCTGGCCCTGGTCGTCGGCACGGATCGCGAAGTCGCGCGTCGTCTCGACGCAACGCCAGCCCGCAAACTCCGGGGGGTGCCGGCCGTTCACCAACCACCAGGAGCCAGGATTCTGATTCACGTAAACCATCTCGCCAGGCCGGGCTGCGAGCACGACCCGATTGGGACTCCAGAAAATCGGGACGAGAGGACCCCGATCGGTCCAGAATTCCCCCTTGTACTCGCGATGTCCGCGCCAACGGCGGTTGGTCACGCGGTATCGGTCGTAACCGAGCAGCGGTTCTAATGCCTGTACCACGCCGTAACCGCCCGAGACCGCTGCATACTCGTCGTTATTACGGACCTGTGCGAACTCGCCCCGGCGGAGGCGCGGTTTCGGGAACATCGATTCGTTCGCCGGGACCGAAAACGCAATCGGGAGGGCTTCGAAGCCGTACGCAACATAGTCGAGCGCGATCACCGCCAGCGCAACGTTCGCGAGCCGGACGAGCCGGCGACTGCCACTCGCGCGCCAGAACTCGAGCGTGCTCGCCGCGGCCAAGGCGACCCCCAGCGCTGCCATGAATCGCCAACGAGGCGACACGTGCATCGACGAGAAAATGGGTAGGTGTGCCAGCCAGTAGCTCGCCTCGTACCACTGGAACGCGCCCAGTGCCAACCACCCACAGACCGCCGCCAGCGTGTGCCACCAGCGCCAACCTCGGAGTAAGCTGGCTCCTACCAGGAGCAATACGACGGGTCCAATCGTCCAACCGCATTCCCAGAAGTATGGGGCCTCGATCGTCGTGAGAGCGTAAGCTCCGGGACGTAGGATCAGATAAACCGTCATGTGCTTCAAGTCCATCGACATGCCCGACGTCAGGACGCGCGGGTAGTCCAGGCCGACCAGCAAGGTGGTCGCAATCCTCCAGCCGGCGAGCGCAAGCGATACTCCGAGTGCGAGGATCGTATTTACGAAGACCCGGCGCCGCGCGATTCCTTCCCGCGCCCGTAGCACCCGCAGCCAAACCACAGCGGCGATCAATACCACGTAGACCGTGAAATAAGCGATGCCGTTGAGAACATTGAACGCCGCCCAGAACCCGAGCCCGACGCCAGCCCAGGGCCGTCGATCGAGCTGGAAGACATAGTAGAGCATCCAGGGTAGAACGGCGTAGCCCATCGGAATGTCGTAGGCCGCGGAGCTCGACATGATCACGCCGCCGTTGATTGCGTAGATCAGACCGGCTGCCGCGCCGGCAATGGGATCGCGCAGCCAGAGCCCGGCCAGGCGACGAGTCCCTTCGGCCGCGAGCAAGAAACCCGCAACAATCGCCAATTGCAGACCCTTCAACGTGCCGAACGCCAGGACCAAGGGCATGGCCACGCCCGCGACGCCGCACAGGGGGTTACCGGCCAGCGGGTAACCTCCGCGCGTCCACGGGTCCCACCAGGGAAACTGCCGGTAGTCCACGATCGAGCGTCGCGCGGCCTCGTACTTCGCGGCGTAATAGGTCCAATCCCCGCGAGCGAGCCCGCCGGGATGACTCGTCAGCGGGTAGATCAGCGACGCTACGACGAGCGCCAGGACCCAACCCGCCCAGAACCCCGCGCGCCCAGGCGGCGATTTCGGATCTTCGAGAGGACGGTCATCGCCGGGTCGGACCGTCCAGAGGCGGCGCCCAAAAGCGTAAACAATCCCGCAAAATATCAATGCGCCGACCGTTTTTCGCGACTGCCACGAGAACGCGTAAAAGAGGTCGCGTGCCAACATAAGAAAGATCGCACTTCCCACAACACCACAAATCAACGCCAGACGTACCTTGAGAGTGCGACGATTCATCATTTTGCTGTGCGCTCCGCCTCGCTCGCGCTCGCGGCCGGTTGGTGGGCCACCACCACGAGGCTCGTACCGTAAGAAAACCGGAACCGCCGCAGCCAGCGGGGTTCCCACGCGAAGATCCGGACGAGGGCCGCGGCGCGACCAGGAGCGAGCGGCTGGACGTTCGAGCGGTAAAGCGCTCGAGGGTGGAAGAGATGCTTCCAGGAGATCGCAGCCGCAACGGCGGGAAAGCGCGACGTTTCTTGGAGCCTCTCCAGGCCGACCAAACTGAGGACTTGCACCCGCTCTTTCCGCTCCCGAATGGTCAACGCGGCTCCGGTCGATCAGTTTCGGACCCAGGGTGGCGACAATGCTGAGGCTTTCGCGGCTTTCAGCACGGCAGACCGGTCGATCTCGTCCGAGCTGTCCTGGGAGAGATTGAGCAGCGTGCGCACCGTCGCTTGCGGCTTATTGCTGACCGCGAGATAGGTCCGCCCTGCGTACTCGCCGAGCACGCCAAGGAAGAGCATGCGGACGGACGACGTCAGGAGCTCCGTCACCATCAGCGATGCCCAGCCGGCTACTGACTGCTCGAAGAACTGGGGATAGAGCAAACGATAGAGTACGACGTAAACCGCGAGCGCACCCCCGAGCACCCCGAAGAGGAGCCCGGCCCAGATCACGATGCGGAGCGGCTTGACGGAGAAGGCCGTCGCCAGCCGTGCCCAGACGCGGAGCGACCGTCCGAGCGTGTAATTGCCGCGGCCGGCGCGTCGAGGGTGATGCGTCACGGGCTCCTGCGCCACGTGCGCAGTGACCTGAAAGAGAAGGCCGTCGACGTAAGGGTCAGGGCCGTCGTAGCGGCAGATCAGTTGGGCAACTTCGCGGCGGATGACCTTGTACGGCGAGAGGTAGATCCCCTTCGGCTTGTCGATGACCCACTCCGCCACAACGCCGTTGAACCAGCTCCCGAGGTTCTTCCACCACTTCTGGTGCTTGGTCGTAAACTGAGCGTAGACCACGTCGGCTTTTTCGCGCTCGAGCGCGTCGATCAAGGCCGGCAGGTCGCGGGGGTCGTGCTGCAGGTCGTCGTCCATGATTGCCACAACGTCGCCCCGGGACACGCGCAGGCCAGTCATGATCGCATTGTCCTGGCCGAAGTTGCGCCTGAGGTCGATGCCGACGTACGAAGGGCGGGTGCAGCAGATCGACTCGATGACGCGCCAGGAATCGTCTGGCGAACCGTCGTTGACGAACACGACCTCGTAGCGCTTCTCAAGGGGTTCCAGAGCCGCGTCAATAGCGTCGGCGAGTGCCTGGAGGCAGGGCTCGCTCCGGTAAACCGGGATCACGATCGAAAGGTCAGGGGGATCCGAATCAAACGACGTTGACTGGAGTCTCATCAAACGACCTCCCGGACGGAGCTGAATGCCGCGACCCCTCAATGAGGCGGGGACGCAAAGATGTGCTCGAGAACGGCCAAAAGCCCGTCGACCGTAGGTTGACAACGCGAAGTGGAAAGCGGCTATCGACTCCCGAGACGGCCGATCATGGCAATTCGCCCCGGGGTCATCGTCGATCAGTCCGCAAGGTTCATTCGAGGTGACTTCGCTCATCGGCACGCACGCGGTGCGGACAGGCGCAAGTCCGAGAATTCAACCACACTGAAAGGCAACGCTCGTTCATTTCACTAAACGACTTACCTTCGAACATGCTACTGGCACGGCGCAAGGCAACGCCCACCCCTCTCGGGGTGGCGATTGATTGAGTCATGGATGGACCCGTCCGGCTTCATGAGGGAAGCAAAGAGTCGGCCGGCCGAGAAAAAGTTGGGAATCCGGGAAAGATTTCGGGCACGTGCGGGCATGGATGACGCTACTACCGTTAGGTGAAGGTATGGCTCCGCCCCGCCCTTCTTGTCTACCCCGTTTTTTCCGCATGTCAAGCAGAAAAGATCGGGTGCGCAACGCTCTGAGGCATTAAGGAATTAAGGTCGAGTGTCAGGCACGAGTCGCCGTGACCGACGTTTTACGCGAAAAATGCGCCGATCCGTTTGTTGCCGAGCACGTAACAACCGTCTCGCTCCCCTGTCCTTTTTTTTCTCCAGCGCGGCCTGCGAACGGTCCGTCCGACGCGTTATCATTTCTGGCTGGCGGGCGCTGAGGTTCGAATGGCTCCGCGCCGACCCACGACCCAATGAACCGGCCGAATCCATACGGCCACTCCTCCCATCAAGGGTTACGCCCCCGAAATCGGCGGAAACGGAGATTACACCCATGAGTGCGTTCGTGCGCAGAGCGGTGTTGGTATGCCTGACATTTTCGGGTCTAAGTCTGGGTATGGAGGCCTCCGCGCAGACGTCGAAAAGGAAGGACGCTCCCACCGAGCGCAAGAAGCCGATCGACGTGTTTAATCGGATTGAAGGTGAGAGTACGGTTCTGAAGCTCAGGTCCGCCGGCACTGTGGTGAAGAAGGGGGAGTGGGTGGTCGAGTTCGACTCGAGCGATCTGCAAGATACGCTGAACAACCAGAAGATCGGTCTCAAGGCGGCGGAGACCGCGTATCGCCAGGCCAAGATGGCGCGCGAGGTCGCCGAAATCGGAGTCAAGGAGTATATCGATGGGATCTCCAAGGAAGACATCGAGCTGGCGAACAAGGCCATTGCCGAGGCGACGGCGGAGCGGGTTCGTGTTGAGGATCAGGCGAAGAAGTCGCAATCCGCGGAGGATCAGCTCGCCCTGACCGAGGCCCGGATTGCGGAAGAGAAAGCGAAGAGCAAGAAAGAGATCCTGATCAAGTACACCGAGGCGAAAAACGTCAAGGAGCTTGAGAGCGAGGTCTTCAAGGCCAAGGAAGAGGAGCTCAACAAAGAAGGCGCCCTGCAACGCGAGAAGTCCAAGGCGGAGAAGCTTCGGCGCGAAATCGAGGAATGCAAGCTTTTGGCTCCCATTAGCGGCACGGTCGGCTACTTGCGACCCGTGGAGGAGGAAGACACCTTCAAGCAAGGCGAGGTGGTCTTCCGGATCTTCCCGCTCGCCACGCCCTCGGCGAAGACTCAGTCCAAGTAGGGCCTGGGCAATCATCAGGTTCGTAACTTGCTACGGGTGCGACGACATCGGGGGCGTGCCCTCTACCTATATGCTCCGAGTAACTCGCAAATCCTTCTACATCCTGATCGCCGTTGCACCCTATGCTGTTCGGCAATTGCGACATTTTTCGACTCCAAAGTTTTTCCTCGAAAAACCCAGTAACTGACCGCGCGCGTCAAAGAATCGGAATCCGTCATCGGTACCAGGCCGCCAGCCTGCAAGTTGCCCCGGCGAGCGTGACTGGCGGCCTTGGGTTCGATCAGAGCCTCACCACGGGAGAGTCTGACCGAGGTGGAAATAACCACCTGTGGGGCCGTCGTCGGGCAGGGTTGCCAACTGCACGCTGGTCTTTCCTCCTTCCGAAAGCTCCATCGGGGCGTTCGAGCCCCCCATGTCCGTCTTGACCCAGCCGGGATGCGCGGAGTTCACCTTGATGGGCGTCCCGCGCAGCTCCTGGGCGAGGTGAACGGTGAAGGCATTGAGTGCTGTCTTCGAGGCGTCATACGCGAAGGCCTTCATCGCGTAGATCGGTGAGGTGGGGTCAGCATGCATTGCAAGCGACCCGAGGATGCTCGAAAGATTGACGATCCGCCCGGCTGGCGACTTGCGGATAAGTGGCAAGAGCGTCTGCGTGAGCGCCACGACGGCGAAGAAATTGGTCTCGAACGTCTCGTGGAGGATCTTCGGCGACACGGTCGACGCCGTGTTGAAACCGCCGGGCGATCCGAACTCGCCCTGGTCGAGCATGACGCCGGCGTTGTTGACGAGGATGTCGAGCTTGCCGTACCGCCCTTCGAGATAGCTGAAAGCGGCCTGATGGTCCTCCGGCTGGGTGATGTCGAACTTGACGACGTCGACGTGGGCGATGCCCTCGGCCCGGAGCGTCTCGGCGGCCGCGCGCCCCTTACTCTCGTCGCGGCTGCCGATCACAACGGCAACGCCCAACGCGCCCAGTCCCCGGGCCGTCTCCAACCCAATCCCTTTGTTCGCGCCCGTGATGAACGCGACTTTGTCCTGTGCTGCCACGGTCATTCTCCTCAAGGCATTCCCAAGGGCTGGATCGACGCCAGCCCACCCATCTCCACCCAAGATCGCGGGATCTCGGACTCGTATTAAGGACCTCGTTGATCGGTTTGGGGGGCGAACGTCTCGCATTCTAGGGGGGCCGGCAACTGCGACAACGCCGTTGCGGAAATCGAAGCGCTTCGGATCGTCCTCGGGCTGTCCGCGTGACGGCCGCCGCAACATCCACGCGTGTCATGGAGGTATGCGCAGCAAACCGAACGGCGCCTGCAACTTTCGGCTTGCAATGTGTCTCGGCCGATGGTCTCCTGCATATTAAGGAGTGTCGGGACCGAACGTGCCGCGACATTCGCGGGGGCCGATCCGTGGCCGGAATCTCGGGCGTGTCTGAGTCTGCGGCAAGCCCCTGCATTGGCGAACCTTGCTCTAACCCTCCGGAGTCTGCCATGAATCGCCTTGCCTTCGTGTTCGCCGTCCTCGTGTTGACGGCGTCGACAAGCGCTCAGGACGAGGCACGCAAGCCGTCCGCCGGCCGGTCGGCGGACGCCATTCTCGCCGACCTGAATGCCGCAGTCATGCCGACATTCAACCCCGCGAAACAGAATGATCGTGAGGCGATCCAGGAGTTCCTCAAGAAGCGCTCTGAGGTCATGACAGAGCGCGCGTCCTTGATCAAGGAACTCTTCAAGACCGACCCGACGAACCCTCGGCTGGGTGTCCTCATGACCGAGCGCTGGATGACGCTGGCGAACGCGTCGATGGGCCAGCCGACCAAAGAGCTGAACGACGAGCTCGATGCCGTGATTTCCGGCTCCCACAATGAGAAACTCCAGCTTGATGCGTTGTTCATGAAGGCGATGTTCACCGGCCGTTCGGACAAGGCCGATGCCGCCGCCAAGCTCAAGGCGGTCGAGGCCTTCATCGAGAAGGCTCCCAAGGACCCTCGAGGCGCTCGGCTTTACTACATGGCCGCACAGTCCGGTTCGGCGGCAGACCAGAAGGCGATCTTCAAGACGCTCATCGAGAAGTATCCCGACGACCAGTTCGCCAGCATGGCCAAGGGGAGTCTCAAAAGGCTGGAGTCCGTCGGTAAGCCGTTCGAGCTCGAGTTCACCGAGGCGATCAAAGGCTCGACGATTTCGATGAAAGACCTGCGCGGCAAGGTCGTCGTGGTTGACTTCTGGGCCACCTGGTGCGGCCCCTGCGTCGCCGAGATGCCCAAGATGAAGGAGCTCTACGCCAAGTACCGCAACAAGGGCGTTGAGTTCATCGGCGTGAGCCTCGACCAGTCCGAAGACCAGGGCGGCCTGGAGAAGCTCAAGGCCTTCGTTGCCAAGAACGACATCGCGTGGCCGCAGTATTATCAGGGCAAGGGCTGGGAGAGCGACTTCTCCCGCTCCTGGGGAATCAACTCGATTCCTTGCGTCTTCGTCGTCGACACGAAGGGCAACCTGTTCTCGGTGGAAGCCCGCGGGCGGCTTGAAGAGATGATCCCCGAGCTTCTCGAAGGGAACAAGGCAGAGTAACGCGCACGCTGCGACGCTTCTCGCGCGAGAGCGGTTTACAGCCGAGTGCCGCACAGCCCCGCCCTCCGCAAGTGGCGGAGCCTCATAACTCCCCCCCTTCCCAAGTTTTGAAGTTGCGCATTTTTTCGGAGCGGCGGGGGGTCGAAAGGAAGGCTCCCCCCTTTCCGCGACTTTGGACAAAATGGAGGTGACCAAACCAAACATTCGCCAAACGCATGAGGAAGGAGCCTCCCGTGCTGATCA
>DAIDJG010000452.1 GCA_027451445.1 Singulisphaera sp.
CAGTACCGCCTTCAGAACATGACGTACCAGCAGCGATTCGACGAATTCGCCGCCCGGCTCAACCAGGGCATGCCAGCCAGCCAGCCCCAGTACCAGCAGCCCCAAATCCCGGCCTCCCAGCAGATTCTGACCCAGGCCCAGATGGCCGCCCAGATGTACGGCAGCGTCCCGCAACAGCCCACGACCCAGGCTCCGTCCCTTCCCGCCCCCGGCGTTGGAGCGTACAACCCGCCCAACCTCTCGGGCAGCGGTACCAGCGGCCGAACCCAGCTCGTCTTCGACGACAATGCCCCTAAGATCTCGTACTCGGCCTCGGGTCAGCCTCTGGTGAGCGGTAACACCAACAGCAACGCCAACCAGAACCCGGCCCCCACCAGCACCAGCGGCCGGATTCCAGGGACGACCTACTTCACCTACGACGCGAACGCTCCGAAGACCCCGTACTCCTCGCCGGTGCCGTCGAACAGCGCGGTACCTGTCTCCCAGCCGGCCGCGACCGTCGCCCCGACGATCCCGACGGTCGCCCCCCGGCTCCCTGGCACCCAGTCGCAGACAGCAGCCCTGGCCTTCCCGGGTTAAGCCTGATCATGCGACGAATCGCCCATCAAAAGGCAGGCCTTGTGGCCTGCTTTTTTGTCGTAACCGTGGCGATGGGTCCTTACTGGTTTGTAGGTAGGTTCATTTTGCTTGCGTATCCCCGTTCAGTGGCTTCATAATCTTGCCCAGCCTTTCCGGTCTGCACGGAGGAACGTCTGATGTTGCCTCGGATTCGCCTGACACTCGCGCGTGTAACTGCGCTGGGGGTCGTGATGGTCGCTCCGACCGCCGCGCAAACGCCCGGCGGCGTCCCGGCACAGCCGATGAATCCGGGACTGGCGAATGCCCGACCCACCTTCCTGGCTCACGTGGGGGTCGACCACATCAACGGCGTCTATCGCGAGGGGCAAACGATCGCCGTGCGTTTCGCCGCCGAGCGTGCCGCCCACCTGTACCTGCTCTATCAACAGGCCGACGGCCGCAGTCTGCTGCTCTTCCCCAACCCGGCCCACCCGAATAACAAGATCCCCGCGCGACAGGTCGTGGAGGTCCCCGCGCCGGGGGAGCCGTTCCGCTTCCGGGTCCGTCCTCCGTTCGGTGACGAGGTGCTCCAGGTTCTCGCTACGGCCGAGCCCGCCGCCGATCTCGACGCGCTCGCCGCGCAGACCCAGCGGCGAGCCGCGGCGGTTCCACCGGAGCTCCTGACGCAACTCAGCCACCGGCTGGCACAGTCGCCGGCGCCCTGGGCCGAGCACCGGGTCCCCATCCACACCCTGCCCGCAACCGCCCCGACGTCCGCTCTCCCGCCAGCACGCGTCGGTCTCTTTGTCGGCATCGGCAAGTACCTCCACCCCGAGATCGGTGCGACACACAACGAACTGCGCCACTCGGCCGAGGTCATGCACGAAGGGATGCTCAAGCGAGGCGCGCTGGACCCCGCGAGGACGCGGCTCCTGATTGACCAGCAGGCGACGCGCGCCAATATCGAGGAGTCGATCACTCGCTGGCTCCCCAGCGTCACCCAGCCCGGCGACACCGTGTTCGTGTACTTCTCGGGCCACGCCGGCCAGGCCCCCTGCCCTGACGGCTCGGAGCCCGACGGCCAGGACGAGATGCTCGGTCCCTACGACCTCGAAGCCGGCACCCCGGGGATGACGCTGGAGGCACGCAAAGCGCGGTTCCGCGACTCATCGATCGTCGACGACGTCCTCGCCCGCTGGCTCGAGGGACTCGCCGGCCGGCACGTCGTGCTGATCCTCGACACGTGCCACAGCGGCGGCGTGGTCGAAGGGAAAGGCCTTGAGCGCGCTTTCGCCGACGAGGCCGCTCGGGTCAAGGACATCGCACAGATGAACGTTGTCGTCCTGACTTCCTGCGCGGCCGACGAGCAGTCGCTTTTCGAGGGGACGCCCAACGGAACGATGTGGTTCACCTATTTCCTGGCCGAGAGCCTCGAAAAACTGCCCCGACCTGTGACGGTGCAAGCGGCGTTCGGCTACGCCAAGCAAGGGCTGAAGGCGATGCTCCGCAAGCGCCGAGAAGCGCGCGATCAGGAGCCGACGCTGAATGACCCAGCGCTGCTGCCTGTGGAGCTTGTACCATGAAGTACCGACCGGATTAATCTAAAAATATGCACGAATAATCTTCATGATTGCTCCGCGATGATGCGCCTTGCGAATCCCGATCGAGACGCAGATTACGTTCTCCTCAGCCCCCAGGAGAGAATCACCATGGTCCGAGAGCGGAAGATGCGGGTTCCTGCCGGAAGTTGTCTGATTGTTTTCGTGCTGGCGGTGCTGGCAACGGCCCAGCCGGCTCGTGCCCAGGACCCCATGAAACCGTACTTCGACAAGTTCAACGCCTTCTACGAGGCGGGCAAATACCGCGAGGCGGAAGAGGTGGCGCGGCAGGCGCTCGCGGTGGCGGAACGGTCGTTCCAGCACCAGCCTTCGATGATCGCGGTTTGTCTGAACAACCTCGCCATGGCGTACAACGAGCTGGGGCGTTACGCCGATGCCGAGAAGCACTACAATCGTTCGCGGGTGATCCTCGAGCGAGTGGAGGGAGCGCAGTCGGAACGGGTCGGTCAGAGCTACAACAATCTTGCGAACGTCTATCTCAGCCTGGGCCGCCTCGCCGACGCGGAGGCTGCGCACAAACGCTCGCTCGCAATCAACGAGAAGCTGTTCGGGCCGAACGATCCCCGCGTTGCCCAGAGTCTCGTGGGACTTGCCGGAGTTTATCAGGTTCAAGGGCGATTCGCGGACGCCGAGCCGCTCTATCGGCGGATGATCCCCATCTTCACGAAGCTGCTCGGGCCTGACAACCCGGTCATGGCCGGTTGCCTCACTAACCTCGCCTCACTCCACGTCGAGCAGGCGCGGTACGGGGAGGCCGAGGCGGAGTACCACCGCGCGCAGGCGATTCTGGAGAAGGCCAAAGGTCCCAATCACCCCGAGGTTGCCGACGTCCTCAACAACCTGGCACTGATGGAGAAGTTCCAGGGGCGCTACGCCGAGGCGGAAGGCCTCCTGCGCCGCGCCCTGGCGATCAACGAGAAGACGTTTGGCGCCGTCCACAAGAACGTGGCAATGTGTTTGAGCAACCTCGCCGCGGTCCTCGGCTCGCAGTACCGCTACAACGACGCCGAACCCCTGCTAAAACGTGCCGTGGCGATCTGGGAGCAGGCTCTCGGAAAGGAGCATGGCGACACTGCGAAGGGGATCGCCACACTGGCCGATGTCACGGATGCGCTGGGGAGGCACGCCGAGGCGGAGGCGCTCTACAGAAAAGTCGTGGCCATCGACCAGAAGGCGCTCGGGGCCGAGCACCCGGCGACACTGCTCGGATGGCACGTCCTGGCGACGTTCCTGGTCAACAACGATCGCCTCGACGAAGCCGGGCCGATTCTCGACCGCATTCAGCCGGCCCTGGAGAAGGCCCTCGGCCCGGAACATCCCCATGCCGCGAGCAACCTCCGAGAGAAGGCCTACCTGCTGTACAAGCAAGAACGCTACGCCGACGCTGTGCCGCTTCTCGATCGCGTGGCGGCCATGGAAGCGAAGGCGGGGTTCGAGCCGAAGGAGCGGGTCAAGGCGGTGACGCTCGCCGCCGTGACGAACTGGAAGCTCGGCAAGAAAGACGCCGCACTGACGGATATCCAGAGTGCCATGGACCTCGCGGAGCAGTCGCGTGGCCATCTTTCCGGGTCTGCCCAGGATCGCGCCGAGCTGTTCGGCGCGCTCAGCTCACCATTCGAGGCAATGGTCGAGTGGCAGGCTGAGCTCGGCGACATGAGTGCAGCATTTTCAGCGCTCGAACGCTCGAGGGCCCGCACGCTACTCGAACAGCTTGATCTCGCGGGCGTCGACCTGCTCGCCGGATTGCCCAGGGACCAGGCAGGCGCCCTCCGTACCCGCGATCGCGAAGCGAAGACGCGCGTGAACGCGATCCAGAAACAACTTGACCTGCTCGCCGAGCTCCCCGGGTTGTCGGCGGATGCGAAGCGAGACAAAGGCAATGCGCTGCGTGCGACGCTCGCCGAGGCGCAACAGGCCGTGGTCCAGGTTGACCGCGACATCCGCGACGCGAGCCCGGCATCCCGGCTCGCGCTGAGCAAGGACCGCAAGCCCGCGCGTCTCGACGACCTGAAGCGCTGGATCGCGAAGTCGGAGTCGCTGCTGATCGAGTACCTCGTGAGCGAGGATCAGTGCTACGCTCTGATCGTCGCGGGCGGAGACGCCAAACCGAGGCTCGAGAAATTGACCCTATCCGAAGAGTCGGCACGCACCCTCGAGTCACAAACTGGACCGCTGACCGAGGCGCGGCTGCAGGCAATCGTGCCCGCGATTTTGAAGCGGATCTCCAGCCCTGGCTCGGCACCCGACACAAGCTCTCAGCTCGCTGCGCTCTGGACGGTGCTCGTTCCCGAGCCGGAACGGCAGGCGCTGGTCGGCGGCCACGTCAAGCGTCTGCTCGTCGTGCCCGACGGGCCGATCGCCTTGCTGCCGCTCGAGGTTCTGGTCGTTGCTCAGGATGACGACACGCCGAAGTACCTGCTCGACGTCGGACCGCCGATCGTCTACGGACCGTCGGCCACGGTACTCTTCAACCTGTCAGAGCGGCCCGCCTCGCCTGCCAGGAAAGCGGATCGCGAGCCGGTGCTCGCCGTCGGCGACCCCGCGTATCCGGGCACCGAACCGGCGGCAGGCGGATCGTCGGATCGCGCGCGCTACGCCACGTCCGGCGGGCGTTTGTCGCGGTTGCCGTATACGAGCTGGGAGGCGCAATGGGTCGTCAAGGCGTTCAGTGAGAATGGCATCAAAGCGGCGCTGTTTTCCGGTAAGACGGCCACCGAGGCCGCCGTACGCTACTGGGCGCCCGGCCGCCGCATACTCCATCTCGCCTGCCACGGACTGGCCGATCAAGCATACGGAAACCTGTTCGGTGCCCTCGCCTTGACTCCAGGACCGCAGGCGGCGACGAACCCCGCTGACGACGGTTTCCTCACGCTCGCCGAAATCGACACGATGGACCTCAAGAGCTGCGAGCTCGCGATCCTGAGCGCGTGCAAGACGAACTTCGGCCCTCAGCAGAAGGGGGAGGGAACCTGGGCCCTGTCGCGCGGGTTCCTCGTCGCCGGCGCGCGGAGGGTCGTCGCCAGCGACTGGCTCGTCGACGACGAGGCCGGCGCCAACCTCGTGAGTGTCTTCTGTGCCCGGCTGGCCAAAGCCGAGAAGGAGGCCAGGGAACCGGACTACACACGCGCCCTGCAAGCGGCGAAGCGCTGGGTGCGGCAGCAGGAGAAGTGGCAAAGCCCGTATTACTGGGGCGCGATGGTCCTGGTCGGAGCGCCTTGAGCAGTCGAGGGCTCTTGAAAGTCAAAACCCCTTTGCGTCCGAAATCGAGGGTGGGTTCTGAACGTGCGACCGAATCTATGGATACCGGCCGCGATTGTGAGCGCGGCGCTCTTGCTGACCGGCGTCCCCGCACGCGCGGACGACGCGCGCGACGCCCAGGTCCTCGCCGGGCTGATCGCGACCAAGGGCAAGCTCGACACGCTCGTCCAGGCCGGACGCTATCGTGAGGCCGAGGCACTCGCGAAGGATATGCTGGCACAGGCCGAGAAAGCGTTCCCCCACCGGGCCGAATTTGTCTTGCCTTTCATGAATAATCTTGCGCTCGTCTACAACTATCAGGGGCGATGGAAGGAGGCCGACGCACTCCAGGCTGACGTGGTGGCTCGCGACGAGAAGATCTATGGGGCCGATCATGTGTTGACGGCCATTTCCCGCCGCAACCTGGCGTCGCTCCGGCTGTCGCAGGGACGGTTCACCGAGGCCGAGGCGGACATGAAGCGCGTGCTGGCGAGCCATGAACGGCAGCCGATGTTTGATGATGCAAGTCTGTTCGTGCTCTGGAACGAGCTCGCTTCGGTCTACTTCGCGCAGGGTCGAAACGCCGACTCCGAGGCCGCGCACCGCAAGGCATTGGCGCACATCGAGAAGGCGCCCGGCGATCATGAGGCGGACCGTGCACTCGGGCTCAACAACCTTGGCCAGGACCTGGAAGTGCAGCGGAAGTACGCCGAGGCCGAGACCCTGTACCGGCGGGCGGCCGATCTATTCCGGAGGCGTTCGGGGCCCGAAGCGCCGAATACGGTGACTGCCCAGGGCAACCTCGCGCGCGTCATTAGCTTTCAAGGAAGGAATGCCGAGGCGGAAGGACTCTACAAGCAAGCGTTGGCGTCTCTCGAGAAATCTCTGGGCGCCACGCACCCTGAGGTTGCAGCCCAGCTCAAGAACCTCGCGATGTTCTACCTCGGGCAAAACCGCGCCTCGGAGGCTGAGCCGCTCTTCGTGCGAATTGTCGCGATCTACGAGAAGGCTTCCGGGCCTGAGCATCCTTCGCTCGCGGAGCCGCTCACCTTGCTCGCCACGATCCGGCTCGTGAACGGCCGAATCGACGAGGCCGAAGCGCTCCTGCGCCGATCGACCGCGATCAAGGAGAAGGTCTGGGGACGCGATCATCCCCAGCTCATCCTCGATCACATGTCCACGGGCGCCTTGTACCTGAAACAGTCGATCAGCGCAGGACCAGCGTCCGGCATGATTCAGGCGGCGGTCGGGATTTCCGCCCCTGCGACACCGGCCGATCCCGCCAAAACCAGCGGCCCGGACATGAGCAAGGCGTTGATCGTGGCCCAGGCCTTCCTGCGTTCCAAGGCCGAGTTCCAGCGCGCCCTGGAGATCGCGGAAAAGTCCCTGGGGCCGGAGCATCCGCAGACGCTCAGCCTCGTGGGCTTGTTGGCGATGCACGAATACTTCCTCGGCCGGCCCGACGAGGCGATCAAGCTCATCGATCGTACAATCGCCATCAAGGAAAAAGGAGGCGATGTCCAGGGGGCGCACCTCGACTATCAGACCCGCGCCCAGGCGCGCTGGGCCAAAGGCCTGCGTGCCGAGGCCCTGGCCGACATGCGCATCGCGCTGAAACTGGCTGACGAACTGCGCTCGCAAGGCGTCGGCAGCGACTTCGATCGTGCGGCGTTTGCCAGCATGTTCGCGAGCGCCTTCGACCAAATGGTGGCGTTTCAAGCGCAGGCGGGCAACGTCGCCGAGGCGTTCGATGCCGCCGAGCGCGGGCTCACGCGCACTCTGCTCCAGCAGATCGAACGGCACGGGACCGACCTGCTCGCCGGAGTGCCCGCTGCGCAGGCGTCCGACCTGCGCCGGCGACGCGACGAGGCCCGAGCCGAGGTCGCCAGCCTGACCGTCCAGCTCACCACGCTCGAGCAAGCACCCGGCAAGCCCAGCCCGGAGCGGAAGACCGCGACCTCGGCGCTCAGGACTCGGCTCGAACGAGCTCAGACCAAGCTGATTGACGCCGATCGCGAGATTCACAACGTCAGCCCTGCCGTGCGGCTCAACGCGGGCCCGAACCGGCAGGTCGTGCCGCTCGACCGGCTGCGCAAGGCACTTGGCCGTTCCGACGCACTCTTGCTCGAATATGTCGTGACCGAGATCGGCACCTACGTCATCGTCGTACCGGGGCTCGACGACGTCCCGGCCCGAGTGGAAACGTTGACGATCGACGCCGCTTCGGCGACGACTCTGGGCCGGACTGCCGGGACGCTGCTGGAGCCTACCCTTCAGGCGATCCTCCTTGGTGCCGAGCCCGAAGGCATCCTTCAGCGCCTCGCTCGGCCGGGAGATTCCGATGACACCATAGCCCGCACAGCGGCCCTCTGGCAAATGCTCGTGCCCGAACGCGAGCGTAAGGATCTGCTTGCAGGCCGGTATAAACGACTCGTGATCGTGCCCGACGGCCCGCTCGCTGCGGTTCCTTTCGAGGCGCTGAGCGTGGAAGCCGGCGAAGACCCCCGCCTGCTGCTCGATGCGGGTCCGCCGATCCTGTACGTGCCCTCGGCCACGCTCTACCAGAACCTGGAAGAACGGCCGGTCGCATCCTTCAAGAACGCCGCGCGCCAGCCCGTCCTGAGCCTCGCGGATCCCGACTACGCGTCGTCCCAGGCAGCCGCTCCCAAGGCGGCCGTATCGGGCCTGACGCGCTTCCGCACCGCTGGGGGACGGCTCGAGCGCTTGCCGTCCGCCAATGCGGAGTCAGCCTGGGTCGCCGACATCTACCGCCGCAACGGCATCGCCGCGGGCCGACTCGTCGGCGAGACCGCCACTGAGGCCGGCCTGCGGTACTGGGCACCCGGTCGACGCGTCGTTCACCTGGCCTGTCACGGGCTGGTCGATCAACGGTTCGGCAACTACTTCGGTGCCCTCGCCCTGTCGCCCGGCCCGAAGGCCGCGACCGACCCGGCCGACGACGGTCTGCTCAACCTGTCGGAGATCTCCGAGCTCAACCTGAAGGGATGCGAGCTGGTCGTCCTGTCGGCGTGCGAGACCAACCTCGGCCCGAGGCAGCAAGGAGACGGGACCTGGGCCCTCTCGCGCGGGTTCCTCGTCGCCGGGTCGAGGCGCGTCGTGGCCAGCAACTGGCTCGTCGACGACGAAGCCGCCGCCAGCCTCGTCTATTATTTCTGCGCAGGACTCGCCCAGGCCGAGAAGGCCGGCAAACCGGTCGACCATGCGGCCGCCCTCCAGGCGGCGAAGCGGCTGGTCCGACAACAGGACAGGTGGAAGAGCCCGTACTACTGGGCTTCACTGGTGCTGATTGGGCCACCCTAGGCGAATTCGTTTGACGGGTAGTTATTGATTTACTTTAAATACAGAGCGTTGATCCGGGGTGAAAACGCAATGGACAGACTGAACGCGGTTTTCGCTCGTGTCGCGCACATCACAAACATAAACCACCCCAGCGCGCTGGGGAAACGAGGGCTGAGAGCGACCCTCGCCTTGGTTGTCGGACTGGTCGCGGCAAGTTCGCTGCGTGGTCAAGAGATTGCACCCAGTCCGCCGCAGAGTATCTCCTGGGCGCTTTTGATCGGGGTCGAGAAATATCGGCGGGCCACGCCGCTCCGCTACACGGTCAACGACGTCAAGCAACTCGCGGCAACGCTCCGGGATCGTGGGGGATATCCGCGAGGCCGCATGCTGGAGCTGACCGACGAATCGACCGAGGAGAGCCGCCGGCCCTTGAAGGAGCACATCCTGGCGGAGTTGCCGCGCTTCCTTGCGAGGCCGGGTCCCGCCGATCGCCTGGTCGTCTACTTCACGGGCCACGGGTTCCACGACGCCTCGGGCAAGCTCTACCTCGCCCCGCTCGATTGCGATCCCGCGAATCCCGCGGCGACGGGCATTCCCGTCGAGTGGTTTCGCAACCAGTTGGCTGCGTGCAAGGCGGGGTTCAAGCTCTTGATTCTCGACGCCTGCCACGCGGGTTCCGAAAAAGGGGATGACGACGCCTCGGCGGTCGCCGCGAAAGACCTGGCCGAGCCGTTTCGAGGCCTCGAGGGCGTGGTGACGCTCGCCAGCTCGACGGCAAAGGAGAAGAGCCAGATCTGGGATGACAAGCAACAGTCGCTCTTCAGCTACTGGCTGGTGCAGGGCTTGAAAGGCCATGCCGATAGCGACGGCGATGGAGCGGTGGATATCGACGAGTTGAACAAGTACGTGTATCGCCGTGTGACCCATACGGCTGAGGTCCGGTTCGGCCGTTCCCAGACGCCCGTGCGGATCGTGCGTACGGGCACCCCCGGCGCCCCCGAGGTGGTGCGGCTCCGTCCCCAAGGGCTGCCGACCGTTCTGGCCGACCTGGCCGAACAGCTTGCGCTCGCCCTGGAGGAGAAGCGATTAGGAAAGGTCGGTGTCCTCGAGTTCACGAGCGAGTCGGCCGCCGGCGAGTTGCTCGGAGCTGAGTTTGGGCTGCTGGGACGCTGGTGCGCCGATGAGCTCGAGCGCCGGCTGATCGACCTGGGAGAAGGAAAGTTCACCGTCGCTGACCGGCAAAGGCTGCTGGCGGCTCTCGCGGCGCAACGGTTCGAGGTGCGCGACCTGGGTTCGCCCCAGGCCCTGCAGCGGCTCTCCGAGAGCACCGGCGGCATGCCCGTGCTGGCCAAGGGGACGTTACGGGGTCGGGCCGGACGGATGGTCAATCTCCAGTGCAAGCTGATCCAGACCGGGAGCGACGACATCGCCGGTTCGGCTGGCGGATTGGCACAGTTAACGGAGTCCGACTGGGCGATGCTCGGCCATAGCGCAGCGCTGAATCCGGGGGACCGGATGCCTCCTCCTCCCGACCCCGACCGGCCTTTGCGACCGGTGGCCGACCAGGTCGTGGCACGGCTCGACGACCGGTCGCGTGATCCTCACCCGCTGCTGAAGAGCGGTTTTCCTTTCCCCGTGCGCGTGAAGATCGGTGGTAAGGAACGAGCCGGCATCGCGCGCGGCAACGACTGGCTCATTCCGGTTCGAGCGGGTGAGACCTATGAAATCACCGTCGAGAACCTGAGCGGTCGGCCCGTTTGCATGCGGTTGCTCGTGGATGGTCTGAACACACTCCCGGAGCTGGAATCAGCCAAGGGTGTCTCCACTATGATCTGGGGTAAGCGCGTCCGCCTGGACGCGGCGCGCCACTACGTGCTCGACCCGGCGTTTTCGCAGCTTTACTCCATCCGTGGTTTCCGGACTGCGGACGGCGCGCAGGGGAAAATCCGCCCGTTCGTGGTCGTCCCCGGCCAGCAGTCCGTAGCCGCGCGGCGGCGGTTCACCGACCAGATCGGCCTGATCACTGCCGCCTTCTACAACCCCGCGAACCGTTCGCGTCAGGTGCTTGGCACCGGCGCGGGTGATGAACGCCACGAGTCGAGCGCGATCGCCCCGGATCTGGCGGTCGGCAGCCTGATCGCGGTGGTCAACATACGGTACGTGGATGCCGATGAGCTGGGTATCAAGGTCCCGTGACGAGCCGCGAAACGAGGAATGAATCATGAGCTCACTCCCAAGCATCTCATCGAACAGAACTTTCGTAAAATCGGTGATGACATTCGGTGCCCTGGCGTTCCTGACTATCGCGGCACAAGTGAACTTGCGAGCGCAAGATACAGGCTCGGTCGTCCCTGAAGATCGAGCCTTCGTCGATTTCAAGCTGCCGCCGGGATCATCTGTAAAGGTCGATGGTCGCGCGTGGAAGAAAGAGCGAGCGTATGAATTCGGGCCTCTTGAAAGAGGCAAAGTCTATGTGAGTTATGTGCTCGTTCAATTGCCCCAAGGTGATGAGGTCAACCGGATCATCCTCGTTCGCGGCGGGCGCAGGCTTCAAATCGCCGTTTCGAGCAACGCCAGCGATCGGCCCGAGCTCGTGATCCAGACAGGCCATCCGAACGGCGTGTCGAGGCTTGCATTCAGTTTCGACGGCCGATTTGTCATCACCGGCTCCGGGGATGAGAGTGTGGTGATCTGGAACACGGAGACAGGCACTCAGCTCCGACGGCTGGCCATTGAGCAGTCGGAAGGCTCCTCGGGGAGCCTGGGCTCCGCAACTTTGTACGGGTTCGAGCTGGACCGGAGCGGACGGACCCTGCTCACCGTTTCAAAGGAGGCCAGCCTCTGGGACGTGGCGACGGGACGACGCATCAGGACGATTCGCAACGATATTCTCGGGGTGCACACGGGAACCCTCAGTCCCGATGCCCGACTCCTGGCATGCGGAGGATCGGAATCCCATGGAGGCAAGCTTGGGGATGCTCTCCACATCTGGGAATGCGCGACCGGCAAAAAGCTTCGGACGATCGACATCGCGAGTATCTTTGATGTACGAGCGGCGTTTTCAGAGGGCGGCCAGACCCTGGTGGTCTACCCGGGAGGCAAAGGCTCACTGGCCTGCTTCGATGTGAACAGCGGTCGCAAGATCCGTGATTTGCGTGGACATCAAGGCGCGGTTCGAGAGCTCCGCGTAAGCCGGGACGGGCGGAGGGTCGTGACAGGGGGTGACGACCACAAGTCGATCGTCTGGGAGATCAGTTCTGCGACGCCTCTCAGAACCTTTAGGGGAGGCAGCGCCGTCGGGATCGATGGACAAGGTCGGCGCGTTGCGGCCATCGTTGACGAGAGAGCCGTCGTTTGGGATGTCGACTCGGGACGTGAAGTCTTCTCCGTAGCGTCCGACTTTGGATCCTCGCGCGATATCGCCTTGAGCACGGACGGCCGCCGCCTCCTGACCACCGGCAGGAATAACGCGATAACCCTCTGGGATATCGACGCGGCCCGGGAAATCCGTCGTTTTCACGGCCATACTTCGCCCGCGAACTCGGTGGCATTGAGTCCAGACGATCGTTCGGCCGTTGCGGGCTACGAGGGGGGAACGACCGCTTTGTGGGACCTCGCCACGGGTTCCCTTTCTCGTGCCGTTGACGATACTGAAGACGTAAACTCGGTGACGTTCAGTCCCGATGGCCGAGCCCTCGTCTCGGGACTGGATAACGGCACCGCCATAGTGCGCGATGCGGTATCGGGCCGGACCACTCACACTCTCGAAGGCACTGGAAAAGGTGGCGTCGATTTTGCGCCGGACGGTCGTACCTACATTTGCGGGGGCGGGTTACTCGCCTCCATTTACGACGCCCGAACCGGAGGCAGGCTCCAGTCACTTCCCCATGACCGACCGTTGCGCAAGGTCCACTTTAGCCACGACGGTAAACGTGTCATCACCTGGAGTGGTGCGTACGATCGAGAGCAGAGACTTCTCGTGTGGGATCCCGTGACGGGTAAGTTTCTGCTCGAACTTAGCGGCCACGGCGGCCGGATTCATCGGCTACAGCTCACGACCGATGGCAAGTACGTCATCGCGGCGGGGCTCTCGCTGAGTCAGAAGGAGAACAAGGGAGAGTCCGTCGGCCAGGTGTGGGTCTGGGATCTTGCCTCGGGACGTCAGGTCGCGGCTTACCGTCGGCCTGGAGAGAATGTTGGCTTGCTTGACGTGAGTATCAATGGAAAACTCATGTCGACTACAAGGCAAAAAGAAGAAGATCCGGCCGCCCCTCAGACGGCGGTTGTCCTGGATCTGGCGACCGCGACTGTGGCGAAGGAGCTCCAGGGGTACCGCTCGCCACTCGATTTCGCGGCGTTCCACCCCAACCATCAGTCGCTCTTGACCTACGGATCGAGGCGCGGACCGGATTCGTATGATCCCGTGCCTGGCAGCGGCGAACTCATCGCGTGGGACCTGACGACCGGGAAGCCAAGCCGCACATTTCCCGTGGGTAACCACGTCGTGAGGGCCATGTGCATCAGCCCCGATGGCGGGACCTTGGCAACCGTTGGCAACGAAGGTCAGGAACGACGTTTACGGATCTGGGACATTGCCAGCGGCAAACCCAAATTCGTTTCTGCTCCCATTCAGGAAAACTATCTTCTCGGAGTCCAGTTTGCTCCCAACGGACGCACGATCTTGAGTTGGTCCAGTGACCATGTCGTCACTCTTTGGGATGCCGCCACGGGCCGGTCATTGCGCGCGATCAAACTCCCAGACGATCCGTCGGAGCTCGATATAAGTCCGGATGGGACGAGGCTTCTGATCGGGCTCGACAGCAATGAGACCCTGCTCCTCGAAATGAGCACGGGAACGATCGTCAGGAAGCACGATGGCCCGAATGGCAGGATCCACGATTTAGCGGTTAGCCCTGATAGCCGACGCGTACTCCTTGGAGCTGGCACGTATGACAATTCGGGAGTCGCCACTCTATGGGACTTGCAAGGTGGGATCAAGCTTCGCGATTTCGCGCCTGGTCTCTCTGATGTTGCGTCCGTCGCGTGGAGCCCGGATGGTCGTTGGGCCGCTACGGGCAGCCGGGATTCGCTCCGCCCGCACGGCACACGTCCTGGGGGTCGTTTTGGCGCCGTCATGGTTTGGGATGCAGAATCCGGGGCACGAGTTCGGGAGTTCCCTTCGTTCTGCTTCGAGGTACCCATAACATTTGCGAATAATAATTTAGTGCTCTTCGCAAACAGAACAAATCTTGAAGTATTCGACGTGGATAGTGGGATTAAACGGCTCACGACCGCTGGTCATGGCACGGAATCGGGAACGGCAGGGAATACGTCCGCAGAATACAGTCCGGATGGGAAATTGATCGTCACGGCTGATTCGGGTTCGAGCACGAGTGGGGGCGAACTCGTCATCTGGGAGGCTGCGACCGGACGTCAGCTACGCCGATTTCAAGGCCATTCAGGAGGCGTCTTTGACGTCGCGTTCAGTCCGGACGGCCATCGCTTTGTTAGCGCCTCCTGGGACAAGACGGCGGCTGTCTGGGACGTGGACTCGGGAACCCGATTGTTCACGCTTCCGGGGCACCGCACCGGAACCTTCGCCGTCAGCTACAGTCCCGATGGGAGACTGATCGCTACGGGTAGTGGCGTCTACAAGCAAGCGGGTGATGTGAGCGTGTGGAATGCGGCGACAGGCCAGAAGCTTGTTACGCTCACCCAGCATCGCAACCATGTCGGGTCGCTCGCCTTTAGTACCGACGGCCGCTTGATGCTGTCCGGTGACTGGAGCGGAACCGCGATACTTTGGAACACTTCGACCTGGACCCCCGTGAGGACGATCGCCGCTCATCCGGATACCGCGACGGTGCGTTTTTCTCCCGACGGACGCCGCTTTGTGACCGCGGGATGGGACGGAACCGTGAAGCTCTGGACCACGGCATCCGGTGCGCTCTCGAAGACTTTCCTTGGGCACACGGGCTCCGTGACTGACGTGGCGTTCAGTCCAGACGGTACAAAGATCGCGACGGTCTCCAAAGACCACACGCTCATCGTCTGGGATTTGGAGTCCGCCGGCCGTCTGCTTTCGATCGATGAGCTCAGCGGGTGGGTTCCGTCCGTGTCCTTCCGCGCCGACGGACGCGCTCTGCTCACCGGCTTCGACGGAAAGGCGGTGGAGTGGGATTCGAAGAGCGGTCGAAGGCTCCGGACATGGGAAACCCATAGCGACATGGTGCGAGCCGTAGCGGTGAGTCCGGACGGTCAGTTGGCGGCCTCGGGCGGCGACGACGCGTTGGTGGCGCTCTGGGACATGAGGAATGGATTGCTCCTTCATCTCCTGCGCGGCCATGAAGCAAGTGTTCGTGGTGTCCGGTTCAGCCCGGATGGGGATCGTCTGCTCACGTGCTCGCTCGATGGCACATTGAGGATCTGGGACGTTGCGACGGGCGATGAACTTCTGCGTCTCCTCACTTTGGACGGAGGCAAGGATTGGCTGGCACTCACGCCGGACGGCTTCTTTGACGGCTCACCGGAAGGGCGGACCAAGGTGGCCTTCCGGGTCGGCGGCGGTTTGAACGTCGTCCCCGTGGATCGGTTCTTTCAAGACTTTTTCCGGCCCGGCTTGCTCTCCGAGACTTGGCAAGGCCGACGGCTCGTGCCCGAAGTCCGAATCACGCGCAGCCTGCCGCCGCGGCTCAAGATCGTGTCACCCCAGCCAGGCGACGTGGAAACCGCCGAGGTGACAGTTGAAGTTGAAGCCGCCGATCAGGGAAGCGGTGTCGCCAATCTGGCCATTTTTCAGAATGGCGCACGAGTGCTCGCCCCGGGGAAGAGCCGTGTCGAGGGAAAGACCGTCTACCGCTCGTTCACGGTCAGTCTCGTTGAAGGCCGCAATCAGCTCCGGATCACGGCCAGCAACTCCGATGGCTCCTGGGAGGCCGAGCCGGCCGAGCTACTTCTCAACTACGAGCGGTCCCTTGCACGCAGCCGGCTCTTCGTAGTCGCCGTCGGCATCAATCGCTACGCCGACTCCAACCTCAGCCTCACGTACGCGGCCCCCGATGCACACGCGATCGCGCAGTTATTCCAGCAACGAGGCCAGCGCCTCTACGAGCAGGTCAACGTCGCAACACTTCTCGACGATCAAGCAACCAAGTCCGGCATCCACGAAGCGCTCAAGCGAGCCGCCATGCAGACCCGGCCCCAGGACACGCTGATCATCTTCCTGGCAGGGCACGGCTCGATGGTTGGCCAGCGTTACTACTTCGTCCCCCATGAGCTGCGCCGGAAGGCAGAAACGCTTGAAGACGATATCCGTCGGCAGGCTGTCCCCGCCGATGCGATCTCCGACGATCTGGGAGCCGCCAAGGCACTCAAGAGAGTGTTGGTTTTCGATACCTGCGCATCGGGAGGCGCGCTCGCATTGGCAAGCAAGGGGCGCTCGGGGTTCGCGCTCCGCGGGGCGATCGAACGTCTCTCGAGGACACAGGGGATCTTCACGATCGCGGCCGCCTCGGCCTCCGAAGAGGCCAAGGAAGCCAAGCAGCTCGGCCACGGCGTGCTCAGCTACGCCCTGCTCGCCGGCCTGAAGGCCGTCGACGGCGGCCCGCTCGACGGCCAGTCGATCCGGCCCAGCAATCCGGAAGGCGTCGTCGATGTACTCGAATGGTTTACCTTCGCCTCCGGCCAGGTGCCTCGTTTGACCGAAAAACTCTACGGGGCTGCCCAGGACGTTCAGACGAGCGGCCAGGGGAGCAGCTTTCCCGTCCTCCCACTCGAAGACCGCTGAAAGCCATGCCAACGTTCGCGAGCCCATCCCTGTCCCTCGTCGGCACGAGCGACGACTCGCTCCTGGCGGACCTCGTCCGCCGGCTGTCGGCGGGCCTGTGTGCGCGCGTGGTGGTTCCCGGCGACCCCCGATTCGACACCTATGCCGGCCGGCTCCGAACCTGCTTCGCTTACCATGCGGAGCGAATCTCGAAGGACGGTTCCGTCACCCTCGCCCAGTTGGCCGGTCGGCTCGAGCGCGGCGAGCTCGGAACAACGACGCTCAAGGGCAACATCCCGCGCGAGGTGATCCTGGCCCAGGCCCTCGAGCAGAACGAGGCGAAGGCCGCGAGTGCTTTCGACGTCGAGTTTATGCCCATCGTCCGGGCCATTGCACGGAACATGGGAGGCGAGCGGGCCGCCTCAGCCGTCGAGAACTTCGCGGCCGAGCTGGTCCTCCCGCGCGAGGGGCGTGGGCCGAAGATCGCCACGTTTCTGGGACGGACGACCCTCGCCCAGTGGCTCGCCCCCGTCGTTGCCAACACCCTGCGCGTCGAGGTTCGGCGGCGGCAGCCGGAGTTGCTTTCCGTGCTCCCCGAACCGATTCCATGTTGCACTGACCCCGCGCGGCCGATGGAGACTCGCCAGTGCGAGGAGCTGCTCCGACCGATCTTCATCGGCTCCTGCCGCGCCCTCGAAGCCTCGGACCGGCTCTTGCTGCAACTGCTGGTGCTCGACGACGTGCCGCAGAAGGACGTGGCCCGAAGCCTTAAGCTGCATACCGGCACGATCACGAGGCGTCGACAGCACGCCGCCGAAACGCTTCTGGGCTACGCCCAACGGCTGGCGGCCGACTGTCCTCAACCGCGCCAGGCCGCCGATTGTCTCCAGCTCGTCCTGGCCGGAGATGATCCCGACCTCGGGCGCCAGTTGGCCGATGTCCTGGCGGATGGCGTCCGCGCCACCAATCCCCCGGGTGGGAGGGCACCGCAATGACGGGGCACACGGATCTCGACAATCGCCTGCTGGAACCGCTGCTTCGCTCCGATGAAGACGCAGCTCCGCCGGACGGACCCAGCGCCCACCCTGATGAGGAATTGCTGGCCCTCTTCGCCGAGGGAGCTCTGGACGGGACGGAGCACGAGCAGATGGTTCGGCACCTCTCGGAGTGCGCCGCGTGCCGGCAAATCGCGGGTATGGTCTTGAGGCTGCCCGACACGGCTGTCCCGGTAAGCCGCCCCGGCCGGTCTGCCGGATTCTCGCGCACCTGGACTGCGTGGGCGCCCCTGGCCGCGGCTGCGGCCGTTCTCTTGATGGTGGCAGGCACGGCGGGGTACTTCGAATGGCGCCGAAACCCGGTTGTCGCCGAACGGAGGGCGTACGCCCAGGCGGAATCGCTGCTGAAAACCGGCGACTACCAAGGTGCTCGGACCGTGATCTCGGAGGCGAACGACCGAGGCGTTCGGTCGGACCGTCTGCGTTCCCTGGAAGCGCAGGCATTGCGCGCGATACCAGCCCCGATCGCCCTGGCCTGGGCAGGCCGGCTTTCTGATCTCGGCTACGAGATTGGCGGTATCGTGGCGCGCGGCCCTGCGGCGACGGAGCGCAATGACGGAGCGAGACGGGCTTACGAACTGCTCAAAACCGCAGGAGTCCGCGACACCACCGTCCTGCTTAACCGAGGCCACGCGCTGCTCTCACTGGGCCAGCCGGCTGAGGCGCTGACGGAGTTTCGTGCCGCCGCCGACCGCGCGCCTCGCGAACCCCTGGCCTGGCTCGGGCTAGGTCTGGCCCAGTATGCGCTCGACGACTACCGCGCGGCGGACCAGTCGTTTCGGGAGTGCCTCAAGCTCGACCCGCGGAATGCGGCAGCTTCGATCAACCTCGCGATGACGCTCGAGGAAGAAGGCGACTCGGCCGCGGCTCTCCGACTTTGGGAGCAGTTACTCGCAACGCCCCTGGCCGAGCCCGATCGGGCGGCCATTCAACGTGAGGTCGAACAGCTTCGGCAGCAGAAAGCTCGCTAAGGGTCATGAAGGGGAAGCCGGTATGCCAGAAACCCCGTCATTTCAACATTCTCGCCTGCTGATTTGTTGGGTCGTCCTCGCCACGATCACCGGCCGAGAGGGGAAGGCCGAAGACTACGCGCTCGTCGTCGGGGTCAACGATTGCTCTCGATACCAACTACCCGACGGTACGAGGCCTCGCCCGCTCCGAGGCGCCGAGACGGACGCTGTAGCCGTCGCCGCGCTGCTCCGAGAACGCGGGTTCGGAGCGCGCAACATTCACCTCATCACGGGGACTAAGGCAACTCGCGATGCCATCCGCGCGGCCCTGGGGGAGGCCGCGACGCGCGTTCATCCCACCGATCGATTCTTGCTCTACTTCGCCGGACACGGCACCCAGGTCGCTGACCGCGCACCCTACGACGAGCCGGATCGGCTCGACGAGGCGCTCTGTGCGTCCGACGCCGACGAGCACGGCGCGGGCCTGGTGCTCGACGACGATCTGAGTCGCTGGCTCGAAGAGGTCGACGCAGGACAGGTTATCGTGATCCTCGACTGCTGCCATTCAGGCTCGGCCACCAAGGATGCCGACGACGATCTCGCGTCCCGGTTCCTGCCGGCGCCGGTCGAGCGCCGCCGGGAGGAGCCCGCGGCCTGGCGCGAGCTGCGTACGGGGGGGAAAGGTCTCGGCCGCCGAACGGCGGCCTTCTTCGCGTGCAAGCCCGATCAGCAAGCCTACGAACGGCGCCTGCCTGGTGTCTCTGCCCCCGCGCGCTCCGGACAGTTCACCCATTTCCTCCTCGAAGGCCTCCGCGGCACCGTGGCGGATACGAACCGTGACGGTATCGTCACCAACCGCGAGCTGGTCGACTACACGACCCGCCGGCTTGACGCGTCTTTCAATCGCCACCGCGCCTCGGACAGGGAGCGGCAACAGCCTGATTTTGATGCGGATACGCCGGACGCCGCTGTGCTCAATCCATTGAGTATCGATCGCTAGAATACTTTGCAACTAACGCTATGCCAGTTACCCGTTGATCGGGCCGTTACGAACGCACCTTTCGGTAGGTGCCCGTACGAGTGAGCGGTCGATCAGATCATCAATTTTTTCGCTTTCGTGCTTGGGTTTGTCTCTTTCGTCTCTTTCTGGTGAAATGGGGACCATCTTTTCCCCTGAGGTGGACCATGCCCATATCATTCAATTGTCCGCAGTGCGGTAAAAGCTACGCGACGAGCGACGACACCGCAGGCAAGCGCGCGCGTTGCAAGCAGTGCGGCAACACGATGACGATACCTCGGCCGAAGTCGGCCGGCGGAGCACCGCCGATCGAGGACATCTACGGAGTGGCCTCAGCGCCGCCGCCGAGACGGTCGTATCCCGACGAGGACGAGGTCCTCCCTCGCCGGCCGGCATTCAAGCCTCAGTCGAAGTCGAGCAGCGGGAATTCCGGCGTTGGGAAGAAGGCAATCGGCGGAGGATCGGTCCTCGTTTTTCTGCTCATCATCGCGCTCAAGGTCGGCCTCAGAGTGGCCCTGCACCAGGGTAAGGGAGACGCGCAGCAGCAGGCCGCCGTGGCCGTCGACACTAAGGGGCCGATCGCCTTGCCGGCGTTTCCCGATCCCGGCCCCGGGCGCGAGATCGAGCCGGGCGTCAAGTTCCACGAGATCCGCTTGCCGGGCGGGAACCAGCCGGGGTTCGGCGGGAAGCTCTGGCTCTATCTCCCGTCGGACGCTCAGGGGTTGCAGTCGCTGCCGTGCGTGATGATCACAGGGGCGGGGAGCACGTTGCTCGAAGGGATGGACCTGGGCGACGGCGACAGGCCCGAGCATCTGCCGTATGTCCACGCCGGGTACGCCGTCATGGCATTTGAACTCGACGGCGCACTGCCCGATGTTCGAAGCGCCAGCAGTTCTCAACGGTCTGCGGCGTCACGGAAATTCCTGGCCGCGCGGGCCGGGTTGGTCAATGCGCACATTGCGCTGGAATATGTGCTCGCGAAAGTTCCCCAGGTCGATCCTCAGCGCATTTTCGCGGCCGGCCACAGTTCCGCCGGTACACTCGCGCTCTTATTCGCCGAGCACGAACCGAGACTTAAGGGATGCGTCGCGTACGCTCCCTGCATCGACATCGGCGAGCGGTTCGGGGCCACGGGTGTCGCTCTCCGGCTCGCCGGGCTGGGCGACCTCTTCACGAAGTACTCGCCCAAGATGAACGGGGCAAGCCTGTCGTGTCCGCTCTTCCTCTTCCATGCGCTGGACGATTCGAACGTCCCGGCCAGCAGCAGCATCCAGTGGGCCGATGAATTGAAGGCCCAGGGCAAGAACGTCACGTTGGAGACGGTGCCGACGGGGAACCATTACGACAGCATGATCCAGCAAGGCATCCCGCACGCCATCGCCTGGTTACAGGCCGAATCGGGCGCCGCACCGATCGCGCAGTCCGCCCCCACAGGGCCAGTTGCTCCGGCGCCCGCGTCTCAGCCGCCCCCGGTCGCGAATGGGTTTCCCACCGGTCCCAGGCCACCCGCGTCCGGAGCCAACGGCTTCCCATACCCTCCGCCCGGAAACGGCTTCCCGCCCCCGCCCGCGAACAGCGGGCCGATGCCCCCGAGAGGTCCCAGGATGCCCCCCGGCTTCCCTCCTCCCCGACGACCTCGGATGAGGCCGAACGGAGGAAATCCGTTCTGAGCGGTTGCGCGACGGCTGATGCGAGATGACCGATGCAAGATGGCAAATGGCGGATGCAAGAAGACCCAGCCAATGTATCTGTCATCTTGCATCTGTCATCTTGCATCCGTCATCTCACGCCTTGCGCGTTGAGAGATGAGCCAGCGCATCGCCCGTCCGGGTGAGGATGTCATCCACCTGTGCGGGTGATTCGAACCCGATGATGAACGCGCTCACGGTCCCCAGTCCGAGCACGAACCGGAGCGAGGCGTCCTTGCGTTCGGGGGTGGTGATCCGCCCTTCGCCGAGGATCTTCATGCCGATAACGCCCTTGCCCGCAGCGTGCATCTCTTCGAGCTGGGAGGCAACTTCGTCGGGCTTCTTGTCGTCCATGATCAACCCTTCAGGGTTGATGCGGGCAAGGTCCACCTCGACGAACGGGGTCTTGGCCGACGTGCGGAGCGAGTCCATCCCGTGGCAGCTCGTGCCGTGAGCACGGATGATCTTCTGCTCCTTGGCCTGGCGGAGGTAGTCCATCGCGCCGGCATATTCGGCCGGCCAATCGGTCTTGGTCATGCAGTGGAGCAGCACGATGTCGATGTAATCAACCCCCAGCTCCATGCGATAGCGTTCCAGGTGGCTGCGGCAGTTGGCGAGGTTGGTGGCGTGGGTCTTGGTCTGAATCACGTACTGGTCGCGCGGGAGACCCTTGAGGGCTTCGCGGAGATAAACGTGCGATCCGTACTGGTCGGCCACGTCGAACAGGCGGACGCCGTTGTCGAACGCGTGGCGGACGACGCGTGTGAATTCCTTGATCCCCAGCCTCGTCTGGTTGCTCGCCTGGCCAACGCCCACGCTGCCGGTTCCCATGCCCACGAGTGAGACCTGGATGCCGGATTTGCCGAGCGGAACCTTGTCCGTGGGGCTTTTCGGCAGGTTCAAGCGGCTGACGGCCGTACTCGCAGTGGCGCTGCTGGCGGCGGCCAGCGCTGTGGTCGCGACGGTTGCCTGGGCGAGGAAGTCGCGGCGGTTCACGGGCGGTGTCATGACGCGGGTCTCCCGATTGGGGCTGTAAGTGAAGACGGGCTCCGAGTTGCGTTGATTCTAACCAGGGTGTCGTTGTGCTACCATACCTCAATACACCCGTATCGCGACCGCTGCGCTGGAGCGGTCTCATGTTCACGTTGCGCACCCCTGCGACCAGCGTGTAGGCGCGGCAATCGGACGGCCGTCCTGCGGCCTCGTGTGGGTTCTGCCCCAACGGATTCGGGTGAGCTCTTACACTAACCCGAAGCGCAAGCAAGGGATAATAACATCATGTCCTCGCTCGCGATTCAGGTTAGTGTTGGAGATTCGGCATCATGATCTGCGCAACGCCGTCGTAAAGTGCTGTGGGATTTCCGAGGCTATTGGGGAAGGCTCTATCGTGTTCACAGGATTGGTGGAAGCCCTCGGGCGCATCGAGCGAGTCGAGGAGGAAGGGGCCGGCCGTCGCTTCACGCTCGCCTGGCCGGAACTCTCGGAGCCCCTCACTCTGGGCGAAAGCATCGCCGTCAACGGCTGCTGCCTGACCGCGGTCCAAACCAATGGCAAGCACTTCGACGTCCAGGCCGGGCCGGAGACCTTGCTCCGCACGAACCTGGGCGCCAAGCACGCCGGCGACCGCGTCAACCTGGAACGCGCCCTGCGCGTGGGCGACCGCCTCGGCGGGCACTTCGTCCAGGGGCACATCGACACGACGGCCGTGCTCGCGGAGCGCCGACGCGAGGGGGAGTGGGAGTTCCTCGCCTTCAGACTCGACCCGGCCTGGACCCCCTACATGGTCCGCAAAGGATCGATTGCGGTCGACGGCGTGAGCCTGACCCTTGTCACAGTCGCGCCCGACGGTTTTTCCGTCATGCTCATTCCCCACACCCTGGCCGTCACCACGCTGGGGGCACTGGCCGTCGGCGATCGCGTGAACATTGAAACAGATATGCTCGCGCGGCACGTGGCCAAACTCATTGGTAAAGATACCAGCGATTCGGAATGACTGTCGCCTGGCTCAGTGCGTCGTGTCCACCGTACAGCGCATGTGCACCTCTTGAAGCGTCCTACGACTCGTCCCCAGTCGAGGCCTTGGGCAACTTGCCTTCGAGTACCGTATACCGATCATTCGCTTTCCGGAAGACCTGGCCGTTGTCGATGTACTTCCGCTGCTGGCGCTGCTCGTTCGCCACCGAGAAGAGCTTGCGCACGATCGCGGGGCTGCTTTCGTTGCCCGCTTCGCTACGGTCGCTCGCCTTGTCCGGCCGCCAGCTTTCGATCAGCTCGGGGACGACCTCGAGGAGCAGCTTCACGCGGGTGGCACGGGCGAGTTTCGGGTCTTCGAGCTTCGCCAGAACCTGGGCCGGCGTTTTCTGAGCCGTGCCGGAAACCACCTTCGTCTTGATGTCCTCCACCACCGGCGCACCAAACGCCGTACGCGCATAGGGCTGGAGTGCGAGCTTCTCCGCCTTGAGCGGATCGCGGTCCAGCACGCCCCCTTTGTAGGCGAGCACGTCCTCGAGGATCCCGCGCAACGCCGTGCCGAGCGGCGTCCCGGACTCGGCCCGCGACGGATCGAGAGAGACCTTCAGCAGGTTCCCCAGGTGTCCGTTCTGAAGCTTCCGATCGCTCGGGTACCGTTCCGCTGCCTGCATGAGGAGCCCGCTGGCCCACCGCGCCTGTCCCGCCTTGGCCTCGAGTAGCGCACGAAATGCGGCCGCCTCGCCCTCATCGAGCGCCCGCACCGCCGGAGTCGCCTGGGCGCTGGCGGCGGCGGCTTTCAGCGCACTTGCAGCAGGCGGCAGGCCTGCCGGACCGCGCGGCGCCGGTTCTGCGGCTGGCGAGGGTGAGGCCGAGACCGTGCCCCCTGCCGAAGGAGAATCCTCCGGCTTGTCATATTGCCGCAACGGCCCCGACGGACGCCGACGCTCTCGAGGCGGGTCCGGCCGGCCCGTGTGCTGCTCGGGCTCGACCTCGGCGGGCCGCGGCGGCGTGGGCGCGTCGCCAAGCTCGGCCATGGCCAGCGCATGGAGTCGATCTGCGTCGTCCTCGTCGGCGTCGTGCGTGTCGGCCTCGGGCACTTCAGTCACTTCGGGCACAGGGACAGCGATGGGCAGGTCCTTGACCTTCTCACCTTCGGCATTTTCGAAATGGGTCAGGACGAGCGCATCCCCGTCGATCCGGCAGAAGATCTCCCGGACGCCGATCTCCTGACGCTTGCCGTGGCTATCGACATAGGTGAGCTTGACCGCGGCTGACGACGAGGGACGTTTGGTCATTCCGTCCCTGTACTTCGGTTCGGCCGCAGCGATCGCCTGGAATTGACCGGCGGCATAAGCACCGTACGTGGCCGGGTCGGTCTGGTCGATCCGCAAGCGTCCCTGATCGTCCTTGACGACCCGGATCTCCGGGATCGACCACGCCGTCGACGCCCGAGGCGCATCGGCTCGCGGTCCCACGTCTTTCCGTCCCCCTGGATCAGTCGCGCCTGTCACTGCGCCCTTTCTCAAAATCTCTGGAGGCTAGGTATTCGGTCTCAACGTCATCCCATCAAGGTCCCGGTTCACGTCGTTACGCCGCCGCTCAGTGCCGCACGCAACTTCTCACCCGAATCCCGTCCTTGAGCAGGTCTGGCCCTTTTTTTGACGCTTCGTCCCACTGAGGAGTTCCCTGCCTGCCGGGACACCGAGCGGCTTGCCCGCAAGGGTCGAGACCCCTGGGTCGGTTGAAGCGGCCGGACGTAACGGAGGCACGGCGTACCTGGATAAGTTCCCATCCCCGTGATGCGGCGCGAAGGGCAGCCCCGAGAATCGTGTTCGTGTGACGACCGCCCGATTCAGCCCGTCGGGGGTGGGTGTAAGTATTCTACCATAGAACCGGCAAAGGTTCCCACCGAGAACGAGCCAAGCAAGCAACCACGGTAACGGCTTCCCACCTCAAGCCTCGCTCCCCGTGCCTCATCTGCGAGTACGCGGCCGCGGCGATGTCACGCCAGATCTGTCGTCGAAAAACACGAAAAACGCCTCCGATATTTACGAAATATCCCGTAAATACTCCCACGGCGGTCGGTCAGCACGGCATTTACGCTTTTTTGAGTCGCCAGCGCACGTGGTTGATCAGGCTGTATCTGCCCGGAGAAAATCGGCGGTCTGGCGATGCTGTTGGCCTTTCGCAGCGTACGGAAACGCGCTACTCGGAATCGAAGCCCCCTTATTTTCCAAGGGGTTCCGAATAGCCGAATAGCCGACAACCGATGTCGACGACAATGATGACCTCGTGAAGCGTGGGCCAACGATCGCGTATGGTCCCATCGTCGGAGTGGTGATCCTCGGCGTGGCAGAGTTCATAGGGCAATGCGCTCTCCGCATCGTGCGATCCCTGGTTTCTCCGCCCGACGTCGGCGAGCCGAAGCAATGCGCCGCGCGCTGGACCCAAGCGGATGAACGGGCCATGTTGAGATCTGCTGGCCACACGATACACCAACCCTCATACCTCTTTCCGACCGATCATTCCTCCGGCGCGCACCTTGGCGGTGAGGATCGAGATGATCTGAACCTCCGTCACCCACTATACGCCTGCTAGCATCGAATGTTCGAAAGAAAAATCCGCGAGTCCACGGATTTTCGCGGCCTCACGCCCGGACGCCGGACGCGTTCACCCATGGGGAGGAGTCAACGTGGGTTCAGTCGGCCGGATCCGTAGCGGGCGCGACCACTTCTTGAACGCACGGTTCGAAGCCGATGTGTTGGCGTTCCGCCTCGAGGTTTTCGTGCTCGTGGGCGTCTTCCGGATCGAATCCACTCAGGACCCAGCACGCGCGCTTCGGACCGCCACATCCCACAACGACCAAGATGTATCCCAAGTGTTCGTTTCTGGCCTGCTCTAGCCCTCGTCGCCACTGAGGTCGATTGTCCAATTCGCGGATCAAGAGGATCGCGTGAACGTTCTCGATCCGCTTGCGGATATAGGTCCGCGCTCACAAGGCGGCCCTGTTCGCAATTTCGGCGGCCCGGGAGATCGACATTCGCTCCATGCCACTGCCCATCTTTTCGGAAGTGTCGTTGTCATCCCTTCGCAAACCCTGCTCACACAAGCCTCTATCGTTTCGCATGAGAATCTCATACGATGCCACAGCGTCACTCTCGCAACGTGTCACATCTATCGAGAGAGTTATCGTGAACCCCCCGACCAACGCGTTCATTTTCGCGCCCTTGCTCAACGAGCCGCCGAACCACGCCAATCCCAACGGCAATGACGCGACAGGCGCCTTCCAACTGGGTGCCAATCAGTTCGAAACGTTTTGCAATCAGAACGGCCAATCGCAGAAGCTGTTCTTTAACAACGGTGCGTCCGAACGCGGGATCTTCAATGAGATCTTGCACGGACTCGCCATTGCGCCGGCTCAGCTCGACACCGTCGCCTATTTCGGTCACGGGACCAAGGATCTCATGGCCTCGGCAAAAATCGGGCCTGGCTTTCTCGACGAATTCGTCACCTCACTGCGAGGCAATTGTGGGAGCCAGGCGATTATCATCCTGTATGCATGCTCATGCGGAGCGCCTGGCGGCATCGCTGAGCAAATCGCGAACAAGCTTTCGGACCTGAGCGTCACCGTGTTCAGTCACGCCGTAGACGGACATTCTTTCCGGAACCCTGTCGTCCGGCGCTTCCCCGGCGGCACGCGCGTCGCCCCACCCGATCGTGTCCAGGCGTGGCTCGATGCGTTCAAGGACGAGAGTGACGATCTCTGGATGCGTTTCCCGTTCATGACGGACGGCGAAATCCGCGCCGAGCTCTCTTGAGCGCGCGAAAACGCTCATTGTGATGGGCTGCTTCAACCCAGCGCCGGCCTGTTGGAAACGTCCGTAGCGGAAGCGGATGAAGACGGTCGGCGCCGCTCCCTCTCGGGCGGCGAGCTTACGCGATTTTTCATGAGAGTCCGCATCACTCGAGTCCGTTCGCCCCGTTCCGTTCCAGCGGTAGAGCGGCGCCCGACCAGCCACGGTTTGGGGCCTTGCGACGCAACGGCTTGGCTTGGCCTGGCCTGAAGGCACCGTCCTGAACGCGGTGGTCATACCGACGATGACTGCGAAATACGAGCTGTGGCACGCCGTGTCGAGGTGCGACATACACAACGTGCGCCGACTGTTGCGTGCGGGTGCTGATCTATCGCAGCGGTATGCCGGCGTTGACCCGCTCCACCTGGCGATCGGACAACGTTCTCCGGACATCATTCTGGAGCTCGTCCTGGCCGGTACTGACCCCAACACGCATCATGCTGTCCACGGCAGTGCGCTGCACCACGCGATCTCGATGGCGGATGCGGAGTCCGCCTGGATACTCGCCAACGCCGGCGCCAGTCTTGAGGCCGGCGATGAGTGCGGGCATTCGCCACTGCTCCGGGCAGCCATGCGGGGAGCCGAGGATTGCGTCCAGGTTCTCCTGAAAGCGGGTGCGTCCGTCAACGAGCGGACCGGAGTGTTTCTGCGCCGGTTCGAATTTCCAACGGCGTCTCAAGAGCGGGCATTCCAGACGCTGATCGCCGATTTGCAAGCGTTGTGGGGCCCAGCAACGGCTCTCGACGGGTTGCCAGGAGCGTCCTGGTGGATGGGACCACGAAACGCTCGACAGACCGTACGGCGCCTGCAGGCCGAGTACCTCGAGCGCGGCGGAATGCTGCTCCTGCTCAGTCGCGACTATAGCGGATCCGGCCGGGAATCCCCTGCTCTCTTGCCGACGGACGACAAGTACGTCGCCATTGCGTCGATCGGAATCCACAGTGGCGACGACGGTGAGATTCTGACACCGGAGGTCATCGACTGGCTGAAACGTCTCGAGCGTACGCATCCCTTTGCCGTGGAAGGATGCGGCGGCGACTTTCTAGATCTCCGTTTCTTGAATGAGATCGATGAGCCGCGAGCGCTGGCAACCGATCTGCTGGCATTTTGCCCCGACATGATCGACCACACTGCAGAGGCGTTCGAAGCGTTGGTCGATCGTCTTCATCAGACTCGCGAAGTTGGCTTCTGGTGGGATTGACCCGCCAGGATTCGCCCCCTAAATAACCTTGCGAGAACTTGGGACGCGCTGGACACGCGGCTTCTGTTTGAGCATACACATGGCGCCTGCACCAGTATCGTTTGGCGAGAGGCGCATCACACGACCCCAGCCGCCTTGCGCGGCTGGTGAAGAAGGTCGGTGGCTAGATACGTTGCCCCGGCGCATCACACGACCCCAGCCGCCTTGCGCGGCTGGTGAAGGAGGTCAGCGGCTAGACAAACAACCTCGAGCCAAACAACCTTCCTTGGTGAAGTGGCCCGTCTAGCCCGTGACCTCCTTCACCAGCCACACAAGGTGGCTGGGGTCGGGGGACCGGATACAGACCGGATACAGCTAGCCACAGACCTCCTTCACCAGCCACACAAGGTGGCTGGGGTCGGGGAGACATGACACCGACATGCTCCCTACTCGCCCAGCAACGCCGCGTCTCGATGCCCACAGCGCCATGATCCTTTCAGCGGCGACCGTTCGAGCTTGCTGTTTTCATTCAGGAAAAAGGGATCGTAGCCCAACGCGACCCGCGTTGATTCTGCGCTATGGCCCCTGTTCCACGCTTCGCTCGTTGTTCCGATCGGTTCCTCCAACGCCGTTGACGACCTCGCTCACTCCTTCTTCCTGAGCTCGAAACGCTCCAAAAGAGCAGCGAGCGCGGCCTCGGCTTCGTCAGAATAGTCTTCAATGGCCTCCGCCGGACTGTTAAAGGTTCCGTCGTTGGGATCGATCCCTTGGCACTTCATGATCGCCACGGCCATGTCCTCAACCAGACGCTGCCGCTCCTCCTCTGTCATCACGAAAGGCTGCCGCAGGTACGGCTTGACGACTTCAATGACATCGGCAACGTCCCACACGATCCGATGTATCTTCAGTGCTTCTCGTTCTGCATGCAACTTTGTCCGTACCTCCGCGACGAGGTTGGCCGATTGTTCAGCCTCATGCTGCCGGATGATCTCGATCGCATCGTCGATGCCCGCATTGCGAGCCTTTCCCCACTCCCCAAATGTCACGTTGATCCCAGGGTTCTTGAGAGCTTCCAACTTCTCGATCAACGACTTATCGCCCATCTCGCCCCACCCTTGCGCCCTCATCCACCAGGTGACTCAGGACGCTGTCGATGACCTCAAGCCGATTTGCGGCATTTAGCACAACGGTACTTATGCGCGGCTCATGATGAGGCATGAGGGATTTCCGTGCCGAGCCTCGATCGCAAGGCTTCCGCCATGACACCGACTGTGGAGGAGACGAGGACGTGATTCGTATTGCAGTCGCCTATCGTCCCTTGTCGGTGACCCACGCTTCGGCCAACGTGTGAGCTCCTGGAGCGACCCGCTCGATTCCCCACCCGACGAGGCCGAATACGATGGCGGTCACCAGCGCCGCAATCCACGTTCGCCGTAAGACCGAGTGCGACCAATGGGGTGGCGAATCCCGACTGACCGCTCGCGACATCGCACCCAGGAGCGCCCCGTCCACCAGGAGTTCGGCAAGCAGCATCGGTGAAGTGACGATCAGATAGATGCTGACGACCAGCGTGCACAGTCCAGCGATGAGCACCAGGACCACGAGGACGCCACACCCTTCGCCGGCGTTGCCGATCCCGCCGAGGTCTCCTACCCCGTCGAGGAGGCTCCATCTTTTCGGCTGACGTTCCTTCTCCTCGGCCGCCTTGACGATGGCCGCTGCGCCGAACGCCGCAGCGCCTGGAACCAGAAGGCCTTCGGGGTCATCCGAGACATCGGACGTGATGGGTTGCTGCCGGAGCCACGCCCAAAGCATCGAGAGGAACGTCGCGTAAGCCACCCCGACCATCAGCGGGTAGCGGACCGGCATCCGGCTCACGCCGAGATGAATCAGCGCAATCGAGGCAAGGAATCCGGACGCGAGAGTGACAGTGAGGATACCAAACATCAGCAGACGTGGGTGGCCTGCCGACTCCAGGTACCGGTGAGCCTGCTCGACCAGGCGGCTCCGCTCTTCGTCGTGACCCATCATTCGATCTCACCGGAAACCATCTGGGCTGCCTGTTGACGATCTTTCCAGATTACCAGAGAGGGGGGCACGGTGACGAGTCAAGAGAATCGAATGAACAGAACATGCGGTGCCCGCCAATGCCTGGGTGATTCGATGTGCGATTCGGGAATGTAACGAATATTCCGACACTGTAGCAACGTTACCGGGTTGTCTTGACGGCCGCTCACACAAAAGGGGGAAGCCGAGGCCATTGCCCACTCCCCCAACCCCCCCTTCCCAAGGGGGGGAGTTTAAACAGACGCGCACGCGTTTCTTACTCCCCCCCTTGGGAAGCTGGCCACCCGACACTTTTTACCCGGTGGCCAAAAAGCACACCGCGAATGGCTGAGCTTGCTGGGGAACGAACAAGGCTATGTTGGCTGAAAAACAGCCATTTTGGAGCGATCATCGCCTGTCGGATCATA
>DAIDJG010000453.1 GCA_027451445.1 Singulisphaera sp.
CGGGCGGGAGCTCAGCGTGGTCCAGGGGTTGGATTCGTCAGGGTCGGACATGGAGCGAGGGTGGAATGTGGTTGGGGAAATGGCGGATGGCGAATGCAAAATGGCAGATGCCAGATGCAAAAGGGCAGATGTGAAAACCAGGGCGGAGTCCGAACCTAAGCGTTATCAGCCCGCTTGCGTCTTGCATCCGTCATCTTGCATCTGCCATTTCGCATCCGAGCCATCAGCCCTTCAAAACCGCCTGAAGCGTCGTCCCCATATCGGCCGGACTCTTGGCGACGCGGATGCCTGCGGCTTCAAGGGCGGCAATCTTGTCGGAGGCTTTGCCCGAGCCGCCCGAGATGATGGCACCGGCGTGGCCCATGCGCTTGCCGGGCGGGGCAGTCTGGCCGGCGATGAAGGCGGCGAGCGGCTTGGTGAACTTTCCGGAAGCCTTCAACGCGGCGGCCTGTTCCTCGGCATTGCCACCGATCTCGCCCATCATCAAGACGGCATCGGTATCGGGGTCGGCCTGGAACATCAGCAGAGTGTCGACGAAGCTCGTTCCATTGACCGGGTCGCCGCCGATCCCGACGCACGTGCTCTGGCCGATCCCGAGGCTCGAAAGCTGCCAGACGCCCTCATATGTGAGGGTACCCGAGCGGCTCACCAGTCCAACGCGCCCGGGCTTGTGGATGTAGCCGGGCATGATCCCGATCTTGCATGCCCCCGGCGTGATCACGCCCGGACAGTTCGGGCCGATCAGCCGGACATTCGGATGGTGGGCCTTGAGGTAAGCCACCGCACGGGCCATGTCGAGGACCGGAATCCCCTCGGTGATCGCCACGATCAGCGCGATCCCGGCGTCGGCCGCTTCGAGGATCGCGTCGGCAGCACCTGGGGGCGGGACGAAGATCATCGTGGCGTTGGCATCGGTCGCCTTGACCGCTTCATAACAGGTATCGAAAACGGGGACGCCCAGAGTTGTGCCGCCGCCTCGGCCGGGCGTGACACCACCGACGAGCGTCGTGCCGTAGTCGCGGCACTGCTCCGAATGAAAGGCCCCGGCCTTGCCGGTGATCCCCTGGCAAATGAGTCGCGTGTTCTTGTCAACGAGGATGCTCATGAGATCTTTCCGTGGGCTGCGATGGGTTCCGTATTTAGTCTTCGGCCACAAGCGGGGTAAGCCACTTTCTGATGTTGAGCGGCGCGACCCCAATCAAGGCTCGGCGGTACGCCCGAGCCAATACCCCGGCCTGCGCTTTTGGTCAGCGACCGCGAAAATCCAGACAGTATCATCAATTATCGTGAAAAACAGATTATAATAAAATCGTTTCAGGATAGCCTTTTGAAATCGGGTTTCCTGGTATACAGGATAACGGTCGGGGGTTTCCCGGATGCGGGTGATGATTCGTTCCACTTCCGTGCGGAACGCGACCGCGGCATCCGCGCTCCGTAGCCGATACTAGGCAATCGCCTCATCGAGTTCGCGCGCTGCCTCGGGATGGAAGATGTAGGGTCTCATCCTGGATACTTCTGACGCAACTGCTCGAAGACTTCGTCTCCCGGCACACCGCAGACTTCTCCGTTCTCGACCTCTCTGAGTCGCCGTTCCAGCTCTTGCTCCCAGGCGAGTTCGATCTCATCCTCTTCATTCGAGTCGGGGATGATTGTGAGAAACTTTACAATCTCGGCTCGTTCGTCCGCGGAGAGTGCCTCGATTTCGGCTTTGAGTCTTTCGACGGTTGGGCTCATAAGGTGGCTCCTTTCCTTCCCATTACAACCGTAACTCGGGCTCGCAGCAATAGTTCGGTTTATCGGTCGATTCCTGATCGGCGAGATCGACCAGGAAAACCAACGCTCCAACAGTTCTCACGCCGCTCCTTTGGCTGCCGCGACGACCTTCTGCGCCGCGTCGGTCAGGCCGCTGGCCGTGACGATCTTCCGGCCGCTCTCCTCGATCAGCTTCCGACCCAGCTCGACATTCGTCCCTTCCAGTCGCACCACGAGAGGCACGTTGAAATCGAGCTCGTTGTACGCGGCCAGCAGGGCGGTGGCGATGATGTCGCACTTCATGATGCCGCCAAAGATGTTGACGAGCACGGCCTTGACGTTGGGAGTTGAGAGCAAGATGCGGAACGCTTCGAGCACCTGCTCCTTGTTGGCGCCGCCGCCGACGTCGAGGAAGTTGGCGGGCTCGCCGCCGTGGTACTTGATCAGGTCCATCGTGCTCATCGCCAGGCCGGCGCCGTTCACGAGGCAGGCGATGTCGCCGTCGAGCCGAACGTAGCTCAGGCCACTTTTCGACGCACGAAGCTCAGCCGGGTCTTCCTCGGTGGTGTCGAGCATCGCGGCGACATCGGGATGACGGAACATCGCGTTGTCGTCGAAGTTCAGCTTGCAGTCGAGCGCCAGGACGTCGCCCGACTCGGTGACGATCAGGGGGTTGATCTCGGCGAGCGAGGCGTCCTTGTCGATGAACATCTGCACGAATCGCTTGAAGAAGACCTCGCCCTTCTTGGCGGTATCTCCGGTCAGCCCCAAAGCCTTGCAGAGCTTACGTGCCTGAAACGACGCCAGGCCGACGCCGACGTCGATCGGCTCGCGGTGGATCTTCTCGGGTGATTCATGGGCGACGGTCTCGATCTCGACGCCGCCTTCGGTCGAGGCCATGACGACCGGGCATTGTAACGCCCGGTCGATCGCCAGGCCGAGATAGAGCTCGCGTGCGATGTTGTGCCCGACGGTCACGAGCACCTTGGAGATCATTTGCCCTTCCGCCCCGGTCTGGTAGGTCACCAGGGTCTTGCCCAGCAGGCTCTTCGCCGCGGCGACGGCTTCATCGGCGGAGCGGACGAGCTGCACGCCCTTGGCCATGCCCTCGGGCCGCGCTTTCTTCCCGCTCGCAATCGCGAGGGCCTCGTTGCGATCCACCTCCGGCCCAACCGCCACGCCCTTTCCTCGCCCCCCCGCGTGGACCTGTGCCTTGACGACGATCAGGCCGCCGCCGAGTGAGTCGTAGGCTTTGGCAGCCTCGGAAGGCTCCGTGATCACAACGCCGGCCGGGACGGCGACCCCAGCCGCTTTGAGCAGTTCCTTGGCCTGGTACTCATGAACTTTCATCGTCGAATCGCCACCTGTACGTGTTGTGAGGAACAGGCTTAGGGGGAAGGGCACGTCTCGAACCGTGCGACATTCGGGTTTTACCACAGCCCTCGCGCTGGGACCAGACCCAAGCGTATCGTGGGTGATGTCGCCTACGATCCGAACTCACGCTCGATCTCTCGCTCCAAAGCGGCGATATCGGCGTCGGTCAGGAGTGACGGATCGGGCCGGAGGGCCTCGTGGGTGGCCGGATCGTCGTCGAGGTCGCCGAAGACCTGTTGCCAGTAAGCCGACTCGCGCGGGGAAAGCACCCGTTCCTTGTGCGACTCCTTGTCGGGCTTGGATTGAGTTTTCGGCGCCGGGGGAGCTTCGAGTCGCGCCAGGAAATCGTCCGCAGTGACGGCTTTGGCCTTGCGCCGGGTGGCCGCCTGGCGGATGCGGTGGTCGGAGGAGACGACCGTGAGCGTTTTCGGCGTCGGGTGCTGCGCGATGAGGCGCTCGATCTGCGCGTCGGCGTTCTCCTCGTCGACCGCGAACACGACCGTGATTCCTTTGTGAGTGGTCTCACTGGGGAGGTCATGGGGCGGGTCCGCGGCGTCGAACACGACGGTGGTCTGGTGCGCATCGACCGACCCGAGCGCATCGACCAGCTTGTTCAGGAAGCGCAGGCGGGCCTTGCGAAAGCGGTCGGGGCCGAGCTTCTTCGCCATCAGGCCCACGGCGTACATCAGGTTATAGCCGTCGATCAGAATGCGCATACTGGCACTTGTCCGTGGGGCGCTGCAAACAGCCTCCTTCCAGTGTCCTACAAGCGTCGCCGGGCCGCAATGCGCAAAACGTGATCCGTCAGCACGCCACACGCTCGCCCGGCCGCTGGACGATGCCGCCAAGGGTGTAACGGACCTCGCCGCCGACGATCACCGTATGGGCTCGTCCGCGCACCTCCCAGCCGGTGTAAGGTGTGTTCCGGCTCTTGGAATAGAAGCTGGCCGGGTCGATCGTCCAGCGCGCCTCGGGATCAATGATCGTCACATCGCCGTCGGCCCCGGGGCGGAGTGTCCCCTTGTCGATCCCCAGAAGCTGCGCGGGGGCGACGGTCAGCTTATGGATCACCTCCGGCCATGTCAGATGCCCCGGTTCGATCAGGCCGTGAATCGTTATCGGCAAGAGAGTCTCCAGGCCGACGATACCGAAGGGGGCCTGGTCGATCTCCCGCATCTTCTTCTCAGGGGCGTGCGGGGCATGATCCGTCGCCAGGACCTCGATGGTGCCGTCGCGCAAGCCACCGATGACGGCCTCGACGTCGCTCCAGGTCCGGAGTGGGGGGTTCATCTTGAAGTTTGTGTCGAAAGCACGCAGCTTTTCGTCCGTGAGGGTGAAGTGGTGCGGACAGGCCTCGGCCGTTACCCGCACTCCCCGGCGCTTGCCTTCACGGACGAGCTCGACGGAGCGCGCGGTCGAGATGTGCTGGATGTGGAGCCGGCCGCCGGTAATCTCCGCCAGGCGGATGTCCCGCGCGACCATGATGTCCTCGGCCGCCGCCGGCATCCCGCGCAGGCCGAGCTTCATCGACTCGAACCCCTCGTTCATCACACCGCCGACGGTCAGCTCGGGGACCTGGCAGTGCTGCATGATCACCTTGTCGAACATTTTCGCATATTCGAGCGCCTGCCGCATGAGGGACGCCGATGCGACGGGAGCACCGTCGTCGGTGAACCCGACCGCCCCGCCTTCCGCAAGCTGGCCCAGTTCCGCGAGCTCCTCGCCCTTGCGCCCCTTGCTGACGGCCCCGACCGGGAAAACATTCGCCTTCCGGGCTCGCTGTGCCTGCAAGACGACGAACTCGACCGCGCCCTGGCTATCGAGGGCGGGGATCGTGTTCGGCATGCACGCGACGGAAGTGACTCCGCCCGC
>DAIDJG010000454.1 GCA_027451445.1 Singulisphaera sp.
CGAATGGCTGAGCTTGCTGGGGAACGAACAAGGCTATGTTGGCTGAAAAACAGCCATTTTGGAGCGATCATCGCCTGTCGGATCATAAGTGCAAGCCTTGCAAGACGTTCCGCCGCGCAAAAAGTGTCGGGTGGCCAGCCCACAAGGGGGGAGGGAGTTCTGATGCTTCTGTGTTTTGATTGGTTGTCACCGTTCGCAATCCAACCGTTCGGCGCTCTAGGACTCAAGGGTTCCATGGCGCACGAACGGCCGAAGTGGCGCGCCGATCCCCCTTCCAAGGGAAGATTGGATCACTCCCCGTTTGTGAAACATTCCTACCTACACGATGTTTCTATACGCGAAGCAGGATTGCATTCCTCGTTCCCCCACTGCGCGTGGGAATGCCGTGTTGTCCACTCCTGCGGCCGCATTTGCCCGGCTCGAAGAGACGCAGAGCGTCGGGGACTGCATTCCCACGCAGGAGCGTGGGAACGAGGGAGATGTGCTTCGGATGGCGGAAAGAAACCGCTGAGTCGATAACAATGCCTTGAAAAGGGGAAGAAATGGGGACAGGCACCGTCCGAAGACGTCCGGAGCCAGTCCCCATTTCTCGCTTCCCGCTCCGCCGGAAAACGGGGACAGGCACCTCGAAGACTCGGAGCCAGTCTCCGTTTTCCGGCTCCGCTCCACTTCCGGGACAGACTCTTAGGCATTGACCTCCGCGCGGCCGCTTGTGTTCGGCCGACGCGATCGATCGTCATTCTCAAGAGACCAAGGAGCTGGGACCAGCCTCACACGCTCGCGACACATACTTGAGGCGATCCGATTTGCTCTTCCATACCCTCCTCGACAGTTTCCTCGTGGGTCGTTTCGACCTCGGTCGGGTAGTTAAAAACGAGGAGCCTGAACAATTCGTACGGCAAGCGCTCGGCGAATTCGAGCCGCGCCACCCCGTTCTCGAAGCGGACGACCTGAGCGGTCGTCCAGGTCGAACGATTCGGGGCGACCACGCAAAGCCAAACGCACTGGCCTATCCCGGGCGTCCGCGCTGTGTGGAGTGCGGCGCCCCCCATCGAGACGTTCTCGAGGAAAGCTAGCTCGGTATGAAAGACCTCGTCCTCCCACCAGCCGAGATAGGCTCGCTCGTGAGCCGGATGATAACGCGGCTCCTTCCGTCGATCGTCCGCCTCCAGTTCGCGGGCGGCGGCCTGAAGCTCTATGGGATCGGCGTCGATCGGGATCCGTTTCATGTGTCTTCTCCAGATGCGATGTCCAGAACGGTGGGCGTCACGTGACCTCGCTCAAATCGTGGTCCGTCGTTAACCACGGCGTCGCGTGGACCGTTGAGTGGGCACCGGAACCCTAGCTCAGGGAGTGTGAATTGCGCTGCGTAGAATGGCTGTTTCTCGACCGAAACGCGCTTTTTCCCACTTTCCTGAGTCCCACCTCAGGCGTTCTCCTGAGTGCATTACGAGGCGCATGCTGCAAAAACACAACATCACGCCGTAAGGATCGCCACGCGACGAGCTGGCATGCCAAAGAGCGATTGCAGGACAGGCGATAAATCATTTGCGGGCATAGAGTTCAGATTATTCTTGTTTAATATATAGTAAATTAACGAGATCTTAATCAGTTAGAGAGTGTGGTTAATTCATACATACAGGAATCATCCCGATGGCCAACGATCGCACTCGGAAAGATTCTGAGCCGCTCTAAGGGAAACACCTTATAGCACGTTCCCGGTCTTTTTTTATCTTGGGGATGCATTTCTGGCCAAGGACCAGGCGACGAAGCCGTAGAGCGAGGGGATCGCGATGTCGCGAACCGGTGTCTTCTCCATGCAGGGGGCTTTTTTATGAATCTTCTTACAGGGTCAGTTCGCGAGTTCTCGGATTCCACCAGTCAGGGGAGGAACATTCCTTACCAAGATCAGGTTGTCACGAGCCGGCCGGTTCAGACAAACGAGCCGGTGGGCTTGCCACGCGAGATGAAGGATCTCGATCGCCGTGGCACGGACGCAACGGACGAGTTCCTGGAGGCGATCCGGCAGTACCAGAAGGAGAGCGGACGGATGTTTCCGACGTGGAGTGAAGTGCTCGAGGTGGCGCAACAGCTGGGCTACCGCAAGAACGCCCAGACCGTGTCGCAGACGGTTCCCTGAGGCGTCCGCCGAATGGGAGTCCGAGTCTTTCGCCGTCAGGCTCTCCTCTCCGCTTGCATCGAAGAATACAACCTTCACATCATATTCAAGCAAACCTGTCGGCCGAGGACGCCGCGACGTGGCGGTGTCGTGCGCACCACTGTTCCGCGACGCGGCGGGGCAGCGCACCGGTCCGGCGCAGCGCAGAGGGTAGTCCGCTGCCCTCTACTCCGACTGGATCAGGCCTGCACGAATCGCCAACCGCACCAGCCCGGCGATCTCGTGGATGTCCAGGCGGTTCATAAGCTGCATCCGGTGCGTTTCCACCGTCTTGCTGCTGATGCCTAGCGTGCGCGCGATCGACTTGGTCGATTGGCCCAGGGCGATCAACCGCAAGATCTCGCGCTGCCGAGGCGTCAGCAGGTCGATACCCTCCGGCTCGCTCGTGGTGCGCTGGGTATATCGGGCGATGACGTGTTTGGAAACGGACGGGCTCAGGTAGGTTTCGCCGCGCGCCACGGCGCGCAGCGCAAGGTCCAGTTCGGCGATTCCCGAATCCTTGAGCAGGTAGCCGGAAGCGCCCGCCTGCAGCGCCTGGCAGACGTACTCCTCGCTGGCGTGCATGCTAAGGATGATCACCCGCGTCGGCAGCCGCTCCCGAACCACGCGCTGGGTGAGTTCCAGACCGTTGAGCCCCGGCATGGAGATGTCGCTCAACAGGATCTCCGGCCGGTGTTCTTCGACCAGGCTCAAGGCTTCGATCCCGTTGCCCGCCTCGCCGACGACGGCGACGCCCGGTATGGATTCGAGCAGGGCGATCAGCCCAGCGCGCAGCAGCGTGTGGTCGTCGGCCAGAACCACGTGTATCGTTTCCATGCGGGGGGTGCTCTCAGCGGGTTGGGGACGCATTCGGCGCCCCGAGTGGGAGGATCAGGCGAACTTCCGTGCCCTGGCCTGCCGTGGAAGTGATCTCAATGCGCCCGCCGAGCAACGCAGCGCGTTCGCGCATCCCGAGGAGCCCAAGCCCGGTCCCTCTCGCCGCGCGCTCTTTCACGAGGGAGACGTCGAATCCCACGCCGTCGTCCTGAACGACCATCGTCAATTCGTTGTGATGCCGGCTCAACTGGACCCAGGCGTGTTTCGCGAAGGCGTATCGCGTCACGTTGGTTAGCGCCTCCTGCACAATTCGAAAGCACGCGGTTTCAATCGTTGCAGGCAGGCGATCCAGTCCCAGGTCTTCGAAGAACTTCACATCGAGCTTGGAGCGCAGAGCCACCCGGTCCGCGAACCAACGGAGTGCGGAGACGAGCCCGAAGTCGTCGAGCATGGAAGGCCGAAGGTCGAGCGAGAGGTTGCGGACCTGTGCGATCAGTTGGTCCACAGTCTGAGATCCTTCCTGGACCAAAGCCGCTCGGATGGCGGAATCGCCGACGGCGATGGCCTGAAGGTTGAGCTTCAAGGCGGTCAGGGCCTGGCCGATTTCGTCGTGCAACTCGCGGGCCAGGTGGCGGCGCTCGGCCTCCTGGGTTGTGAAGAGTCGGGTTGAGAGTTCGGCCAGGCGTCGCCGGCCGCGCCGAACTTGCTGAAAGAGTTGGGCGTGGCGGATCCCGATCGCAAGCTGGTCGGCCACCTCGCGCGCCGTCTCCATTTCTTCCGACTCCAGACCGCCGGGCCGGTCGCGGTCAAGGCGGAGCGTGCCGATCAGTCGTCCTTCCGCGGTCAGGGGAACCAGGGCAAAGGAGTGTACACCTTCGGCGATCATGGCGCGGGTGATCGAGGTGTGGCCCTGCTGCGCGTCGACGTCAGACACATTCACCGGATTACCGGCCCGGAGCGTGGATAGCGCCTCCGCTCCGAAGGCTTCGACGGCGGAGACCGGTCCATTGTGAACTTGCTGCGCCGCGCCCTCGGAGGCCAGCAGGCGCACGCGACGACGACGGAGATTCAACAAAAACAACGCGACATTCCAGCAAGGCACCAGTGCCCGCAAATCACTCAGCGCCTCGTCGGCGATCCGCCTGGGGTGATGGGTGGCCAGAATTGTCTGATCGAGCTGATGGAGATTAGTGATCCGAAGTACGTAGCGCGCCAGCGCTTCCTCAGCGCGCTTGCGCTGCGTGATATCCTCGATCATGGAGACGAAGTGGCTCGGGCGTCCCTGATCGTCGTGGACGAGGGCAACGCTGAGCATGATCCAGACAACATGTCCGTCCTTGTGAATGTACCGTTTCTCCATTCGGTACGATCCAAACTCCCCTGCGAGTGCGCGACGAGCCAGTCCGAGATCCTTCTCCAGGTCGTCGGGATGAGTGATCGCCTGAAACGTTGTGGCGAGCAGCTCCTCTTCGGCATACCCGGTGATCAGGCACAGGCTGTGATTGACCTGAAGGTAGCGCCCGTCCGTGGCGACGAGGGCCATCCCGACCGCGGCGTCGTCGAAGGCTCCCCGGAACTGTTCCTCGCTCCGGCGGAGCTGTTCCTCGGCGACCCGGCGTTCCGTGATGTTGACATGCATGACGACCGCGCCGCTGCGTCGGTCGGGGCTCAAGGGCGTGACGACCATCTGGAACCAGCGTACGTCGCCCGGGGCGGCGCACGGATACTCGAGTACGAATTCGGGGGAAGTGCCGGCGAGGACGGAGCGGATTCCCTCGGCCGCAAGGGCGGCTTCGTGTGCGCCGGCGCCATGCGTGGTACCGCACGCCTTGAGGTAATTGGTGCCTATGCCGCAGTCGATCGCCTGGAAATGGTTCGCCTCAGCGAACCGCCGCCAGGCGTCGTTGACGGCCACGATCGTCCCCTGCGGGTCGAGCAACGCGACGTGCGCCGGCAGGGCGTTGACGATGGCCTGCGTCAGTGCCGCCGCGCGGCGTTGGGTCTCGACACTTTCGCGAAGCGCCTCCTCAGCGCGTCGATTGGTGTCACGAAGACGCTTCTCTTCCAGGGCCCTGCGCGCGGCAACCCCCAGGCGACCGAGGCGATCCTTGTGCAGGTAGTCATGCGCACCCGCGTGGATCGCCTGCACCGCGAGGTCCTCGCCGATGGTTCCGGACACGATGATGAACGGAACGTCCAGGCCGCGCGCGCGCAGAAGCTGAAGCGCCCGAAACGCGTCGAACTGGGGCAGCGAGTAGTCCGAGATCACGAGCTCGGGCCCGCGCTCCAGATGCGCAACGTAGTCGGCCTCCATCTCCACGCGTTGCCAGCGCGGTTCGAAGCCGGCTGCGCGGAGCTCGGCCAACATGAGCTTGGCGTCCGCGGGGTGGTCTTCGACGATCAGAACTTCCAGCGGCGTGGTCATGAATCCCCACCCTTGCCCACAGGCGAAGTCGCCGAATCACGGCTGCGGTAAGGGCGGCTGATTGAGCAGGAGCCAGTAGTAGCCCAGGCGCTTGACCACCTCCGTGAACTGGTCGAAGTCCACGGGTTTGAGGATGTAGCTGTTGACCCCAAGCTTGTAGCTTTCCACGATGTCGCGCTCTTCCTTGGACGAGGTCATGATCAAAATGGGGACCGACTGGATTCGTGGGTCCGACTTGATACGCTTGAGCACCTCGATCCCGTCGATCAGCGGCAGCTTGAGGTCGAGCAGGATGACCTTCAGGATGTCCTCGATCTTGCGATCGGCGTAGCGGTCCGTGCAGAAGATGAACTCGAGCGCCTCGGCACCGTCGCGAACGACGTGGACCTTGTTGGCGAGGTTGTTGGTCCTGAACGCGTGCATTGCCAACTTGATGTCGTTGGGGTTGTCTTCGACGAGTAGGATCTCGAGGCCTTGCTCACTCATGAACGCAACCTCCCCCCTCGATCGTGAAGCAGAACGTCGCTCCGACATCGAGCTGAGCATCAGCCCACACCCTCCCGCCATGGCGTTCGACGATGCGGTGGACGATGGCAAGGCCGACGCCCGTGCCCTCGTAGTCTTCAGCCCGGTGCAGGCGTTGAAAGACGCCGAAAAGTTTATGGGCATAACGCATGTCGAAGCCGACGCCATTATCCTTCACGAAGTACACGCGATCACCCCGGCAACCCACCTCGATCGTGGCCACGGCACGCTTGGCGGTGAATTTGAGCGCGTTCGCGAGCAGGTTCAGCCACACTTGTTTGAGCAGTGTGGGATCGGCCCAGCAGTCGGGCATATCAGCAACCCGGAACTCGACGCACCGATCTGCGTGTTCGGAGCGCAGGTCATCGATGCAATGACGGACGAGGCGGGAGGTCGGCACGGGCTCCCGCTTCACCGACTGCCGGTTGAGGCGCGAGAAGGCGAGCAGGTCGTCAACGAGTTGTCCCATGTACTGGGTGTTGTTGCGAATGTCGCGCAGGTAGTCGACGCCCTCTGAGGGGAGTGCCTGGGCGTATTCGTTGAGCAGGATCCGGGAAAAGCCGTCGATCGCCCGCAGTGGCGCGCGCAAGTCGTGGGAGATCGAGTAAGAGAACGCTTCGAGCTCCTTGTTCGAAGCTTCGAGCTCCGCCGTACGGTTTTCGAGTCGTTTCGTAAGCTGCCGCAGATCTTCCGTGGTCTCGCGCTGCCGCCTTGCGTTTCTCAAGGTGACGATCATCGTGGCGCAGACATTCAGAAACGGTCCGAGATAAGTAATGGTTTCATCGCAATACCCTCCGGGAGCGTTCGCCAGGCCGATGATTCCCGCGAGCTCGCCGTGGGCGTGGAGCGGCAGGCCGAGGAACGCATTGAGTGCGGCTTGGCATTGTGGTTCGTTCACGACGACCGGGGCACCCGAGGCCATCACGGCGCCGCAGAGCGAGCTCAAGCACGGGAAGGAAAGCTCATCGGGGAACGGCGGCAGGTCTGTGGGCTGAGGTGGACGGGTTCCCGCGATCGGGGTCGAGGCCAGGACCATGAGGGCGGGCTGCCCGTGGTCCGCGTAGCGGATCTTCACGATGAAGCCGGATTCACTTCCCGTGAGCTCGAGGAGGTTTCGAAGGATCCCATCGACAAGTTCCTCTGCCGCCTCGCCGGCGTTGATCTGCGTCAACCTGTCGTTGATGGACCCAATCAGTGCGTCGTCCTCCCGGACTCGCCCGTCAGATACGCGCAACTCCTCGACAGGCGACGAGGCGAGTGTCTCGGCACGCGCTCTCTCGCCGACAGTCCTGAGGGACGCCCGGATCAAGGGACCGTGCGACGTCTGGAACGCCGCGAGATCGATCTCCAGGGGGACGAGTGTGCCATCTTTCCGGCGGCCGAGGACGGCGATCCTTTCCACCGTGCAATCGCCCGGCCAAACAAGACTCTTCCCGTGAAGCTGCGCCGGCACCAGCAACTCGAACGGCTTCCCGAGCAGCTCGGCGCGTTGGTAACCGAACAATTGCTCGGCCAGTATATTGACCAAGCCAATGCGACCGTCCTCATCGATCAGCACGACGCCATCCGGCGCGAGGTCGACGACCAGCCGAAGCTGCTCTTCGACGCGTTCGGTTTCCTGGAGCCTTTCTTTCAGGTCGAGAACAGAGCGACGCAGACGGTCGAGTTCTGCCAGCAGCGACCCATCGTGCGTGTCTTGAGATAGCATTTTCGTAAGGAAAGCCGAGGGACCACCCCGCGCTTTGCTCCCAAAGGCGTTGCGAAGATGCAGTTTGCCGGGTGGTTCTTGAAAGGAAAGAACGCCAGCGGTTTCTAGCCTCGGCCCACCTCTCGCCATCGCAATGACGCGAGGCGAATGAGGACGGGCACAACGGTTGGAACTCAAACCGGCGTGCTGCTTACGCGAGGAACAGTGCCGCAAGTTGGGTGAGTCGAACGCTGCGTCTTCGCGGTCCGGTAAACGACACAAACGACGTGTCGTAGGATTGATAATGAAGACTAAATCCGCAAAGCCGACTTTGCAAGCTCTTGGTCAGAGATTCATCGTTGAGCGTGATTGCCGATCGGAACGGTGGTTCCCATGGGTGATCGACAATACCCAATAGCGTTAGCTGCCATGTATCTGGAACCATGGATGCAACACTCAAAAATTGTCACTAATCCTCGGGATAATGAGAAAGTGTCACTCCGGCGACATCGCGAGGGAAGTGGGTGTTCCGGCGCCGAGGTCGCGCTTGTAGTGATCATTGACACACGTGGTTATCTCACGCCACGTGCGCTGAATCCGTGCAACATGCGCCCCAGTCGATAACGGCGATCGGCTCGGCTGTGATGCTCATGCGCGCGTTGAGCACGCCACGAACTACCGCTGGGGGTCGGCCCTACGTGGAGACGGCGTTTGAGTTTACGTCTAAGAGTCTGTCCCACAAGTCCCGGGAGCGTGGAAATGGGGACTGGCTCCGGACGTCTTCGGACGGTGCCTGTCCCCATTTCCACGCTCCCGCTCCGCCAGAAAAGGGGGACAGGCACCTCGAAGACTCGGAGCCAGTCCCCC
>DAIDJG010000455.1 GCA_027451445.1 Singulisphaera sp.
GACTGGCTCCGGACGTCTTCGGACGGTGCCTGTCCCCATTTCTCGCTTCCCGCTCCGCCGGAAAACGGGGACAGGCACCTCGAAGACTCGGAGCCAGTCCCCGTTTTCCGGCTCCGCTCCACTTCCGGGACAGACTCTTAGTAAACGGAATGGCATTTCGATTTGATTGTATATAGATTATTATATCTTATTACTTTCAATATGTGTGCGACGCGAATGTAAATCGGGCCAGTCCCAACACGCTGAACTCAGACGCCCAGTCTCGCATTGTCGCGGACCCGCCGCGGAGTATTTTGTGCTATTATCGCTTGTCTCAGCGGATCGAGGCGCTGAAATGTGCCGTTTGACATCCAAGGGGACAAGTCGCGGTGGAAGTCGTACCATTCATCGTCACCTACAACGGCATGGCCGCCGGCCCCTGCGTCAATCGCTGTGCCGAGTACGTGATGTCTGCCGCACCTCAGAGCTTCGGAGCAGCCATCGAGCGAGTCGATATCTACGCCCACTGCCAGACCAGTGAGGCGATTACCTCGTCCTTGAGGTCGATGGACAAACGGTTTCAAGTCCGCCTGGCGACGCTGCCATACCTTCGGTTTCGGCGCAAAGCTCGGCTGTTTGAGATCGCTTACGCCAGTCAGTTCGTATTTGCCGAGAAGTTGTTCGAGTCGGATGAAGCGGTGCTTTCGCTGACCGACTTCGATCGCCTCTGCTGCGAGTTCGCGGAAGCCCTCGCCTTGATACGGCGAAGGGTAAAGCCGTCGGACGACTTCGACCTCGACGGCCTGGACCTTCATATACGACGCCGAATCCAGTCGTTGGGAACAGAGCGGCCTCCGCCACTGGAATAGGGGAGGTCCGTTTCAAGAAACGATTCAGCCGATCCACTGCGCGGGCCGTGGAACCCGGCCGTGAGGCGGCTCGACGTCATCGGGGGAGACCCGGCATGTGCTCTGGACTCATCGTCGCAATGCCCGATGAAACGGTAGAGGCCTTACCGTCTCCACAGGGTAGCGACATGACGATTTGGCCGACCCGGAATCCATGGGTTCACCTTGCGATTGGCATCGGTTGTCGCACCTTCCTCGTCGGGGACGGCTACCATTGTAGCTGCGGCCGGGTCCGGTCGGCGGGTCAAGGGTTTGTGCTCGATGGGGAGGCGTCAAGCCTGATCGCGGACACCGCCGATGCTTATGGACAGGTTGCTTTCGTCATCCACTGGTTCGGCGAACAGTTTGACATCGAGGAATTCCTGACCGAGCCCGGAGGAGCGATCACTTCGGACCAGTTGCGTTCGGGCCACCGCGCATTTCCGGAAGATCAGTTAGTCTGGGTGGCGGGACGGAACCGGAGCGAGTGAACCGCCGAACCTCGTGCTTCAGCCAGTTCCGGCCGCGCTGGGGGCCTTCTGGTAAGATGTACGCCCAGAGGCCGGCGGCCTTGGGCCGCTGAGTACGTGCGATAGCGACCGGAGGTGCCGATGTCCCGCGTTGCGTGGTGGAGCCAGACCTTCTGCAACGACGGGGGCCCGCTGATCGTCCTGCCGCACGAACTGGTCGGCTTCTGGCCGGGGACCCAGGCCGACTACGATCGGGCCTGCGACGCGCGACGGCCGTTCGATCTCTTCCGAGCCGGTCCTGGGGTCGTCATCGTCGCGTCCGGGCCGGACACGATGATCTATGAGGCCAACTGGCTGCGACTGCCCGGTCAACCTGGGATCACGTTCGTCGGCTGGGACACGGGCGGTGAAGGCGAGCGCGATTGGCTCGTGTCCCGGCTGTCTCGGCCGGGTCTGGATTGGCATCGACACCGGCAGCGAGTGACGGTTGGCACGGGTGTCCTGCTGCTCCAGCACGCCGCTGGGCCGGCGGCGGAGGTTCGCTTTGCACCCGCGGAGGACTGCGCGTGCATCGGCCAGGCCGTGCCGGTCGGGATCGAGCCGGGCCGGTACGTCCTGGAGACGGCGACGGTCGATGAGGAATCAGGGGGCGAGCGATACTGCTGCGCACACTGCCGTTGGGTGCCGATCGGCCGCTGAATCTGGTCGTGAAACGCTTTTCTAGCCGGTGAGACGATGCAACCGCATCCAACGAGCGTATCGAGACTTTGCCCGTCCTGCCATCGGTGCGGCGCCCCATTCCAGGACCCGACCGTTCCTTCGTGCGCGCAATGCTTCGAACCGCCGAGGCCGCGTCTCTCGGTGTTTCTAAGGCGCCTCGTCCGAGTGCGGCTTCGCCTCGTGCTGCTGCTTGTCGCGTGTTTCGGGGCCGCGCTGGGTTGGGGTGTCCAGATTCGGCGACATCGCCTCGCCGACAACAGTCGCGAGTTCTACACTCATGAGGAAATGGCCGAATATCAGGCGTTCCTGGAGGCGGTCGCCGCCCGCCACGCGCGCGAGGCGGAGGAGAGAGCCGCAGCCGGGGGACCGGAAGCGCCGGGTTGGGCTGGGGAGGCGTCGGAGGCACGCAGGAGGGCTGCAACTCACTCCGAGTTGAAGCGAGAATACCGATGGCGGGCAGCCCTTAAACGAGATGGCTGGTAGCGCAGATGGGAAGCTAAATACGGATTGCGGTGAACCCCGTGAAACGGGTCGTCAGTCGGCGAGGGTGACTGTGATGGGGGCCTACTTCCTGGTCGTAAATCCGACAAAGCGCCAGTACCTCGACCCGGCCAGGTTCGGCGAGGCCTCCAAGTTCTGGGGGCTGTTGCGGGGCGACCACTGCCTGCGAGCCCTGAAGTTGTTGATCGCCGACTGCTTCCCACGCGGGACGTCAACATTCCACGGCGCGTGGCTCGGCGACTCGGTGATTCTGGCCAGCGATGACAGCGGATTTCCCGATCCCGGTGGGTTCGTCACGGCGACCGCAAGCGATCCATCCCGCAACTTGAGCGCCCTGGCGAGGGCCGAATTCATCAACATCAGTTACCGAGCATTGGCAGAGTTGAGCCAGGACCCGGAGGTCGCGTCGGCGTTGGCCGCGGAAGCCAAATTAGATCCGAGCCTCTTGAGAAATCTGGGATCGGTGGTCGAACAGTACGAGCTCAAGGGGGCTGGAATTCGCAATGGACGAGGCGGTGGGCCGGCCCTGGCGGAAGGCATACAATAAAGCGCGGGTGGACGCCCCGTGGTGGCAGCCTCTGCCTGCGATCGATTGGCCGTTGTGACGCCGAACTGAAGGCTCCTGCGGACCCCTTGGCAAAGGGCCATCGAACCGGGGCGTTTGACCGAGGAGTCGAAGGCATGCGATGCATCGTTGCTGCGGTCGTCGTGTGGTTCGCCGCACCGCTCGCCGCGGACGAATCACCCAGGGCCAGTGGGCGCCTGGAGGCCAAGCCACTCGCGTTTGCTCAGAAGGGGATTGCCGACGGCGTGAAAGCCACCATCGGCTTGCTGGAGTCGTGCCACGACGAAAGCTTGTATCAAGCCGACGAGTTCAAGAAGGCCGAGCAAGGGGATCACGTCCGGCTGGTGTTCGCCAGGCCAATCACGGCCAAGGTGATGAACGAGAAGATCGCGTTTTCGGAGTTGGTGTTCCGTCTGCCGATGAACACCGGAGTGTTCTGGGTGCGAACCGGGGATACGTGGCGGCGGTACGCCAAGTACGAGTTCCCGAAAGAGGCCCCGTTCACGGCCTGGCTCCGACAGACTCGTCCGGCGGACTGACGCCACACCGATTCCTGTCGCCAATGGTCCGCGGCTGAGTTTTCTCAAGAGCCGGCACCACGCACATGGGCATGTTCGACACCTACATTCCGAAGCCGGACCTGCCGTGTCCCGTATGCGGGGCGTCGCACCTCGAATGGCAGAGCAGGGACGGGCCGCGTGCCCTGTTTGTCTGGGAGCAAGGCCGGCCAGCACCCGCGGGTCAGCGAGTTGTTGACGAGAGCGTGGTTTCACCGAAGGCCCGGGCGGAGATTCGGCTTCCCGAGCGGTTCGAGATTTACGCGACCTGCGCGTGCCCAACGTTCCTTAACGCGGTCGGCTTCACGGAGGATGGCGTATGGACGCGGACTGAGCTGCTGAGTGCAGCCAACGCGGTCGCATATCACCATGAGAGCGAGCGGGAGTTTCGGAAGAGGTTAGCGGCTCTCGCTGAGCATCTCGGACATTCAAGCGAATCACGGGACTGAAGCGGACCGCGGCCGCGTTCTTGCAGTCGCTTGAAATCCTCATGCGAGGAGACGGCGATTTCGTCGTCGCCTCACGTCAGAACGATCTGCCCAGCCCGAAAGTCAATCGTCAGGGCCAGATCTCGGAAGAAGTCCAGGCCGAGCAAGCCATCGACAGCGGCTTCGGCAGGCAGGCTATGGGCCAGTACTCGAAGCCCAATCGCATGCCGGCCCAAGGTGCTCAGACGATTGATCATCAACCGAGGAGCCATGATCACCGCCGTACCAGTAGCCATCTGGACGCGCTCGGCGGCGGCATCAGGATCGTAGCCGATTGAGCGAAGCACGCTCACGTTGAGAGACGTGCTGGTGGCTCCCGTATCGAGGACGAGCGTTGCTCCGGCCTTACCTGTCGGCCCAGAGATCTCCGCCTCGACGAGGATCAGACCCGTCCTGGAGTTAAAACCGTGGATCATAGGACGAACGCCATGTCTTCTGGCAGTTCGCCAAGGTAACGGAATGCGAAATTCCCCGGACGCAGTTCAATTGCCTTCTGGTACACCTCCTCGCGATCCGGACTGTGAAATAGAACCTTGCCCGCGCGGAGTCGCTGGAACTCATCCGTCTGCGGCTCACCGATGAGTACCCAGTCCGGCGCGAAGCGATTCTTGATCTCGTCGATCGTCAATACGTCATCCATTCCGGTCTCCTGTGCAGAAGTACCCCATCGATTTTCACACCCGTTATTCGCACCGTCAAGGGACGTCGCCGATCCAAACCGAGGCGAACTGGCATCCACAGTCGGGAATTCATATCGTTACTTGTCGTTATCCTAATTTCGCGCTTTCGCGGAACAAGGTCGCCGCGACGCGTTTCTTGGTATCATCGCGTGTACGGGCGGCCGTTTCCGTTGCGATTCCGCGTTAGGCTCCAAACATCGGTCAGCGTGCACCATGGGATTTTCGCTGTCGTGGCTGGCGGTACGTGGCAAAGATGCGGAGGCGGTACGCCGCCAGCTCGGAGTCTCCGGTACAGGCGAGCATGAGGACGTACCGGACTCGCCGCTTCTCGGCGCTGAGCTTCCAACCGGCTGGTATCTGGTCGTCGCAAATCACTCGGTTGTCGAGGAGACCGAGCCTGTCTCGGAACTGTCCACAGGTGGAGAAGTCGTTACGTGCTTCGTCGAAGAGCATGTTATGTACAGCAGGGCGAGCGGCTGGAAGGATGGCAAGCGGCTGTGGTCCATCACACACGATTCGCAGCACGGTATCGACCACCTCGAGGCTGAGGGTGACCCGCCCGCTCAGTTTATCCCCGTCCGCGATCGGTTGACAGCCAAGCAAATCAGTCGGGGCGATGCGGACTTTATCTTCGACATCCCCGTTGAGGTTGCACACGCGCTGACGGGCTTTCGACATGACCGAGATATCTCCGGGGCGGCCGACGAACCGTACGAAAGACTCGAAAGGCGTCGGCCAGTGAAGAAGTGGTGGGAATTCTGGAGATAGGCGGCATCAGTTCTTGTGAGTCGATCCAGCGGACATGCCTGCAGCACGACTCTGAACCTTGGTGCTGCATCCGGTGAGTGGATTGCCCGCCAGCTCCGCTCCGAATAAAATCCATACGAGGCGCGCGGGTCCAGGAGATCGCCAATGCACACTATTAAATTCGTCCACTGGCAAGACGGAGATGCTTTCCTTGGGTACCTCGTCGATTATCCGGACTACTGGACCCAGGGCGAGACTCTGGACGATCTGAAGGATCAGCTGGTCGACCTGTATCACGATCTGACGAATGGGGACCTTCCGGGCATTCGCAAGGTCGACGAGCTGGTGGTCCCGTGAAGCGAGTCGACCTGGTCCGCGCGATCGAGGGATTCGGCTACGTGTTGGTCCGACATGGCGCGCGGCATGATTGGTATCGGAACCCGACGACGGGTGTCTCCCAGCCAGTCCCCCGGCATCACGAGATCAATGACCATCTGGCGCGCCGAATTCTTGCCATGCTCAGAGTCTGTCCCACAAGTCCCGGGAGCGTGGAAATGGGGACTGGCTCCGGACGTCTTCGGACGGTGCCTGTCCCCATTTCCACGCTCCCGCTCCGCCAGAAAAGGGGGACAGGCACCTCGAAGACTCGGAGCCAGTCCCCC
>DAIDJG010000456.1 GCA_027451445.1 Singulisphaera sp.
CGACGATCGACAAGATGTCCTGCCCCCAGAGGCATCACCATGGAGCCCAACGCCAACGTGGCGAAGATCCAGCCCCGTTCCCGCCCCATGATGCCTAGGTCGTGGAGGTGAACGGCCAGCATCGGCCAGAATGCCCCCTGCACTGCGAAGACCAACGCCAGCATCAACGACAACCGCCAACTCAACCGCATCAGCGAATCCTTATCCCTTCCGCGCGTACCCTGTGCTCCCGAGGGATTGTAGCGATCGAGGGAAGGGCGTCGAGGCGACTTCGCGCGACACGCGCCATGATCGAAGCGCCTGTATGAGGCAAACTCGGCTTGCAATCGTGAACCGCGCAGAAATATGCTCCCGCGGCAATTACGGTTGCGGGACACCCTGGCGATTCATCCGGCGTTGGCGTCTTTGTTCCCGGCGCTCACCAGGAGTGAGTCGAGGTGGAGGCGGCGCATCATTCTCTCCTCGAGGGCGTGCCAACCGCATCAAAAGCTCGGCCGCGCCGCGAACCGCAGTGCGTTCCAGCATCTCCTTGCCGAGTCCCGCCAAGCCCTTTTTGAATGCATCGCGATCGATCCGTGGCTTTCCGAGAGTGCCCTTGATCGGCACACTGATCCGGGCACCTTCGACGACATCGCTGAGGAAGTCTCGATTGCCAACCATCTGAGGCGTCACCGGCACACTGGCTGTCATCGACAGGTTGCGGTCGAAATCAACCCAGCCGCTCAACTCGATCGCTGTCAGTTTCCCCAGCGGGAGCGACAGACCCTCCGTGCGCACCCGGCGATCGGCGATCGCCAGCGATACCGGCGCGTTGAGTTTTAGCGACGTTCGGGAATCGACGCCGACGACACTGAACAGGTCGTCGACCAGTGGACTGGCGACGAACTCCACGTCCTGGAACGTCACGCCGCCTTCGACCTTCGCGTGTCGCTCGGCACCACCGGTGATTGGAAACTCCGCTTCCCGAAGCGCAACCGACACTCGCCCTCGCACGCGCGTTGCATTTTCCAACACCGGCGCGACGAAGGACAGCACACGATGCGATACTTCGTCGTTGATCACGGCGTCCCGCACCCAGGATTCCGCGCCCAGGCGCACGCTCATTCCTTCTTGCTCATCGAACACCAGGGACGGCTCAAGGTGCATACTCCCTTCGTTGATCGCACTATCGATCGGCGCCAGGCTTAGCGTCTCGTCGAACCGCAGAATGACGGGCGTTGGTCCCATGCGCATGCCGTACACGTTCGCTTCGCTCAGTTCGAAACCCACCTCTCCCTGTAGCGACTTCTTAAGCGCCTTCGACGAGAGATCGTCAAGGTCCCCCTTCAGGGTGAGCGTGCCCGGCCGTCCCGCGACATGTGCCTTGGGTTCGATCCTGCTCGCTTCCTTTTCGAGCGTTTCCCAGTTCGGCGTGACCGTGCCGCGCAGCGCGACCTGGCGCTTTCCACCGGGTTCACTGAGCCGCCCTGAGGCTTCCACCGTCACAAACCGGCTCGCCAAAACCAGCTCGTTGATGTCGATCGCGTCTGTCATCCGCGGGGCGTAGGCATCCAGGGAAACAGCGACCGGCCCTTCGAATCGCTCAGAAACATCGGTGGCCACGACTCGCGCACTCAACTGAATTCCATCGGCCTTCGAGTGCGCATCAGCCCGAGCCGTCCAGGTGCCGTGCAATCCATTGAGTCCTGGCGCAAGCCGTTGTGTGAGTTCACCCATGTCGCCCACGAGACTGAGCTCGGCACGGAATCCGTCCGCGGAACCAATCCCCGACACGTGAATTCCCTCCGACCCCAGCGCGATGGCTTGCGATTTGGCGTTGGCGTCGAATGGCACAAGAGTGATCGCGCCGCGATGGAGATCGACCGAACCACGTGCCAGGAGCTGCACGGGAGCGGACCGCTCGTCGCCAAGCCCGAGTTCCAGGCGTTCGACAGTAACGGTTTCCCCCTGAGAACGAGCCGTTAAGGACGCTTGGGCTTGCTGTTGACGATCGCCCAAGGAAAGCGGTGCCTTGGCGGAGACGTTCCAGGCGACAGCGGCGTTTTCCAACTTGGCCGCGACGTCGGCGACGACGGTCCCTGACTCGATTTTCGCGCGCGTTGACACCCATGAGGTCGGAAGGCCAGTCTGATTCGCAAACCCGTCGAGCGCGAGCTCGATCCGAGCCTCGTTTTGGTGGATCAGCGTTGGGAGCAACCCTTCGATTCGGATGTCGCGAATGTCCGACTCCATCCGCGCGTCGAACCGGTCGCCCTTCCGTTGATAGTGGCCTTTCAGGTCGCCTCGGCCGGCAAGCTCGAGTCGGCCGAGTTTGACCACGTCCTCGAGTTGATGTTGCAGTGCTTTGAGATCAAAGTTGCCCGATAGCTCAACGCCGCGATCCACATCACCGCGCCCTTCGAGGTTCAAGAATTCGGAACTGAGCGCCACCCGTTCAACAGCAAGCGAATCCTTGGTGCGAATGACAGCCGCCGAGAATTCTGCCGGGGTCCGGAGCGTGATGATCCGTTCTTGATTTCGAAACCGTAGGTCGGAGAGCCGTGCGGCCATCTCCCAAACCTGGCGACCCGTCTCGCTCTTCCCAGAGACCGTCAGCTTGGCGGATCCTTGTTCGAGGGTCGTGTCGTTCCGCAGATCGAGCACGTGGGGAAGCTGCCTGGCTAACGCGACGAGATCGACCGTTCCTTCGACCGTCTGGTTTCCTTCGGCTTTGCCACTTGCCCGGAGCGTGACGACCGGCGAGTTCACGTCGAAACGCAGAATGTCCCACCCGCTCTCGGTCTCAACCAGGCGCCAGTCTCCGCGAATGTGATCCAAACGGATCCGGTCGCCTTGAAGGCGAGGGCTCGCGGCTTCAACCGCCGCAAGCTGCACACCACCATCGAGCGCCCACTGGCGTGCGCGCCGGCGGAAACTCATCTCGCCCTGATAGACGCCGTGCGCCGAGACGCCGGCAACATCGACCATCCAGGGCCAGGCGTTTCCTTTCACGCTTACGTCCAGGTCGGGCGCATCCCCGGCTCCAGGCCGCCACCGCTCATACTGACCGGCAACGGTGAGCGTTTCCGTTCGCTGGGAATCGCGATGGTTCGTGAGCTCCAGGCTCCACGTCAGGGGATGCGGCGCGGGAGCAAAGTGGAGCGTCAGGTCCGCCCTCTCGGCGTTGACCGGTTCGGGAATGCCGGTGCTCCGAAAACGAAGTCGCGCCTGTTCCACCACGACACTCAGATCGAGTTTGGGATTGGGCTTCAGGATGGGCTTGAGTGTCTCGTAAAGGTCGATCGTCCCATCGGCCTTCCGTTCGACATCCAGCGTCGCGCCCTGAAGCCGGAGCGAACCGTAACGCGGACGATCAAAAAGAACCTGCCACAAATTACGGTCCCAAACGGCTCGAGACGCAGCAACGACGTGTTCTCCTTGATGATCGATCAAAGCGAACCCGTCAATGACGGTAGGCCCAAACCACGAGAAGCGGAATGAATCCGCGCGGAGGCCCCCCGGCGCGAGTGCCTGGTTCGCTCGCGAAACCAGCCATCGTCGACCCGATCCGCTGTTGAGCCAGAAGGGTAGTCCCGCGGCAGCGATGAACAAAGCGAGTAGGAAACCGGCGAGCCCAATCTTCCAGAAGCGCCGACGTTTGGGTGCTTGGTTCGCATGGTTCATCGTCCGGCTGCCTCCTGAAGGTCCGACTCAACGTCCTGCGTGCCGACAGCCGCAACTTGAAATCCTTCCACGCGATCGGCACGCGGCTCTCTAGGCATCATATCCCCACCGCGCTCTCGGGGACAGTTCTGCGATACGGCTGTAGTCGATTGCGACCCGACGGGGGTTCTGGCAATCTAGGACCGTTCGACCCGCCCCGGTTCCCTGCGCGGTAGGTGATGCGAGGAGCGGGATTTCCCCCGCGCGGAGGAGCGTCTCGTGATAACGACCGGTGTGGCATCTTCTGAGCCGACGGACAGTGTCGGCAGAGCGACGGCATGGGCCTGGGGAATCTGCTGGCTGATGTTCGCGTCGACGGTCCTCAACTACATGGACCGGCAGGCGATGACGCTCGTGGGAACGCAAATCAAAGGGGAATTTCGGCTTACGAACGCCGACTTTGGCTGGGTCCTGGCGGCGTTCCAATTGACCTACGCGCTGTTCCAGGTGCCCGCTGGGTTCCTCGTCGACCGCTGGAACGTGCGGTGGAGTTATGCCATTGCGGTGGCCTGGTGGTCGTTGGCGGGCATCGCCGCTGCTTACGCTCCGAGTCTCGCGATTCTGCTGCTGATGCGCGCACTGCTGGGGGTCGGCGAATCCTTTAATTGGCCCTGCGCCTTGCGAGTCACCGGCACCATTCTGCCTCCAGCGGACCGTAGTTTGGGCAACGGCATTTTCAACTCAGGGGCCGCCATTGGCGCTGTGATCACGCCGGTGGTGGTCACACTCCTCACAGCCCGTTACGGTTGGCGCACGGCGTTCGTCGCTGTGGGGGCACTGGGATTTCTCTGGGTCGGCGTGTGGCTCGCCCTGGCGGGGGGACCGTTTCGCGACGTCTTTCGCGGTCGAAAGGCCCCTGCCCCCTCCGAAGAGGATGGGTCTCAGTCGCTTTCGCCCGGGGTCATGCTGGCGTTTGGTTCGCTCATCGCCATCTCGGTGATCGTAGCGCTCTCGTCGTACTGGATTGGCCGATCGGCGATCTGGTGGGGAATCGCGCTCCTCATGGTTGGGCTGCTTGCCCTTGCGCGGGTGATTCCGCTTTCCGCGCTGAAAGGTGCGCCATGGGCCGAAAGCCTTGGCTCGGTCGTGCGGATGCGGAGGTTCTGGATTCTTGCGCTCGTTTCCGTCACGATCAATGTCTGCTGGCACTTCCTCGTGAACTGGCTGCCAACGTATCTGAAAGAGGATCGGGAACTCGCCGGGTTGCTTCCCCTCGCGCGCCAGTTCGACGCTTATTTCCGACTTGGCGGCTCGAGCAAGGAACTTTCTGTCGGCCTGTTGACGGCGATCCTCTTCCTGGCCGCGGACTTCGGGAATTTGATGGGCGGTACGCTCTCGCGCTGGCTTTCCCGCCTCGGGATGACCCCGCAGCGTGCCAGAGCCGCGGTGATGATCGGCTGCACGCTGCTCATACCGAGCGGGGTCTGGGTCGGGGCTATCAAGAGCGACGCACTCGTCGTCCTCATGATCGGATTGATGGCGATGGGGACGGCCGCCTTCATGGCCAACTACTTCTCGTTTGCGCAAGAGGTCTCCGCATCCCATACGGGCTTAATCGTTGGAGTCCTGGGAGGTCTGGGTAACCTCTGTGCGGCTGGCTTCCATCCGGTGGCCGGTGCGGTGAAGGATGCCGCGGGGAGCTTCGCTCCGATTTTTGTCATTGTCGGCTTGCTCCCCTTTCTCGGACTGGGGGCCTTGCTCGTCGGCTGGAGCTTTCATGAGGAATCGAAACCGGTCTAGACGAGGAGCGGCGTTCGTGGCACGATGCCGCGCGATCACGTCGCATCTTCTCAACGTTCCGGCGGCCTTCTCGGCGCGTTGCCGGCTTCGAGCATCACCTGCGAGTTTTCATGACGGTCGCGCCGCACTCATAGCGCAGGTGGTGCCATGATGAATCGACGGACGCTCCTCTCCGCTCTCTCCCTATTCGCCGCAACCTTAGGTGGCTGTGCCACCGCTCGACCATCGCGCCGCGCCGACGACGACGACCTCACGACCGACGCCGACGATGAAGAGAAAGTCGGACGCGTCCGATCGAAGCCTCCCAAGGGCTTTTTCTCCGGATCTCGCCTCCAAGGAGGTTGGAGCGACGAGGCTAACGAGATCGAGCGTAACCTGGGAGTCCACTAGCGATCACGAGCACCGGTCATGCGCCTCATCCTCAACTTCATCATGCATCATGAAATCGATCGTACGAGCCTTCCTGAATCGGTTCCTCGGCGATCAAGGTGAACGCGCCGCGGCTCGTTTCCTCCGGCGCCAGGGGTTCCGAGTGTTGTTGCGCGGGTTTCGCACGAAGCGCGGCGAGATCGACCTGATCGCCCGTGACGGCAAGACGCTGGTCTTCGTCGAGGTGAAGTCGCGGAGGCAAGGCGCTCCGGCCGAGGCGGTCACGCCCGAGAAGCAACGAAGGCTCACCCTGGCCGCTCTCGAGTTTCTCAAGAAACACCGACTACTCGATCACCCGGCTCGCTTCGACGTGGTCGCCATCGTTTGGCCCGAGAACCAGCGCGAGCCCTCGATCGAACATTTTCGAAACGCGTTCGAGGCCGTGGGCCGTGGGCAGATGTTCCGCTAGGATAGTGTGATATCGATTTAAAGGCATTAAAAACGTCAGTGGACCTGATGTTGTGTCCGTCTTACGCCATGTCCCGCGCTCGCTACCGACAAACTGCGTTACTCATGGATCCGCCCTTCCGGAGTATGCTGCCCGTGGAATTGGCTTGGGTTCTCGTATGGTATACCTTTGACCTCTTCGACAATCAATTGAGCTATAGGCATATCTGGCCGAAGCACGAATGGAACGGGACCCAGGTTGATGATTTCGAGAGTGAGAGTGCCTTTGAAGCCGGGATGAACCGTGGGCGCGGTGAAGTGAACCAGAAGCCCGCAACGAGCCCGGCTACTCTTCCCTTCGATTCTTGCGGCCAGGCAGTGCTTTCGGGACTTCAGTATTGGTAACTCGATCCATTCGATCGTCTTCCCGAGAACGAATGTACCGGGTTCGAGCGGATATCCCGTTTCCTCAGCAATCCTGAGCTGTTTGGAGTTCCTTGCTAAGAAGTCGGCGAACTTTCCCGCTTGCATCAGGTCCCAGGAGAACGGACCCGCCGTGGGGATCGAGATTTCCGGAGCCAAGCGCAGATCGACCGAGTGCGTATCATACGGCGACGGTGCTTCCGAGGTTTTCTGCCGTGGCACGGGCTCGGGACGAATGATTAGGCGCCCAGAATCCAACGCATTATGGATTTCCCGATTGCTGAGAATCATGACTGCTTCTGTGGGCTTTTGTTTGCGGTTTTGAGCCGCGCGTTGGGCACGGTGACGAAGTACCCGACTTCAAAAGCTTCGCCTGGAAGCCTGACCAGGGCCTTTTGAGCGTCCTGTTCGACCACTTCGACGAGCAGCCAACCCTCAACAGAATTGCCGTTGCGTGGTTCTCGTCCAACTTCAACGAACTGCTTCGGCGCGAACAACGAAAACTCGCCGCCGTTAATCGCGAACTCGTCGGAAAACTGCCCGGGGGTCACCTGGCAATGCAGTCGTGCGTCCATGGTCGTTCTGCCTCTTTCAAGCCACGCTTCATGACTGACATTTCGTTCATTATGACGGTCATCGTTACCGAACGCAAGTTGGCCACTGTCATTTGCGCGAGCGGACTTCAGTAAATAGGTGAAGCGTTACGGTTACCAAACATTCCCAAGATCGACATGGTCGGGCCCAACGACGGCGTTCATCAATCAAGCACACTCGACCTGCCGCTAAAGCCAAGTGACTATTACACGAACCATTTTTCGCCGCTCGGCCGTTCTTGGCCACCTAGTCCGCATTCCCTCATTATCGCACGTTTTCAGTTCGTTCGTGCCGCAAACCTGTTCTAGGCTTGAGTTGTAGACGTCCGCTGCCCAGCGGCGGCGGATCCGTGGCCAACGCGGATCAAGCCATGGAACAGCTTCCTTAAGTCTCTGCTCCAACTCGAATTAGATAGAAACCGCCGAATCCGCGACGTGGCGATTCGGCGTCCTAGGGATGGAAGGACGGGAGCCAGGAATGACTCGCTTCTTCGTAGCGGGCGGCGCAGGTTTCATCGGCAGCCACCTGGTCCGGCGCGTGCTGGAGCGGCCCGATGCCGTTGTGGTGGTTTTCGACAACCTCAGTTCCGGCCGCACGTGGCACCTGAAAGGTCTCGACGAAACCCGCCGGCTGGAGTTCGTCGAAGGTGATATCAAGCACCTGGATACCCTGACCAAGGCCATGGCGGGATCGCAGGTGGTGTTTCATTTCGCGTCGAACCCCGATATCGCCAAGGCCGCCACGCAACCCGATATCGACTTCTGGGAAGGAACGTTCCTGACCCAGAACATCCTTGAAGCCATGCGGCTCAACGGCGTCGAACGGCTGATCTACGCGTCGGGCAGCGGGGTCTACGGCGACGTCGGGACCAAGGCCGTCGCGGAAGATCATAGCCCGCTCCGACCGATCTCCACCTACGGTGCAAGCAAGCTGGCGTGCGAGGCGCTCATTGGCTCGTACTGTCACATGTTCGGGCTGCACGGAGCAGCGTTTCGGTTTGCCAATGTGGTCGGCCCCCGCCAAACGCACGGTGTCGCCTACGACTTCATCCGCCGACTCCTTCGCGACCCGTCCCGCCTCGACATTCTCGGTGACGGCCTCCAGAGCAAGTCGTACATCCACGTCGACGACGTCCTCGACGCCCTTCTCCTGCTGCACGACTCCGGTTGGCAACAGTTCGACGAATTCAACGTTGCGACCGAAGACTACGTCACGGTCCGCGAAATCGCCGAGCTCGTCAGGCGCCAACTGGGGCTGAGTGAGGTCGCCTATCGTTACACCGGCGGGGATCGCGGTTGGAAGGGCGATGTGCCGGTGGTGCGTTTCGACACGACCAAGATCCGCAAACGCGGCTGGGCCAACAAGCGGACGTCGGTCGAAGCGCTGCGCGACTCGATCGAGTCGATGATCAACGACGCTCGGGCCGGGAGGTTTGACGCATGAAGACCGAAGAAATCTTGGCGACGGCCAACGCGAAGAACGTCGTCGCCGCCTGGGACAACGCCCATCGCTACACCCCTGCCCCTCGGCATCGTCGGCGGCTCTTGCTGAACATGATCGGCCGGCTCGACTTCTCCACGGTCCTCGACACAGGCTGCGCCCAGCCGTTCCTGCTCCGCGATATCGTCGCGCGGCACAAGGTCGAGGCGTGCGGCTGCGACATCTCGGACGAGGTCATGGAGTTGAACCGCTCGGTCCTCCCCGAGTGCGAGTTCCTCAGCCTCGACCTCACTCAGGAGACCTGGCCCGGCGAACGCAAGTTCGACCTCGTGATTTGTTCCGAGGTGCTCGAACACATCGAAGACTGGCACGCCGCCGTCGCCAATATTGTGCGGATGACCGGCAAGCATTTGCTCATCACCGTACCCAGCGGACCGCGGCGGATGATGGATCGGCTCGTCGGACACGTGCAGCACTTCGAGGGACCGGAACTCGTGGCGGAACTCGAGCGCAACGGCTGCAAGATCGAGCGAGTGCGACGCTGGGGCTGGCCATTGCACTCCCTGTACAAGGCGGCCATCAGCGCCCTGTCGCCGGACGCGCTCTACAGCTCGTTCTCCGCGTCCGAGCACTACGGGTTCGGAAAGCGGTTCATCTCGGAAGCGCTTTACTGGCTGTTCTTCGTCAACGACCTGGCCCAGGGCGGCCATCAGCTCATCGTCCAGGCTCGCGTCCCCGACACCATGGCAACCGAATAACGCCCCGCGTCGCTCACCTTTGAGAGGTCTCCATGCCCCCGCACCTGTCGCCTGAAACGATCACCCGCACCGAGAGGCCGTCGGCCCGGCTCCGCCCCGTATCCACGAAGACCGTCTCCATCGTGGTTCCGTGCCTGAATGAGGAGCTGGTGATCGGTGAGTTCGTGGATTGGTGCAAGGAAGGCCTTAAGGCGGCCGGCCGCGAGGGGCAGATCCTGATCATCGATAGCTCGACGGACAACTCGCCTGCGATCGCCGAAGCGCACGGCGCCGAGGTTTTGCGCGTCCCGAAGCGAGGGCTCGGCCGGGCGTATATCGACGCCCTGCCCTACGTGCGCGGCGATTACGTGATCATGGGCGACTGTGACCTGACGTACGAGTTCCGCGACATCGCCCCGTTCGTCGAAAAGCTCGACGCAGGGAACGACTTCGTCATGGGAAGCCGGTTCCGCGGCTCGATCGAGCCGGGCGCGATGCCCAAGCTCCATCGCTACTTCGGCACGCCGGTCACGACCTGGATCCTGAACCTGATCTACGGCTCACGCTACTCGGACATCCACTGCGGAATGCGGGCGATGACCCGCGAGGCACTCAACCGAATCCGCCTTGAATCGCAGTCGTGGCAATATGCCTCGGAGATGGTCCTGAAAGCGGCCCAGCTTCGCTTGAAGGTGGCCGAGGTGCCGGTGAAGTTCTACAAGGACCGCGAAGGCCGGCTCAGCCATCACAAGCGTTCGGGCTGGTTGTCTCCCTGGATTGCGGGCTGGATCAACCTCAAGGTCATGTTTCTCTACGCCCCCGACTTCTTCGTCAAGAAGCCCGGCTGGCTGATGTTCTTCCTCGGCCTGTTGTTGACGACCGGTCTTGCCGCCGGCCCGATCCATCTTTTCGGAATTGGGTTCGACCTCCACTGGATGCTCCTGGGCACGACGTTGACGACCCTCGGCTACGGAGCGCTTCAGCTCGGCACCCTGGCGCGTGTGTTTTACAACTTCGAGCCTCGCAAGATCCGCCGCCTTGCCAACTGGTTTACGTTTGACCGCGGGTGCGTCATCTCGACAGCCCTGGCGGGTGTCGGTTTTCTGCTCAACGGGGTGTTACTCGTCAACTGGTTCCGCAGCAGCCTGCTTCTGGCCCACATCTTCTACCCGGGCCTGTATGGGTTGATGCTGATCGTCCTCGGCTTCCAGACGTTCATGTTCACCCTGCTCTTCCACATGATCAACAACCGGCGCGAGGACAGCGACGCATGACGACGACGGCAGAGCATGCGATGCGGAGTCATTCTTACGGCGAGCGCGGGGTCACTCTGGTCGACCGCTTCGGTGTCTACCTGTCGCGCCGGGCGATCGAGCGGACACTCGGCGGGCGGAAGGGCTTTTCCGCGCTCGACCTCGGCTGCGGGTACCATGCCACGCTGTTGCGAGCTTTGAAACCCTGTCTCGGCCAGGGCACCGGCGTTGACGTACGCATCTCGCCCGAAGCGCATGCCGCCGAAGGACTCTCGTTCGTCGAATCGACGATCGAAGACGCCTTGCCTGGACTCGACGACAATGCCTTCGACCTCGTGATGCTCACGTCGGTCCTCGAGCACCTCTGGGAACCGCTGCCGGTCCTCGAGCACTGCCTCCGCGTGTCACGGCCTGGTGGTGCAGTCCTGATCAATGTTCCGACCTGGCGAGGCAAAGCGTTCCTGGAGTTCTCGGCCTTCAGGCTCGGCGCGAGCCCGGCCGAGGAGATGGACGACCACAAGATGTACTACGACCAGCGCGACCTCTGGCCGTTGCTCGTCCGCGCAGGCTTCAAGCCGAGCTGGATTCACCTCAAATACCACAAATTCGGCCTCAACCTTTTTGCGGTCATCCGCATCCGAGAGCGAGGGAGCCAGTCGTGATCATTGCCCGAAGCCCACTCCGGATCTCGCTCGGCGGTGGAGGGACCGACCTGCCGTCCTACTACGAAGAGCACAGCGGCTTCGTTGTGTCAGCCTCAATCGACAAGTACGTTTACATCACGATCCATCACCGGTTCGTGCCCAAAATCCTCCTCAAGTACTCGCAGATGGAGGAGGTCGACGCCGTTGACGAAATCAAGCACCCCCTGATCCGTGAAGCGCTTCGGATGGTCGGGACCCAGGACCGGGCCCTCGAAATCACCAGTATGGCCGATATTCCCGCGGGAACCGGCCTCGGCTCGTCGGGCAGCTTCACCACGGCCTTGCTCAAGGCGCTGCACACGCAGAATCGGAATCTTGTCCATCCCAGCCAGCTCGCCGAGCAGGCCTGCCGGATTGAGCTCGACATCCTGAAGGAGCCGATCGGCAAGCAAGACCAGTACATCGCCGCCTTCGGCGGAATCACGTGCTTCCGTTTCCTGCCGAACGGTCAAGTCGAGGCCTGGCCGCTCAAGTTGAACGAGCACGTGCGCTACGACCTTGAAGACAACCTGCTCCTGTTCTTCACCGGGTACACGCGCTCCGCGAGCGAGATCCTCAAGGAACAGGACCAGAAGAGCAAGACGAACGACCGGGACATGATCGCCAACCTCCACTTCATCAAACAGATCGGCCGCGACACGAAGGACGCCCTCGAGTCGGGCGACCTCAACAAGTTTGCCGAGCTGATGAACGTGCACTGGCAGCACAAGAAACAGCGCTCCGGCCGCATGAGCAACGACCGCATCGACCAGTGGTACGAGCTGGCGATGCGCAACGGTGCCCTCGGTGGAAAACTCATCGGTGCCGGCGGCGGCGGCTTCCTGATGTTCTACGCCGAGGACCGCTCCCGGCTCCGTCAAACCATGCAGGCGGAGGGCCTGCGTGAAGTTCGTTTCGGATTTGACTTCGAGGGGACCAAGGTCATCAACCAATGAGCGAGCCGCTGTTCCCTGTCGTGATCCTCGCGGGTGGCCTGGCGACTCGGCTCGGGCCGTTGACCCGCACCGTCCCCAAGTGCCTCATCGAAGTCGCGGGCGAACCGTTCGTCTTCCATCAGCTCCGACGGCTTCGTGAACAAGGGATTCACGACGTCGTCCTTTGCCTGGGACACCTGGGAGAGCTTGTCGTCGACTTGCTGGGTGATGGATCCCAGTTCGGTCTGAACGTCAGTTATTCGTTTGACGGCCCCAGGCTCCTCGGCACTGCCGGCGGGATCAAATGCGCTCTGCCCAAGCTGTCGGAGACATTTTTCGTCCTTTATGGCGATTCCTACCTTGATTGCAACTACGCCGACGTGCAAGAAACCTACCGCACATCAGGCAAGCTCGGGCTGATGACTGTGTTCGCCAACGAGGCTCGCTGGGATGCGAGCAATGTCGAATACGCCAACGGCCAAATCCTGTCCTACGATAAAGTGCAGAGGACCGGAGCGATGCGGTACATCGACTATGGACTAGGTGTCCTCCACCGCCGCGCCTTCGACAACGTCCCCGACGGAGCCCCATACGATCTGGCCCTGGTCTACCAGGACCTGCTGCGAACCGGTCAGTTGGCCGCCTTCGAGGCCACAAACCGGTTCTACGAGATCGGCTCCCACGAGGGTCTCGAGGAAACGCGGCAACACCTCGCGAGGCCGTCACTTGTCAGTTGTGGGTAAACCATGAACCATGCAGCGCAGTATCTGGCCGAGGCCAGCCGAATCATCGAGATGCTGGACACGGCGGCCATCGAGCGCATGGCGGCCCTCATCGAACAGACTCGTGAACGCCAGGGTCGTCTGTTCATCCTCGGCGTAGGCGGCAGTGCTGCGAACGCGTCCCACGCGGTAAACGACTTCCGCAAGATCGTCGCCATCGAGGCCTACGCTCCAACCGACAACGTGTCGGAGCTCACAGCCCGCACCAACGACGAGGGCTGGTCGACGATCTTTGCCGAGTGGCTCCGGACGAGCCACCTCCGTGCTGACGACCTGATCTTCGTACTCTCCGTCGGCGGCGGCAACCTCGAAAAGAACATCAGCCCGAACCTGGTTGTGGCTCTTCAGTACGCCAAACAGGTGGGGACCCCTGTCATCGGCATCGTCGGCAAGGACGGCGGCTACACCGCGCAGGTCGCGTCGGCGTGTGTGATCGTCCCGACCGTAAATCAGGCCCACATCACGCCTCATGCCGAGGCGTTCCAGGCGGTGGTCTGGCACCTGTTGGTGTCCCATCCCCGGCTCAAGGCGCGTGAGACCAAATGGGAGTCGACGCGATGAGTCAATCGGCACGGGCGGTGTTCCTGGATCGTGACGGCGTGCTCAACCGCGCTTCAGTGCGCGGAGGGAAACCCTATCCGCCTGCGACGACCGACGAGCTCGAGATCCTGCCCGGCGTCTTCGAGGCCCTGGCGGCCCTCGAAGCGGAAGGTTTCGTGCTCATCGGAGCGACGAATCAGCCCGACGTCGCCCGCGGTATCCAGCGCCGGGAGGTCGTGGAAACGATCAACGAGCGCTTGATGGCCGAGCTCCCCTTGCGGGACATCCGCGTGAGCTACGAGGACGGCGAGTCCCCGCGTCGCAAACCAAACCCTGGCCTCCTTCTGGAAGCCGCCCGCGACTACGGCGTCGATCTCGCCGCCAGTTTCATGGTGGGAGACCGCTGGAAAGACGTCGAGGCAGGCCGACGCGCCGGTTGCCGGACAATCTTCATCGACCACGATTACGACGAACCGCGGCCCGAACCACCGGCCGATTTCACGACCAACGGTCTAGTCGCCGCCACAGCCTGGATCCTGGAGACAACCCGCACGGGAGGGACTCGCGATGCATGATCTTTCAAACTTGAAGATCAAAATCTTCGCTGACGGCGCCGACAAGGCCGGCATGCTCGACCTCTATCGGCACCCGTTGGTGAAGGGGTTCACCACGAACCCGACCCTCATGCGAAGCGCAGGGATTACCGACTACGCCGCCTTTGCACGCGACGTCCTGGCGTCAATTCCGGACCGCCCCATCTCCTTCGAAGTCTTCTCGGACGACTTCGCCGAGATGGAAGCGCAGGCGCTCCGGATCGCGGATTGGGGGAAGAACGTTTACGTCAAGATCCCGATCACGAACACGCACGGCGAGTCGTCCATCCCGTTGATCCGGCGCCTCGCGAAAGCGGGCGTGAAGCTCAACGTGACCGCGCTCATGACGCTGGCCCAGGCGCGCGACGCCTCAAATGCTCTCGCGAACGGGCCGTCATCTTACATCTCGATCTTCGCTGGCCGAATTGCTGACACCGGGCACGACCCCGTCCCCCTGATGGCGGCGGCGGTGCAACTGCTGGCAATGCACCCCCACATCGAGCTGATTTGGGCGAGCCCCCGTGAGATTCTCAACATCTTCCACGCCGAACAAATCGGCTGCCACGTGATCACCGTGACGCACGACCTTTTGCGAAAGCTCAAGCTCATCGGTAAAGATCTGAACGAATACTCGCTCGACACGGTCAAGATGTTCTACAACGACGCCGTGAGTGCGGGCTTCCAGCTTTGACACCAGGCAAATGCTACGCTCAAGGTTGAGGTTCTTACCCGAATCCGAAGCGCAAGGGATACTTGGTCAGTCCCTGGCTTGCGCTTCGGGTTCGTGTAAGAGGTTCGACTTTCCATCATCACCGCCCCCTTAACCCCAGTACGGACCTTGCGTGACGCGTCGATCTCCACCTCGGAGCCCAGGAAGACCGCGCCAATTGTCGTGGTAAGCTCGTGCGTCCACTCCGCGTGCCGTGTATTCCGCCACGTCGCGGTGATACCCTGGGCCGCGGTGCTCGTGTCCGGTCTGGCTTCGCTGCTCGTCAGCGTCAGCTTCTCGGCGCTCCGCGAACCGTTGCCCTTTTACCATGACGAGTTTAGCTACCTCCTCGCCGCCGACACGTTCGCGCAAGGCCGCGTGAGCAACCCGACGCATCCTTGCTGGGAACACTTCGAGAGCTTTCACATCCTGCAGACGCCCCGGTACGTCTCAAAGTACCCGCCGGCTCAGGGATTATTCCTGGCGTTCGGACAGAGGTTCGCCGGTCGGCCCATTGTGGGCGCGTGGTTGGGTGTCGCCTTGGGTAGCGCGGCGGTGTGCTGGATGCTCCAGGGGTGGACGCGACCGCGGTGGGCCCTCCTCGGTGGTCTGTTGACGGCGTTCCATCACGGGATTCACAGTGGGATCGACGTCACGTCGACGATCTATTCATGGAGCCAAAGCTTCTGGGGGGGCGGACCAGCCATGATCGGGGGAGCGCTCCTTTTCGGCGCCCTTCCGAGGCTTGCCCGGCGTCCCACGGTTCCAACGTCGCTGGGATTGGCGATCGGCCTCGTCTTGCTCGCGAACAGCCGTCCCTTTGAAGGGTTTCTCGTCGCGCTGCTGGCAGCCGGCACCCTCCTGGTATTGTGGGTCCGGTCGCGCACCTTGACAGCCTCGACAATCATAGCGAGGGTGCTCATCCCCGCCGCGGTCGTCCTTGTGCCCTGTGTCGCGGCGATGGCATTTTACAATCGTTCGATCACGGGCTCCGTAACCCGTATGCCGTACTCGCTCTACGAAGCCGCGTATAATCCCGTACCGATCTTCACGGCCTGGCAACGTCCGAGCCCCATGCCCGAATACCGGCACGACACCATTCGCGATTTCTTCGGCGGCTGGGTCCTGGACCAATGGTCGCAACAGCAGACACTCGTGGGATGGTGGCGTTACCACCGCGATCAGATCCTGGGCTGGCTCTGGCGCTTCTACGTCGGCCCGCTGGTCATTCCGTTCGTGGCCATTCCGTTTGTCATCCGGCGCCGCTGGAACGCGGTCGCGGCCGCCGCCTGTCTCCTTCTCATCGTACCGCACCTCTTAACGATCGGCATTCAGCCGCACTACGCCGCTCCGGTCTTCGGCTGCGTCATGCTGCTCATCGTCGAGGGGCTGCGACAAATCGCAGTCAGTCGCTACCGTTCCTTCCGCGTCGGCCCCGCGCTTGTTGCCGTAACCCTCATCATGGCCCTTGCCAAGCTTGGAGTCGCCGCTCACGCACGGGCGATGACACCATCGGGCTGGACCGGGGACCGAGCCCGGATCGAGGCGTCACTGAAAGCACGCGGTGGACGGCACCTGATCATCGTGCGATACGGAACCGACCATAACGTACACCAAGAGTGGGTCTACAACCGGGCCGATATCGACAGCGCTCGGGTGGTGTGGGCCCGTGACATGACTGCTAGGAAGAACGCGAGCCTGCTCAACTACTTCCGTGACCGGACCATCTGGCTCCTTGACCCCGACGATGACGCCGGGCGACTTACGCGCTACACTTCCCCCTCCTCGGAAGGTCCCTCCGCACCGCTCAGTACGGTGCAACGAGACCTATCGTCGCACCCATGAGAGCACGCGCATCCAGTCGACAGTGGTGACCTGTTCGGAACATCGCTGCGCAACGATCGTCACACCGACGCCTGCCTTTATCAATACCTCATGAGTCGCATACAAGTCAGGGATTCTGGACGGACTAGGTAAACCGTGCGCACCGTTTTTCCTCTGGAAACGGAGAGCCGTACCAAATCGGCACTTCGCTTGCAAGGGAGTGGTCGCGAAGGCCAGGTCAGCCGTAACGAGTGTTTCGTTTCGGCGCACCGGCTTGCCGTTCGAACGGAAGGCAACTGGGAACTCAGGAGGTAGACCATGAGGAAAACACATTGGGTCTGGGCCACAGGAGTGTTGGCCTTGGGAATGATGGCTGCGCCGGCGTTCGCGCAAAAAGCTCAGCGCGACCTACCCGGGCCGATCGACAGCCTCGAGGACCTGCAAGACACAGGTCGAATGCTCTTCAAGATCGCCGACGAGAACAACGACAACCAGATCTCGCAGAAAGAGGCCGTCGATGCGGGCAACCTCATCGTAGGGGGCTTCTTCTTCCGTGCGGATGCGAACGGCGATGGCAGCTTGACCCCGGAAGAAGTGCGTTCGGCGCGCGACGGCTTCCTCAACGAGAAGCCGTGGCTCAAGTACATGATCGAGACGGTGCGCTCCGAAAAGGAGGGTGACAAGAACAATTCCTCCAACTCGGGCGCGGGAAACCTCACCTCGAGTCTGTTCACGACGTTCGACAGCAACAACGACAAGAAGCTTGAAGCGTCCGAAGTGCGAGACGGGATCAAGTCCATCACGCAGGGACTCTTCGCAACTGCGGACACGAACCGCGATGGTCAGCTCACCCCGACTGAAGTCAACGCCGCGATCACAGGCGCGGGCAAGACATTGGCCGATGCGGCTTTCCGGAAAGCGGACAAAGACAACGACGGGACCTTGACCGAGAAGGAGTTCGACGAGGCCCTTCGTCAACCCCTCCACGCCGCGTTTATCGTCGCGGACCTCAACCACGACGGTAAGATCAGCAAGGAGGAGATGACCAAGTGGCGACAAGTCGCCGTGAGCAAGCTCCGCGCGATGCGCGTGCCCGAACCGGAGAACTCGCCGAAGCACCTGCTGGAATCGGGGCGTAAGCCCAGCGAAGTTGCCCCGGTGCCGACTTTCACCAAGCCAAACACCAACAACCGAAACAACCAGCCGGAGTCCGCGACCCAGCCTCGTTGAAAAACGGGAGGGGTTGCACATTCCGGCTCGTTTGTGTAGAAGAAGCCAGGATGGGGTGACTTTAAGGGCAGGGAGCCGTTGCGAAGTCAACGGTATTCAGACGACGAAGAGCTTGGGAAGCCCACGCCGTCTGATGGCCTTTACGCCCCATCTTGGGCCGGAGAATCGGCCCTGACTTGCGATGGTTGTGAAGCAGGCACGGTGCATTCCGTGCTTGCTTTTCGTTCAGGCATCGTGCGATCCATGAAGTGATGGTGTCGCGTCGGCTTGAATGTTCGCTTGCGCCAGCACCAAGGAACGACTCAACTTCTGGGGCTCGTGTACGGGCATCCCGCTCCTTGCGTGATGGCCGGCGAACGCTAGTTCGCTGCGCTTCGGTGGCGCACAACAGGAGGTCACCATGAACGTGCTCGGGCGGTTGTGGAATGACGAAGGCGGATTCGTCATCTCCACCGAGTTGGTGCTAGCCGCGACGATCCTGGTCCTGTCCATGGTCGTCGGCATGAAAAAGATCAGCTCACAGGTCCTCGCCGAAATGTCCGACGTCGGGAATGCGATTGGGGCTTTGAACCAGACCTACGCGTTCGCCGGAGCTGCGTGGGATCCATGGTTTGGCGGCTACGGCGGCTACGGTGGCTACGGTGGCTACCCGGCCTACGGTGGCTACGGCGGTGGCTACGGTGGCTTCCCCGGCTGCGCATTCTGGGGTGGGAGCTCGTTCCTGGACCGAGTCGATGGGTTTGCGGGCGACTACGTGTCGATCAACACCAATGTCGCACCCGGCTCCGAATACGGCGCGACGCCCTACGTTCAGAACTTCGTCCCCTGAGCCCTTAGCTTAGTTCGCGGTGACCGCGCTCGACGACGATCACGCTGGCCTGGCGGCGGCGAGGATCGCGTCGAGCGTTTCCATTTGCGCCAGTCCGTCTTCCCCGGGCCAGGCAAGCTGGCCCCCTCCAGCAACCGCGTCAGCGAACGCATCAACCATCGAGGCGTATTGATTGCCCCCCTCGAACCTCAGCTCCTCAGTCTTCCCGTCCTTATGGAGCCGAGCCAGGGGAACTTCGGGCGGCAAATAGGCGTCGGGCACTTCGATCACGCCCTCCGTACCGACGAGCTCATATTCACAGCGGAACGGCTGCTCGAAGCTGCAATCCACCAGGCCCAGTACCCCGTTCGGGAATTTCAGGACCGCGCCAAGCGAGATGTCGACTCCCGATTGCGCGAAACGTGCCTCAGCGCGAATCGAGGCAGGCTCGGCGCGTGCGAAGAGCCGCGCGGTGCTGACGCCGTAGCAGCCGACATCCCAAAGCGCTCCGCCTCCGCGCGCGGCATCGAGACGCCAATCGCCGGGATCGATCACGAAGGAGAATGACGACCGCACGAGGCGCAGCTCGCCGATCGCGCCCTCGGCAACCATTCGTTGGAGGGCAGCGGTCCGAGGCTGATGCCGCCACATGAAGGCCTCCATCAAGAGCACCTTGCGCGAACGGCAATACTCAACCATCGCGCGTGCTTCGGCGGCGTTCAGAGCTAGCGGCTTCTCGCAAAGGATGTGTTTGCCCGCATCAGCCGCGGCGAACACCCAGGGCTTGTGAAGTTCGTTGGGCAGTGGGATGTAGATAGCATCGATGCCCGGATCGGCAATCAGTCCCTCATAAGAGCCATAAGTGTGCGGAATATCAAACTCCGCGGCCCAGGCACGCGCCTGCGCTTCATCTCGACTTGCGAGTGCGTGCAGCGTCCCTGTTTCCGACGCGAAGATACCGGGAATCAAACCTCTCCGCGTAATCCGAGCACAGCCAAGAATTCCCCAACGCAGCGAAGGTTCGGCACTCATCGGTCAGTTCGTCTCTCGAGTCAAGGTACCGTGTTCGAGACGCTTGCCAGATTCGCCGAACCGGGCGCGGAGGGCAATGGGGTGTTCTCGACTTCGACTGAATTAAACTCGCTCAACGGAAGGTCGACTTCCCAGATTTCGTAGTGCTGGAACCGCCACGCAATGCGCGCCTTGCCGGGAAAGCGTTTCGCGACTTTGCGCAATTCCTCGCCAATGGTTGTGTTCCGCGCTCCCGTCGGATCTTCCCCGGCGTACCACCCGAGCTCGGTATCCACGACGCACGTGACCGGCTGTCCCTCGGGAAATCGGCTGATGTAACGGTCCCACAGCCTCGGCCATGTCGAGCGGAATTCGAGGGCGCCGACGTGGCCGTGCGACAGGTTCGTCACCATGAGGGCCAACGGGGTTTCCGCAACCATTCCGCGCACTCCTCGCTTCTCCAGGATCTCGGCGAGTGGACGCAGGGGCGACGGGCGGTTCATTTCCGCCCACAGGTTCACTTGCGCGAGGCACCACGCGCCGAGCAAGAACGGCGCAGCGAACCTTAGTGCGACCTTCGGCAAGCCGCAAAAGGCGCTTGCCAGCACACCCGGCAGGAAGATCCAGATGGGCACCAGATATCGAATCGAGGACGCATTCGGGCTCGTTGCCTGAAGCAGGTAGAGGCCCGTCGATACGATCAGCCCAAGTAGCGCGAGTACGGTGCCAGGCGATGCATCCTCACCTTGCAAGGACCAGAACCGCCGCCACTCCCGCCGATCGTTCCACGCCCTGAGTCCGAGCAGCACGATGACCAGCGCCACCGTCACGGGCGTGAGCCATTCCAGAAGTCGAACCGTGTTCGGCCATACCGCTGCGGGAAGTTCCACGCCCTGGCCGATCAACACGGACGCGGGTCCGTGCGGCGAACAGCCCACCAGAGGTCCGAGTGCCTGAAAGCCATCGCGGATGTTGACGCCGATGAACCAGGGTGCCCGGATCCAGATCGGCAGCGATTGCGCCGGTGGGATTACGCCCGCGCGGACGCACAAGTTGTACATCGCAAAGGGGAAGAGCGCGCCGAGCGTACCGATCATGAACCACGGCGATTTCGGCAACACCTGAATCAACCGGCCCGCGAGGCCCGACCACCACATCGAGCCTCCCAGTAAGACTGCGATGCCGGCAACGCCAAGCGGCAAAGCAATTTTCGCGGGGACCCATTCCGTGCAAAAGACGAAAGGCGAAAGCCCCTTGGCGCGAAACTCCACATGGCAGCAAAGCGCCAGACCAACGACCAAACCAAGACCGATCAGTCCCCAGAAGAGCGTTGCCCAGCGACCCTCGACGGCACTGCGCGGCACACGCCCGGACCGCTTCAAGTCCACGCCGTGGCGACCGAAGGTCCAGTCGACGGCAAGGGTCGAATAAACGATGAGTGAGAGCGGGTTCAGGAAGTATCCGAAAGCGAGAAGAAATCCCCAGGCCGCCTGTCTCGGTTTGGACAATGGGTCAGCCCCCGGCCGGGTCACCGCACGATAAATCGCCAGGACCGGCAGTGCCCAGGCGAGCAGCTCGATATATCCACCACGCGGGACGACGCTCCAGAGCGCGAGCATCGGTGCGCTCAAGATGGTAATCAAGGCCGCCCAGTGGCCCGTCTTGCGGTCGGCCCAAAGCCTCCACACCGCATACTGGCCGGCCACGAAGACTCCAAAAAACAGGAGCGGTGAAAGTGCAACCGTGACTGGCGAGTGGCCGAAGAGCGCCACGAACAGGCCGGCGACATAGGCCTCGAGAGCCCCCATGTACCGTTGTCCGTCAAAGAAAATCGGCCAACGCCGCAACGCGGCAATGTCGAGCGCCATCAAGCCCACAATCGATTGATCGTGATCGAGGACACCTTCGACGCGTGCCGCCATCGGCGCACGGGCGAGGATCGCAGCCAACATCCATGCGGCGGTCCGAACCGAATCACCAAGCGACCATGCGGTCGACGTTGTCAACCTCTTGTACGTCGATAGCCGTGGAGCCCTGGTGGAGGTGGACGGCGGGGTTTCCATGGGTATTCGTGGCTCCTCGAAGCGAAGGCGCAGATTCTCCGGCTAACTCGAATCTAGAACCGATTCGAGCCTTGCGCAGGGGTTTTTCGCTTCGGGCACGACTTGCAGCGTCAGCTCAGATAGGAGTTCGCAGCCGCGCGAGAATACGTCTGCTCCAGGTCGACAAGCACGGAGTTATCTACGGTCAACGGCAACGGCAACTTAGGCAGCGGCGTCCCCACCGCGAGTGCTCGCTGCCACTTGGCGAGGAACCGTCCCCCTGTCGCCGCGTATTCGCCCACGCGATAGGTGACCGCGAACGGCGCCGGGCAATGTGCCTGCGCGACCTGAAGTGCCTCGGCGACGGAGTCAGAAAAGGAGAACGTTTGGGGCCGCGGGTGTACGTCGATCAATAAGAGATTGACCCCGTGGAACAAGTAGCGGATGTAGCGACCAAGCGTGGCGTGCCGCGTGATCGGCCGGTCCTTGTTACGCGGAGACACAAGCTCAACCGCACTCACGACCCGTCCCTCTTTCTCGACGAACAGCGCGGTCCCCGAATCAATCACCGCGACCGCAATCTCCTGGTCGGGTTCGGGACAAATCTCGTCCGTCGCGGGGTGTGTTGCTGTGTGCACGAGGGTCTTGGGCGACGGATGCACGTGACTGTCGGACCGTTCCAGTGGCGAACCCAATGCGAGAATCGGCGAGGTTCCGATGTAGGCTCGATAGCCGCCGGGAAGCCGAGGTTTGATCGAATACAACAACTCGGAGAGCCAGAGGTGCTGAACGCTCTCCCAGCCTCTTTGATCTGACCAGTCGTGCAGTGGCACCGTTACCTCCGGAATCCATGAGTGTCAGGGGCAAGGCAGCGACTTGTGCGATGATACCATCTGAGGCGCAACAAAAAAGCCGCCCGTGAATCCTTGTAGGATTCGCGGGCGGCTCTTTTTGAAGGATTCCGGCGATGACCGACTTTCGCGCCTGAGGCACTATCATGGGCCTGGCGGGCTTAACGGCCGTGTTCGGAATGGGAACGGGTGGGACCCCGCCAGTATGGTCGCCGGAAATGCCCCCGGCGGGCGGTCAAGCCGCGCCGGGCGCGTTTACGGTTCTCAAACGGGTGGCTCGTCACGCGAATGAACATGTGTGGCATTCACCACTCCGCCGCTTCCAGTCCCCCATACGGACTTCGTTCTTGGGGACGGCGTTGCCCAACCATTGTTGGGAAGCGGGAGATGACGTTGGTGAAATCGTTCACCCCTTGTGTTGACCCACGCGCTTGTGACAGCGGGCGGATCGGGGTGGTCAAGCGTATTGGCTGTTAGGACCGGTCGGCTGCGGCGCTCGCGCGCCGTGCACTCCCGGCCTATCGACCTGGTCGTCTTCCAGGAGCCTTC
>DAIDJG010000457.1 GCA_027451445.1 Singulisphaera sp.
TCTTCAAAGGACTGTAGGTGCCCAACAGTCCGTGCGCGAAGATGGAAAACGTTGGGTGGCTGGGGTCGAGCCCGCACGGCGATGCCCCCGGACGGATTGGCCATTCGAACGGACCGGGGGCATCGCCCTGCGGGCTCGACCCCAGCCACCCAACGTTTTCCATCTTCGCGCACGGACTGTTGGGCACCTACAGTCCTTTGAAGAGCTGTGGCGGACCGGGCGTTACTTCGGTGCGGCCGCGTCCTTGGGAGCCGCCCCCGAGGCAGCATTGGCCTTCTCGATCTCGGACTTGCGCTCGGCCGAAATCTGCGCCTGACCCGTGCCCGATTGATCGCCGCCGCTGTCGCAGCCTGAAAGCAGACCGGTCGATCCGACCAGGATCAGGCCCAGAGCCAGTGCGGAAGCAAAGTTCTTCTTGAAGTTCATCGTACGGTCCTCAATTCCTTCGAACTTGGCAGTCATGAGACCCTGCACCAAAGAACCGAGCGGTGCCCCTTGAAGGTCCTCAAAGGGCACCGCACGGCAACGTCCATGGTATATCCGGAAAAACTGCGCAGCGGAAGACCTCACGTGGGAGCGGAACTCAGCAGCCCCCCGCGCGAAGTGGATCCGAGGTCAGAAGGCACTGGCGTCAATCACCTCACCATTGGCCCGGGTTCCGAGCGACCACCAGATATTCAGCGCGATGGTGCTCTTGACGAACCTCACGGAGCCGTCGCCCATCAGGACGTTGCTACCGCCCGAGTGGTTGCTGCTGGCGTTGATGTAGTACGAGCCATCCGGCCAGCAACCGCTGCAGTTTGCGCGACAATTCGCCCAGGCGTACTGCGTCGAGTTCGGGGGCACGATCGTGTTGAACAGCGTGATCGACGTTGCGCCATATAGCCAGTTCTGGCCGCCCAGCGTGACGATGGCCGTTCCACTTCGGAATGCCGTCGTGCAGGCGACGAGGTCGCTAGTGACCTGACCCGGATTCTGTTCCGCGTCCGCAACGCCCGTGATTGACGCGACATTGACGCCGTTGCCCCGATAGAGGTTATTGCCGCTCTGACCAACGAGCTTTTCGGAGAACGCCACGGTGTTCGAGCTGCCATCGAGGATATCGCGAATGCCATAGCAACTGAGCTGAGCGAACAAGCCCGTGGTGTTGGCCGGGTAGGGAGTTGCCGTGTCTCCCTCACTTGCCATGTAGCTGTTCCAGTTACTGGTTCTCGACGCATTGCCGTCCGATGGGCAAAGGAACGAGTTGATCGACGTGTTCAACGCCGTCGCGTTGACAGCGTTGTTCGGTTGCAGATTGAAGTTGATGGCGTTGTACACCTGGCCTTGCTCCAGGTAGCCGAGCATTTGCGACTGCGCGCTCATGCTGATCCAGCTCGTGCACCCGATACCGCCCTGGTTGCATGAGGCGCCGATGGGAAACTTGTCGTTTGTCGAATGGTAATTGTGCAGTGCCAGACCAATCTGCTTCAAGTTGTTGACGCACTGCGAACGGCGAGCCGCTTCACGGGCCGCTTGAACGGCGGGAAGGAGCAGTGCGATGAGCACCGCGATGATTGCGATGACCACCAGCAACTCGATCAACGTAAAACCGCGTCTCTCTCTCATGGATGACGACCTCGCAGAATAAGCGAACAAGGAACCGATTACGAACCACGACGGCTCGTGATACAGATGATCAGGAAGCCTGAGTTTTCGCGAACGACTCAGTGAGAGCTCCCTGAGAATCGTGACCTCGATGCTAAACCCTTCATGCGTCCGCACCGCGGCATGTTCCTGAAATCACCTGCGCAACCCTGTGGCAGAAGGTTTCGCCCACCTCTGAACAAGAATACATCAATACAAACGAATTAGACAACACAACTTCGCAGCCGGGGGGGACGTCGTCCACGCACATTCACGAGCAGGTGGAAGCGCGCGAGCCAACGCTCAGGGGAAGGCGGGTGGCAGTCTCTATGCGCGGCAATGATGCACTCTACCACAGTAGCGTTGTCGCGAACAAGTGTGGCACTCCAAAACCGAAGTGAATTCACACTTGGCCCCGACCGGAAACGGTCGAAGCATGGTCCGGATTTATTAACGTCATGCTCCAAACGCGTCGACGTGCACTCATTACTGAGAGCGATTCTTGTTGGAGAAGCGCTGAGTTTTCTGGCGTTTTCAAGGGGTTTTGTCGGCTGATTCAAAGACCCTGACCTCCGGATGCATCGTGTAAAGCCGGTCGCCCTGGGAGCCGCTGACGAGTAGGGCGCTTGAGCAATTGTTCTGGATAATCGGGTTTCCCGCGTACTTCTCCCAATGAATGAGGTCGTATGACCGGGCGATGCAGGTCGTCCAGTCCTTCCAGGGACGATGCGAGTTGGCGTGATAGAACGCATAATAGACGCCTTTGCGCTTGATGACCTGGTTCATGGCAACGGCGGCTTGATCGTAAGTTTCAGGCCCTCGAGAGATCACGGGCTCATCCTGCACGTTGGTAAAGATCTTTCGATCGCGAGATGTGGCAAGCCAGATGCCAAGATCGCCGCGCTCATAAAACAGATACCAGACGTCGTTCTCGAACCAGATCGTCGGCGTACCATACGGTCCGGGGCTCAGAGGATCGCCGTTACGCTTGCGAATGTCGATGGGGCCCTCATCGTTCCACCGGCGGCCATCCGGGGAGGTCATCTGGTGCGCGATGTCGTCCTTGCCTTCAGCGAACATGACGTACTGGTCGTTATGACGAATAACGCAAACGTCCTCCGTCCAGGACTTGGTGAATACGGGATTAGCCGTATCCCGGGTCCAGTGAATCCCATCGGGCGAGCTGGCCAGGCCCAGGAACTTGGTCGGCGAACGATCGTCGTTGTAGCCGGTGTACCAGAGACGATAAACCCCGTTCTCGACGAGGATGTAACCCCGCTCTCGGATTTTCCGATCCCAGGTGTCTTTGCCGGTCCCTGCGAAAACCGGGTTCTCGGCGATGGACTTCCAGCGAACGAGCTCCTTCGGGAAATCGTCGCCGCGGACCGGCGCTGTGAGGAATGCCACAACCACGAGCGCAAGAGGAGTACCACGTCGAATCACCATGTGGTCTTTCCTGATTGTTGAATGAGGGTGGAGAACCGCGAAAACGCCGTCAACCTGAGCGCCAAAGCAGGTACGGCATGCCAACGGCAAGCAAAGCACCGAGAAAGAGCAGGCCGAACACGAACCCCAGGAGCCAGAAATCGCGCCTCGCGATGAACCCGCTCCCGAAGTAGACCGGCGCCGGGCCGGTCGCATACGGCGTAATCACGCCCATGAGACCGAGCGAATACATGAGCAGCAGCACGAACGCTTTGACCGGCATCCCCGGCACCAGGGCGCCTGCGGCGAGCATCGCGGGGAGTACGGCCGTGGCGTGCGCCGTGAGGCTCGAAAAGAGGTAGTGGACCAGGAAGAAGAACGCGACGAGCACGCCGAGCACGACGGCCGGCGGGTAGCCCGTCAGGCTCGTCGAGACCCCCTTCGCAAACCAGGCGATGACACCGAGCCGATTCAACCCATCGGCCAGGGTGAGCAACGTACCGAAGTAGAGGAGCGTGTCCCACGCGGAACGGTTGCCGATGATGTCGTCCCAATCGATAACGCGGGTCACGATCATCGCACAGACCACGATCAGGATCACGGTCGTTACCGGGAACCGCTCGCCCCCCCAGACCCAGCCGACGAAGGCGATGCCGATCAGCAACGCCATGACGCGTTCCTTCGATGAGAACGGCCCCATGGCCTGAAGTTCCTTCGAGGCCCAGGCCGGAGTCTCCCGGCTCGTCTTGATCTCGGGGGGATAGATCCAGTACACGAGCAGGGGCAAGGGACCAATGAGCAAGGCGCCGACCGGCAAAATGCCGACCAACCACTGGAACCAGTCGATCGTAATCCCGGTTTCCTGGCGCACCAAGCTCAGGGCCAGCAGGTTTGGACTGAGCGCGGTCATGAAGAGCGAGCTCGTGACCGCCGTGGATGCAAACGCCGTCCACATGAGATAGGCGCCAATGCGACGGGCGGTTGGTCCGGGTGCGGAGTCGTAGAGGGCGGGGATGCTGCGGA
>DAIDJG010000458.1 GCA_027451445.1 Singulisphaera sp.
GATGAAAGGGATGGTGTCGCCAGGGACTCCGCCGCTGTTCCCCTCGTTGATGGAACTGCCGAGTGTCTCCTCGGAGCGGCGGGATGTCTTGCAACGTCAGGCGCACGAGCGGATGAAGGCAGGGGCGGCGGTCTTGTCCGACGGGCTCGATCGCCTCTCGCGGGCCTTGCCCGACGACGATTACGCGGCCATGCAGAATGCGACGGCCCGGATGCGCGAGGGGCTCGAACAATTCGAGAGCGGCCTGGCCGGGCACCGCGCGCTGGCCGAAGGGCGGTCTCCGCGTCAGGCCGCACTGCAATGGTTCAAGGGTGAAATGAACCTTCAACCGCCGCAGGGTGTAGAAGCTCGCGGCGGTCTCTTCGGCGTCACGCTATTTCACCTCTTCACAATGGTAGTCCTCATCGCGTTCGCGCTGGCGATGGTCGCCATGTACTTCTTCAAGATGCGCCGCGCAGCGGCCCTCTTCGGGCGTATTGAGGCCGACAAGGGACGGCCTCCCCCCGGCTCGGCACCCCCGATTGTCGGATCGCCCGGACCGGCCGCGTCGGTGGTACCGCCGGCCGAAAAGGCTCCGCCGGCCGCAGAGGCACCGCCGCCCGCCGCCCCTGCCGACAAGTCTACCGCCGCGCCGCCCGCAGCGGATGCCGCAGCCACTCCGGCACCGTGAACCGCCTGATCGAGGTGAGGTAACCATGAGCGATCTGTCTCCTCAAACAACCGCGACGACTGCGGAAGACGTCAAGGCCGCGACGCCTGCCGTTTCGGACGCGACCCCGGCGTCACCTGTGGCTGCGAATTGGCGCGGATACCTTCGCGTGGGGAGCATCGTCAGGGAAACGCCGATCGTCAAAACGTTTCGCCTGCTGCCCTCGTCCGGCGAACGCTTCCTCCCTTTCACATTTGTCCCCGGTCAGTTCCTCAACGTCGCGTTCTCGATTGGCGGCGCGAGGATGAACCGCTCCTACTCCATCTCATCCTCTCCGACGCATCGCGAATACGTCGAGTTGACCGTGCGGCGCGAGCCGCGGGGCGCGGTCTCGCGTCACATCGTTGATCTACTCAAGGTCGGCGACCTGATCGAAGCGGGTGGCCCGGTCGGTCGGTTTACATTCACGGGAACGGAGGCGGACAGCATCGTCCTCATCGCCGGCGGCGTGGGCATCACGCCGATGTTGAGCATCACGCGGTATCTCACCGAGCGGTCCTGGGCCGGAGACATCTTCTTCATTTACGTGTGTCGCACCCCGGCCGACTTCATGTTTGCGAACGTGATCGCCGACCTTGAGCGTGTGAATCCGAAGCTGCACGTCGCGGTCACGATGACCCGCCCGGCAGGGACGAACTGGAAGGGCCCGCGCGGACACCTCACGAAGGAGTTGCTCACCCAGACGGTTTCCGATCTCGCTTCGCGGAGAATCCATCTGTGCGGGCCGCCGGCGATGATGGCTTCGGTCAAGGCCATTCTCACGGAGCTCGGAGTTGCTCCCGAGCACGTCAAGACCGAACTATTCGGTTTAGTCAAGCCCGCCCCGGTCGCGGCAGGGACGTCCTTGACACCGACTGCCCCGGCCACGGGCCCGCTCGTCACGTTCTCCAAAAACAACAAGTCGGCGAGAATCCGTGTCGATCTCCAGGCCGGGGATAGCCCGCCGAAGCAGACCATTCTCGAACTCTCCGAGGAACTCGGCATTGGCATCGAATTCTCTTGCCGCGTCGGCACCTGCGGTGTGTGCAAGGTGAAGATGATTTCCGGCGAGGTCGAGATGGCGGTGCAGGACGCTCTCGATCCCGACGACAAAACCAACGGCATCATTCTCGCCTGCCAGGCGAAGCCGAAGGGCGAAGTCACGGTGGAGGCGTAGCCATGAAAGAACGTGAGCGCGTCGTCGTCGCCGGCGTCTTCGGTGTCCTGATGTTCGCCTGGCTCGGCTTCCTCGTCCACCGTTCGCCGCGATTCGCGGGCAGCGGAGTTGGGGCGGTGTTCGGGATCGCGGGGGCCGTGCTCATGCTCGCCCCGCTCGCGTATCCGTTGGTCAAACGAATTCCGTATCTCCGTACCCGGGTCACACCGCACGTTTCGTTGCAGACGTGGATGACGGTACACGTCTACACGGGCATTCTGGGCCCATTGCTGGGCATTATTCACACCGGCCACAAGTTCGATAGCTGGCTGGGAATCACGCTGACGGCCGTGATGCTGCTCGTCGTCGTGAGCGGGTTCATCGGCCGCGACCTGCTCAGCTACGCCAACCAGGAGATTCGAGACAAGTTGCTCCTTTTGCAGACCGCCCGGGGAGACTTGGACAGCGCGTGGGGAGTGCTCGAGAACTCCCCGGCCGAAACGGGAGCCCTTCCGAAGATGCCCGTCTTGGCGGCCGGCCTGGCGTCGTTGGGGCTCGGGCATCAACCCGGCGGGCCGGCCGGTGAGGTCACCCGGCTGGCCGAATCCGTGGCGGACTTGGAGTACGCGATCCGCACGCACGAGCTTTTCAAGCGATGGTGCCGCCGATGGCTGCAGTTGCACTTCGTTCTCTCCGTCATCCTCTACGTACTGCTCGGGCTGCACATCTGGGCGAGCATTCATTTCGGACTGAGGTGGTTCTCATGAAACTCTGGCACTTTGCCGGCGCGGCGGCGATCTTACTTGCGTTGTTTGGCGCGTATTACTTCCTGGGTAGGCATTCCGGTGGCGAGCGTTCCGGCGTGTTCAGCGAAACGACCTGGCAGCGCATGGCCTCTCCAGGAAAGCTGTCCAGGCCGCACGCATTTCTGGAGCACAACTGCGCCGCCTGTCACACGGGCGTCAAAGGTGTCGAAGCCAGCAACTGCATCGTTTGTCACGCCAACGACGAAACCTTGCTCCAGCGCCAGCCGACCGCGTTTCATGCCAACGTGAGCAGTTGTCGGGAGTGCCACCGTGAGCATCGCGGTATCGACACGCGTCCGACCGACATGAACCACCTGGCGCTGGCCGAGATTGGTTTCCGCCACCTGAAAACCGACCACTCACCGGACGGTGAAAACGAACGGGTGCGGAAAGACCTCCTCGACTGGATCGGCCAACACCAGCCCGCGGGCCGGTCGGAAGGCCATTCGAGCCTCTCGCCGCAGGAGGCGGTCTTGAACTGCGCGTCCTGCCATTCCACCAAGGATCGGCACCGGGGGCTGTTTGGTACGGATTGTGCGCAGTGTCACGGGACGACGAAGTGGACGATCCCCGAGTTCCGGCATCCCTCGCCCCGGAACACGGAATGCGCCCAGTGCCATCAGCCGCCCCCGAGCCATACCATGATGCACTTCCAGATGGTCTCGGCCAAAGTGGCCCGGCAGCCGGCGGCGCGGGTCGATCAGTGTTTCCTCTGCCACCAGACGACTTCGTGGAACGACATCAAGGGCGTGGGCTATTACAAGCACCATTAGCGCCCTACCGGGGACGCGGGCAGGCTTTGGGGTGATCACATGAGTCGCGCAAGCGGGATGACGCAGACCGACGTGGACGCCATCGAGGCGCTCTTGAACCATCGTTTGGGCGGGCGGGTTCGGAGCCTGCGAGTGGAATCTCAGGCCCCGGGCCTCATCCTGTCGGGCCGAGCCTCGTCGTATCACGCCAAGCAACTTGCGCAGTACATGATCCTGGAGGAGTTGGGACTCCCCCTCTTGGCCAATCAGATCGCGGTGCATCCCGCCCCACACGTCTAATTAGCCGCGGAGACCCGACGACATGGCCACTCTCCTCGATCAGCACCCGGCCCCCGGCCACCCCGGCATCGAGCCGCGCTGGACGCGCAGCGACAAGGACGGGGTCGGCACTGCCTACTCAGCCCTGAGCCGGGTCTGGTTTACCGCCTCCCGCGGCGGCCTCGATGAGGTCTATTACCCGACCATCGACCGGCCCCAGGTTCGCGACCTCCAGTATCTCGTCGCTGACGGTCAGACTTTTTTCCACGACTCTCACTGTCACATGGAGAGCACCCACGAATACCTGGCGCATCACGCGCTCGGCTTTCGGATCGTCAGCTCCGACCGGGAGGGCCGCTACCGGATCGTGAAGGAAGTCATCGCCGACCCGCACGAGCCCTGCGTGCTCCTGCATACCAGCTTGGAGGCCGACCCCGCCTGGCTCCCCCGGCTGCGGCTGTTCGTCCTGCTCGCGCCTCACCTCGAAGTCGGCGGCCGGGGCAACCACGGGCACGTGGCGCAGACCCCTCGGGGCAAGGTACTGACCGCCCACAAAGGCAACACCTGGCTGGCCCTGGGAGCCACCGTCCCGTTCGTCCGGTGCTCCTGCGGCTACGTGGGCACGAGCGACGGCTGGCAGGACCTGGCTCAGAACTACGAGATGGACTGGGAATTCGACTGCGCCCTCGACGGCAACATCGCACTGACAGGGGAGATCGACCTCCGCCAAGGCCCGGAGTTCGTCCTGGGCCTGGCCTTCGGCGACAGCCTGCACAGCGCGCTGGTGGCGCTGACCCAGTCGCACGCCGTCCCGTTCGCCGAGCATCGGGACCGCTTCGTCCGGCAGTGGCAGCGTGGGGCGGGGCATGCGCTGGTCGGCAGGGAGAGGCTCACGGGGGACGGGGGCCGCTTGTACGAAGTCAGCCACAACCTGCTGATGGCCCACGAGGACAAGCTTTATGACGGGGCCATGATCGCGTCGCTGAGCATCCCGTGGGGCGAGTCCAGGGGCGACGAAGACCTGGGCGGCTACCACTTGGTCTGGACACGGGATATGTGTCAGAGCGCCACCGCGCTGCTCTCCGTCGGACACGACGAGTTCCCGTTCCGGGCGCTCATCTACCTGGCCTGCACGCAGCGGGAGGACGGTGGCTTCCACCAGAACTTCTGGCTCAACGGCGAGCCGTACTGGCGGGGGGTTCAACTCGATGAGGTCGCCTTCCCGGTCCTGCTCGCCTGGCACCTCCGGGCGGCCAACGCCCTGCGCGACTTCGACCCCTGGCCGATGGTGCAGCGGGCGGCGGGCTACCTGGTCCGTGAAGGCCCGGCCACGCCCCAGGAGCGCTGGGAGGAGAACAGCGGCTACTCGCCCTCGACTCTGGCGGCCCACATCGCCGCCCTCGTCTGCGCCGCCTCTTTCGCGCGAGAGCGGGGAGAGCACGCCACGTCCCAGTACCTCGAAGAGTACGCCGACTTCCTGGAGTCGCAGGTCGAGGCATGGACCGTAACCACCGAGGGCACGCTGGTCCCCGGCACCCGGCGTCACTTCGTCCGTATCCACCCCGTAGACGTGGACGACCTGCAACCGGACGAGGACCCCAACCGCGGCGTCCTGCTGGTCCGCAACCGGCCGCCCGGTGCGCCCGCCGCGTTCCCGGCGAAGGACGTCGTGGACGCGGGCTTCCTGGAGTTGATCCGCTATGGCATCCGCAAGCCGGGCGACCCCCTCGTCGAGGATTCGCTCCGAGTCGTGGATGCGGTCCTCAAGGTGGATACACCGTTCGGACCCTGCTGGCGGCGATACAACCATGACGGATACGGGCAGCGCGACGACGGCGGGCCGTACCAGGGCTGGGGACGTGGACGGGCCTGGCCGCTCCTGACGGGAGAGCGCGCGCATTACGAGCTGGCCGCCGGGCGCGACGTGCGGCCCTTCCTCCGGGCGATGGAACGCTTCGCGACCGCGACCGGGCTGCTGCCTGAGCAGGTCTGGGACGAGCCGGATCGGCCCGAAGCCCGCATGGCCTTGGGCCGCCCCACCGGCAGTGTGATGCCCTTGGCGTGGGCGCATGCCGAATACCTCAAGCTGGTGCGCTCGGCGGCCGATGGCCAAGTCTTCGACCTGATCCCAGAGGTAGCCGACCGCTATAGCCGTCGCCGAGCGGCTCGGCTCCTCGCGCCGGAGATCTGGAAGTTCAATCGGCAGGTGCGGGCGATGTCGGCCGGCAGGACGCTGCGCATCCAGGCTTCCGCCCCATTCCGATTGCGCTGGTCTGGGGACGAGTGGCGCAACGCCCATGACACCGGTTCGACTCCCACGGGGCTCGGCGTCGAGTTCGTGGATGTCCCCGTGGCGCTCGGGCAGCGGACACCGATCCGTTTCACCTTCCTCTGGACGGACGTGGGCCGTTGGGAAGGGCGGGATTTCCAGGTCATTGTCTCGGGGCCTGGTTGAACCGCGCCGGCCCAGAAGGAGGAGCAGGAACGATGGACACACCCGGCGTCATTCAAGCCGTAGCATCCGAGCCCGTGAACACTCTTGCGCACGCTCCGATCCATGTCGCGGAGCCGTTTGCTCTAATCATCTTCGGTGCCACTGGGGTCCTGACCGCCAGCAAACTGCTCCCGGCCTTGTTCCGCCTTTGGCAGGAAGACTATTTCCGCTCGCCCTTCGTAATCGTCGGCGTGGGGCGACGGGACAAGGACGATGCCCGATTCCGCGCCGAGTTGGGCGACGCGGTGAAGCGAGCCCACCACGGGGTTCAGCCCGAGGACGACGAGGCGTGGGACCGCTTCGCCACGCGCCTTTTCTATCACCGCGCCGACTTCACCCTGCCGGAGGGTTATCGCACGCTGGCCGAACGGCTGCGCACGCTCGAAGAGCAGCACGGGCTCGGCGGCAACCGCCTCTATTATCTGGCTACCGACCCCGACTACTTTGCCCCGATCGTCGAACAACTCGCCGG
>DAIDJG010000459.1 GCA_027451445.1 Singulisphaera sp.
CCGATTGAGGATGGTAGAAATCCGTCGATGCATCGCGGGGCCTCCTGTGCCAGGGGTGTGGGGAAAATACCCATGGTGTCAGGAGGCCTCGGTTGTCACAAGTCTTAATGCCGCTTCACGTTGTTGTATTAAATGCCATTCAGGACATACACCTTGATTCGCATTTCGTATTGTTGGGAGGGATGCCAGCAATTCGACCAATCAACATGAGGCACGCGATGCCTGCGCTGAATGGCACTCAGAGTCCGCGATTGAACCCACAAGACCACCGAAGTTGTGACAAAACGATGGTGGCGCTTACCCTTGAATGGGTCGCCACTCAAAGCGCGAGGTCGCCGGTACTTGATGTGCCGGCCCCGAGGCGCGATGATCGTGTTGCCACGATCGTGCGACGGCTGCACGTTCGGGTCTTCCCACGATCCGGGAGCACGAGGCGATGAGCGATCTTGTCGCGGACGCCGGGCGCAACCTTCTCTTCGGCCTCCTGGCGTTTCAGAATGGTTTCATCGAGCGCCGGGCTTTGCTGGCGGCGTTCGATGCCTGGACCCATCAGCAACCGAAATCCCGCGCGCTCGGTCAGATCCTGGTCGAGGACGGAGCGATTTCTACAGACATCCAGCGCCTGATCGACGGCCTGGTCGCCGCCCATCTTGCGCGGCACGACAACCAGGCCGAGAAGAGCCTGGCCGTGCTCACGCCCATCGGGCCGGTGCGCCAGGAGCTCGAAGTCCTGGCCGATCCCGAGGGACTCGCCAGCCTGGCTCAGGTTTCGATCACACCGCATACGGTGGACTTCGACCCCAATTCCACCGTGGTCTATACGGCCGGCCGGCCGAGCTCCGACGGCCTGCGGTTCAAGATCCTCCGGCCGCTCAACAAGGGCGGCATGGGCGTTGTCTCGGTGGCGCTCGACACCGAGCTCGATCGTTCGATCGCACTCAAGGAGATCCGCGACACGGCCGCCGACAACGGCATGTACCGCGCCCGGTTTCTGGCCGAGGCCGAGATCACCGGAAAGCTCGAACATCCCGGCATCATCCCGATTTACGGGCTCGGCACCTACGCCGACGGCCGCCCGTTTTATGCCATGCGACTGATTCGCGGCAACAAGACCGGGTCGCTGATGGATGCCATCACGTCCTTTTACCGGGAGCCTCATCCGGAGAGTCGCGTCGTCGAGTTTCGCGGCCTCTTGCGGCGGTTCCTCGACGTGTGCAACGCCCTCTCCTATGCCCACAGCAAGGGTGTGCTGCACCGCGACCTGAAGCCCGCCAACATCCTGCTCGGGCCGTATGGCGAGACACTTGTCGTCGACTGGGGCCTTGCCAAGGCGGCCGGTCGTGCTGATCCAGTCGCCTCGCCCACGGATGACAACGAACGCGTCCAGCTCACGCTCTCCGGGAGCGAACTCTCGCCGACCGCGGCCGGACAGGTCCTGGGCACCCCTGAGTACGCGCCGCCCGAGCAAGTGGTCGGCGACCTGGCGAATGTGGGCGTGCGGAGCGACGTTTACGGCCTCGGGGCGGTGCTCTATTGCCTGATGACCGGCGAGACACCGTTCTCACGCAAGGGCGGCGACCTGGGCGCATTGATCCGCAAAATCGAAGGCGGCGATTTCCCCGCCCCGAGGCAACTCCGAGCTGAGCTCGACAAGCCTCTGGAAGCGATCTGCCTGAAGGCGATGGCTCGCAGGCCGGCCGATCGTTATGAATCGGTTCGGGCGCTGGCCGACGACGTGGAACGTTACCTGGCCGACGAGCCGGTCGTCGTCTATCGAGAGCCGTGGACCGTGCGCGCCCGCCGCTGGGCGCGGAAACGCCGCACGCTGGTTGCCAGCGCGGCCTCGGCGCTGGTCGTGGCCCTGGTTGCATTGGGTGCGATCTCGGCCGTTCAGACGAAGGCCCGAAACGATCTGACCCGGAAGAACACGGCACTCAACCAGGCCAATGCCCAGGTCACGAAGGCCAATCGCGACTTGACCGCGGCCAACAAGGCACTCGAGGAACAACGCCGACGGGCCGAGGATCGCGAGGCCCTGGCGATCCGCGCCGTGGAACGATTCCGCGACGCGATCGGGAACGAGCCCGAGCTGAAAAAGACCCCGGCGCTCGAAGCCCTTCGCAAACGACTCCTGAATGAGCCGCTGGCCTTCTTCCGAAGCCTGCGCGAGCAACTCCTGGCCGACCGCGACACCCGGCCCGAATCGCTGGAGCGACTGGCGAAAGCCAGCTTCGACCTGTCGTACCTGGTCCACGAGATCGGCAAACTGGAAGACTCCGTGATCTTCTTACGGGAAGCCCTGGCGATCCAGCAAAAGCTGGCGGATGCGAATCCAACCAACACCAAACTCCAGGGGGATGTGGCTCTTAGCTACAACAATCTTGGCGTTCAACTGTACGACACCGGGAAGCCGGCCGAAGCGCTCGAGGCGCATGCGTCGGCGATGGCAATCCGGCGGAAGCTGGTCGATACCAACCCCACGGCCGACGGTTTCCAGTACGCACTGGCTCAGAGCCACTACAACATCGGCCTCGTCATGAGCGGCACGGGGAAGCTGGCCGAAGCGCTGAAGGCCTACGAATCGGCGTTGACAATCACGCAGAAGCTGGCCGAGGCCAACCCCGAGTTCACCGAAATCCAGAGTTACCTGGCCTCCATCCACTTCCAGATCGGCATGCTTCTCGAAGGTACCGGGAAGACGGCCGAAGCGCTGAAGGCCTACGAATCGGCGTTGACGATCCGCCAGAAACTCGTGGATGCCAACCCCACCGTCACCGAATATCAGGCCGCCCTGGCGCAGAGCCACAACAATATCGGCAATCATCTGGGCGCGATCGGTAAACACGCCGAAGCGCTCAGGGCCTATGAAGCCACCCGGGCGATCCGGCAGAAGCTGGTCGACGACAACCCGACGGACACCGTATTCCAGAGCGAACTGGCTGCCAGCAATTTCAACATCGGTAGTGTGCTCGACGACATGGGAAAGCTGGCCGAAGCGCTGAACGCCTACCAGTTGGCTTTGGCCATGCACCAGAAGCTGGCCGATGCGAATCCCGGCGTCCCCGAGTTCCAGCGCCGCGTCGCCGCTTGCCGCCTCAACATGGGCTTCCTGCTGACCCGCGACGGAAAGCCGGCCGAGGCGCTGAAGTCGTACGAAGCCGCACTGGAAATCCTTCAGAAGCTGGTCGACGAGAATCCGACCTCCACCGAGTACCAGAGCAAATTGGCGACCACCCTCGACAACATGGGTGGGCTGTTCTACGCGGCCGGGAGGCCCGACGAAGCCGTCAAGGTTTTCGAACGCGGGTTGGCCATCCGGCAGAAACTGGCGGCAGCCGATCCCAACGTGACCGAATTCCAGGCTGGAATGGGTCTGAGCCAACACAACATCGCGATGATCGACTTCTACGCCAAGCGGTTCGAGCGCGCGCGTGAGGGGTTACGAGAGGCCGTGAAGTGGAAGCGAAAGGCCCTGGAACCCAATCCTGCGAATCCGGCTGGCCGGCAGCAACTTGCCAAGTCCCTGACCTTCCTGATCGCAGCGTGCCGAGTGCTTAACGACTCCGCGGGCGCCGCCGAGGCGGAGCGCGAACTTGCCGCGTTTCGTGAGTCGGACCCAGCGATCAAGGCGCTGGATTCTCGATTGGCGGCCGTTATCAAGGGAGAGTCGAAGCCCACGAACGAAGCCGAACAACTGCAAATGGCCCAGCGAGCGTACGACAAGGCCCTCCACAAGACGGCTGCGAAGCTCTGGGCCGACGCGCTCGACGCGAACCCGAAGCTCGGCGATGACCGCCAGGTTCCGCATCGCTACAACGCCGCGTGCTCCGCCGCACTGGCGGGCTGCGGCAAGGGCAAGGACGACCCGCCGCCCTCGGTTGACGAGAAGAC
>DAIDJG010000460.1 GCA_027451445.1 Singulisphaera sp.
GGGACATTCTAGTTTTTGCTTGCTATCCCTCCGTTCCCGCCCTATCATCTTTGAATGCCACGCACTGCACGAGCCTCGGCCGCTGATTACTGCTACCACGTCTTGAACCGTGGCAACGGTCGCGCCGAGGTTTTTCACAAAGCCGATGATTACGAAGCGTTCCTCGGCATGGTCGCTGAAGCCTCAAGTCGGTTGCCCTTACGGGTCCTGGCCTACTGCGTCATGCCCAATCACTTCCATCTGGTCCTCAGGCCATATGGAGACGGGGATCTTTCGCGATGGATGCAGTGGTTGTTGACCACTCATGTCCGGCGATACCGCCGACATTATGGTTCGAGCGGGCACGTCTGGCAGGGACGCTTCAAGGCGTTCCCATGCCAGGACGACGACCACCTGGTCACGGTCCTGCGGTATGTCGAACGGAATGCCCTGCGTGCAGGACTGGTCGCCCGTGCTGAAGATTGGCCCCACGGCTCGCTGGCGTCAGCGGCCGGTCGTCAAATCCCGGTGACTCTCGAGCCGGGACCCGTCGCGCGCGACGCGGCCTGGATCGCCCGGTGCAACCGCCCGATGAGCGAGGCCTAGCTGGCCGCGGTACGGCATTGCCTGGCGCGCGGGGCGCCGTTCGGCTCGGCGGCCTGGTGCGCTAACACGGCCACTGCACTCGGGCTCGAAGCCAGTCTCAATCCCCGTGGACGGCCTCGCAAGCTCGATAAAAAGTAGAACGTCCCCTTTTCCTCCTAAAAAGTAGAACGTCCCCTTTTCCTCTCTCACGTTTTCCGCCGCGGCTTGCGCGGTGCAGCGGGGCGCTCAGCGGGTAAGCGGTTCAGGTAGTGTCGGATCTGCTCTTCGGTCAGACCTGCCAGCCGCTCCTCCGGCGGCAGTGACTTGATCACATCCTTCCGCTGCTCCGGCGGCAGTGACTTGATCACATCCTCCTGCTCCTCCGGCGGCAGTGACTTGATGATATCCTTCCGGTCCTCCGGCGTGAGCTCCGAGAAGTGCTCCTTGACGAACTGGCGCCGGAAATCCTCCATGGTGTATGGCATCGGAAACCCCTCCGCGTGAAGCCCTTTGAACAGTTGGACCAGCAGGCTACTCGTGTCCGGCGAGTGCCGCTGGTAGGCGCGGCCGCCGAAATCGACCAGCTCCGGCGAGGCGCTGAACAGGTGCAGCGGAGCGTTGTGCGGTTCGCGCGACAGCTCGCCCGCCACGACCACACGGATCGTATCGCTGCCCCACTGACAATCATAGACACCCGCCTGGACCCTCTGCCAGGGCACCTGAGCCGATAGGTTTTGCGGGTAACGAGCGGTCACCGCATAGAGCCGGAACTGGTCCTCGGCGAGCAGATCCGACGGCGAGCGGCTGACGAGCTTGCGGTAGGCCACGTAATGACCGACCAGCTCTTTCATGGCCCAGGTGTCGAGCGCCTCATGGTGCGACTTGAACGTGATCAGGTTGTGCGCCAGCAGCCCCTCCAGGCCGTCGGGCAAACGGCCTGAGAAGCGCCCACGGCCCCGGCGTACGATCACCACGTCCAGCAGTTGCTGCTGCACGGACAGGTCCGCTTCGATTTCGACAACGAAGGGCGAACCGCTGAAGAAGTCGGTCAGCAGCAGGCCGAACAAGCGGTGCCATTCACGGAGTGCTTGCCCTTTGCCAGCCATCGAACGCCCCTCTGGTTGGGGAAGAGCCTCCCTGATCTTGGCTCAATGACCGTCAATAAAGCCCGGCGACGCTCCTTCAGGCTCGTGTCCTTCCCTAGAGCGCCTAACGGTTGGGTTGCACACGATCAGCCACCGACGGTCCTCGCTCGACATCCCCCAAACTATGGAACGCGCCTTAACGCTACGGGTGTTGGGAAAGCATCCTCCCTCCCCCCATCGTGGGGGAGGGCTGGGGTGGGGGGGCCGTCGCACGGTGATAGGTTGCGCGGCCCCCCCCAACCCAACCCTCCCCCACAAGGGGGGAGGGAGTTCTCATCCTTCTGCGTTTCGATAGGTTGTCACCATGCGCAATTCAACCGTTTGGCGCTCTAATTTATTCTCAGCTACTGGTCGACACGATCGCTTCCGGCTGCCCGAGTCGGCGCAGACGGCTGAGATGGGACATCAGAGCCTGCCAGAGGGTGGAGTGGGACTGGTACGGAATTCCGTACTCGCGGCACGTCTGCGCAACGATCGGCGACAGGGCAGGGTAGTGGATGTGGCACACCTTGGGGAACAGGTGGTGCTCGATCTGGTAGTTCAGGCCACCGAGATACCACGTGAGGATCCGGCTCCCTGGCGCGAAGTTGGCCGTCGTCCGGACCTGATGCTCGGCCCAGGCCACCGGCAGCACCGGCGCATCGCGGTCCACCGTCAAGAGGTCGGCCTCCTCGACGCAATGAGCCAGTTGAAAGACCGTGGTCAGGACGATGCCGAGCGTGAACGAGGTCAACGCATAAAGCCCCAGGACGGCCAGGGTCGGATGCAGCAGCAAAGGTAACACCAGCGACCAGAAGTAAAAGAAGGCCTTGCCGGTCAAGGTGATGGCCAACTCGCCCTTCGAAGGCTTCGGAAACGGCTGCCCGCCGACGTGGCCGTTCATCAGGTCGCGATAGTCGGCCCAGAACTGCCAGTTGACCGGCAAGAGACCGTAAAGGAACCAGATATAGACGTGTTGGCCCCGATGATACCATTTGTGTTTTTGGTCGGGGGCGAGCCTGAGGAACGGCTCGATATCCACGTCGACGTCGAGCCCTGAGACGTTCGTATAGGTGTGGTGAACGATGTTGTGCTTCCAGTACCAGACGTAGGAGCTGCCGCCGATCAGGTCGAGGCAGAGGCGGAGGCACTGGTTGACCCGCCGGTTTCGGGAGTAGCCCCCGTGGTTGGCGTCGTGCTGAATGTTGAACGCGATGCCCCCCATTCCCAGCGCCAGCCCGATCGCCAGAAGGATCGCCTGCCACCAGTTCACAGCCGCGAACATCAAAAGACTATACGACGCCAGGGTCCAGACCAGAATCAGCACCGTTTTGAGGTACATCCCCAGCGCATCGCGAGGGGAAGACTGGACCGACTCGAAGTGCGCAGAGACTCGCCGCTTGAGCTCGCGATGGAAGTCGCCGCAGCCCGGGAAACTAACGCGTAAAACTTGCAAGTATGATACCTTGTTATGGGCATAAGAGGATCATGCGACGGAGGTCTCTGTCCTGGGGGCGGGCAGGACAGGTCCAAACAGGGCGACCATTGCAACACAACGGTGCGGCTCCACGCAACGCCATTTGCTCGCTCCCGTGACAAGATCGATAAGACTTTCCTGACGCACCTGATGAAACACGAGTCAAAAACGAATGACGGATTCTTTGAACCTTACTGAGCGTTGCAGAAATAACTTAAGTCCGTCGCGGTGCCGAGGCCCTCAAGCGTTTCACGATCGGCTTGCGCCGATCACGATACCGAGGGCTCTTACACTAACCCGAAGCGCAAGCGAGGGATAATTATATTATGTCCTCGCTTGCGCTTCGGGTTAGTGTAAGAGGCCCTCGGTAGGTTGAGAGTCCGTTGCGCACGAGCCGGCAGTAAAGCGGTCGCAACTTCGACCATCGCCATCGGTATTCAGCGCCCAACGGGAACGTACAACGGATGAAGCGATCGAATTTCGACGGAACTCGGTTTAGTTATTTCTGCAACGCTCAGTAAGTCCGTGTTCGATCCGTGTTTCATCTGTGGCCAAACCCTCTCGCTTCGTCGGCGGACGTGGCTTTTCGCGGCGCCAACGAACGCGTGATCCGCGGCTTTTAACAGCCTCGACCCGACGACGACGGCTCAGCCGCGTGGCACTGCGTCACCGATCGGGGTGACGGCGTCGGGCTTGATGAGCATCTGGATCTCGGTCAGGTAGTTCCTGGGGTTGCCGCGGAAGATCATGCCGGGTCCCTTGTGGTAGATTTCGCGCGTGGGGAGTCCGACCTCGTAACCCTTCTGCTGGATGTACTCGAGCACCTTGGCGTAGGACCGCCCGAGCTCGTCGTACGGGCCCTTGTGGAGGAGCGTGACGCAACGGCCGCCGGGGAGTTCCCGCACTTCGATTCCGTCGATGGATTCGCCGGACCGAATCGGCATGCACGCCTCAAAATCGGCGTCGTGTTCGTGGTATTCTCGATCGAAGTGAAGCAGCAAGGGCTTCCCGCTCAGCGCGCGGCCGAAACGCCTCGCGATCTGGCCGAACGCCTCGCCGCAGTCGGCATACCGGCCCTTTTTGCGAATGCCCGCGATCAGCAAGGAAGGGGTGAGCTTTTCCTCGATTTCAAACGAAGCCCTGGCCATGATACGTCTCGCCTCGTCGTCCTGGGTGAGGAACCGTTCCAGGGAACGCACAAGTTCCCGATAGCGCTCGATTTTGCCTTCGATCGCGGCCTTCTGACGCTCCATCACCTCTTTCAAGTCCGCATCATCGCCGGCACGGGCCAGGATCTCGCGGATCTCGTCCACCGAGAGATCCAGTCCGCGTAACAGCGTGATGATGCGGGCTGTCTCGATCTTCGACCGGTCGTAGTAGCGGTACCCGGACTGGTCATCAACGGATGAGGGGTGCAGCAGGCCTTGCTCGTGGTAGAAGCGGAGCGTCTTGACCGTCAGGCCGGTGATCTTCGAGAAATCGCCGATGGAAAACACGATCACTAGGCTCCGGGTTCGTGTTGCGAAACGAGCGCGGTTCCGTTGTCCGAGGGTAGGGTAGGGCCTCCCGTAAGGGGAGAGTCAACAGCCCGTTTCCGAAGTTTTGCGGGTTCCCACAAACAGGCCCACGAGCTTGGCGATTCCATGACGATAAACCACTGCGGACAAAGAGGTTCCGCTCGCCACACAACCCTCCCGCGCTGCGTTCTCGACACCCCAGCTCGAAAAACGCGGGTCCCGCACGCATTCGCAGGCAAACAACACCCCGAGTTCGCCGATGATACCCTCTGGCGGATTGTAAACCGCCGTGCTATGATATCATCCAAGCTTGCCAGTCCTTCCAGACTCCCACCAACCCGCCCTGTGCGCCGAATTGCTGACCCTCCGAACCAGCGGCGATTCAGGCATCGTATTTTCATTGGGGAGATTGGAACGGCCACAGGTTCCCCGCCAGCCTTCGAAAGGTGAGTTATGACCCAACGCGTTTGGTGGAATTCGGACTCACGCCCCGCAACGTTCCGACCGTTCCTCGTAGTCCTGCTGATCGGGCTCATGGGGCTGGCGAGCAGTTGGGGCGCGGCGGCTCAGGCTGCGGACGATGGAACCAAGAATGAGCGCAACGGCCACCATTCGCGAGGCTCGCTGGTGATCAGCGGGGGAGGGGATATTCCGTCGGAGATTCGTGACCGGTTTCACGAGTTGGCCGGCGGCGTGAAAGCGCGGATCGTCGTGATCCCCACGGCGAATCGCGAGAATGACCGGACCACTCTGAAGCGGTGCCTGTCGCCCTGGACCCGGTTCTCAACGAACTCGCTGACCATGCTCCACACCCTGAACCGAGCGGTCGCGGATACGCGGGAGTTCACCGAATCCTTGCGCGAGGCCACGGGTGTTTGGATCTGCGGCGGGAACCAGGAGCGGCTGTCGGATGTGTACGCGGGGACCGAAACGGAACGCCAGTTGGAAGCCGTGCTCGATCGTGGCGGCGTGATCGGAGGAACTTCCGCCGGTGCAGCGATCATGACGAAGATCATGATCGCCGACGGCCGCGACAAGGCGGTGCTCGGGAAGGGCTTCAACCTGCTGGAAGGCGCGGTCGTGGACCAGCATTTCATGACGCGGAACCGAATTGGCCGCTTGCTCGGTGTGCTCGAGGACCATCCGGGGCTGGTCGGGTTCGGCATTGATGAGGATACCGCCATGATCGTCGACCTCCACGATCAGCGGCTGCGGATTTTTGGCGACTCGTACGTCGTGGCCTGCGTCCCTGATCGGTCGAGTCATCACGCGCGTATCGAGTTTCTGAAAGAGAACGACGAGATCGATCTCGCCACGCTGAAGTCGCCTGGGAAACCCGCGATCGCCGCCGCGGGCGAAGGATCGCGTTAAGGGCAATACCGTTCAAATAGCCGTAAACCTTGCGAACACAGCAACATAAATACTCCCTCCCCCCCTTGTGGGGGAGGGCCGGGGTGGGGGGTGTCGCATTACCTATGGCCGTTCGAACCCCCCACCCCAACCCTCCCCCACAAGGGGGAGGGAGCTAAATCCTTCGTCTGCTTGGGCTTAGGGTTAGTTGAACGGTATTGGCGTTAAGGGCGCTTCCTGGCCCACCCACGTCGGGCGAAGCGAACCGTGGGTTTCCGTCGAAAACGACGGGATTCGCTTCGACCGGCCTCATCGTCCCGGCCGTCACCCCCGGCGTTTTCGTAATGCCATGCCTCACAAGAACCAGCGCTTGAGAGAGTGGGCGAAAAGCCCCCATTTTCGCTCTCGCGACAGACGACATTTAAGACCAGGAAGCGCAGGCTCTGAACGCGAGGCGTTCGAGGCTTGCGCGAGCGTGTCATAAGCGTGGCATCGTCAACGTTGTTTTCGTGCTTGAGGGTTGGAGGGATCAGGTGCGTTCGCCGCGACGCGCGGGGATCGCGAGCCCCTCGGCCACAGGGAGGTGTTCGGTGTTGCCATGGATGAACCGGCAGACTCGCCGGAACGGTCGCGCCCGACGCCGGCCGGATCTCGCCGCCGTCGAGCTGCTCGAAACGCGGGCGTTGCTGGCGAACACCCCGCTGGGGCATGCGCTACCCGACCTGACCATCTCGGGCTATGCCGGGCCCGTCGCGTCGTGGGGAGGGCCGATCAGCGTCACCGTCAAGGTGGACAATATCGGCACCAGCACCCAGAGAGAACCCCTCAACCTGGCACCAGGGTCGACCAGCAACTCGGACGCACCGCAATCGTTGGTTGCGGTGTACGCGTCGAACGTGCGGCACTTAACGCGACACGCTGTGCTGCTCGGCTCGTTCACCGCGCCGCCGGTGACTCAGAACAACATCGTACAGCTCAACGAGACGCTCACCTTGCCGCAGCGACCGGCGGGATTCGCGGGTGACGGCGGGCACATGTACCTGATCTTCCGCGCGAATGCCGACAATTCCATCTCGGAATACGACGCGACCAACAACTTCAGCAGGCCAGTACGCGTGCTGATTCAGGCGCCCTTGCCCGAGCTGAACGCGGTCGCGCTGGATGTGCCCCCAACCATGCAGCCCGGCGATGTGATCGCACCCACGATCCGCGTCGCGAATCTCGGAACCGCCGACACGAACCTGCAAGGTCCCGTGACCGTGGCCCTGGTCGCGTCGGTCACACCCGACTTCGGCCCGGGAAGCTCGATCCTCGCCGAGTACACAGTGCCCAACATCCCCGCGGCGGCCTCGGTTCCGTCCCAGGTCCAGGTCATCGGCGATCAAAACCTCAACCCGCCGAACAACATCGTCACAATCGCCGGCGCTCCGATCGAGCTGCCCACGTCGCCGGCGACGTATTACATCGGCGTTGTCGTCGACCCGACGAACCAGATCAAGCAGTTGCAGGGCGTCGGCTCGTTCCGCGCGAGCCACAACCCGTTCAGCCTGGCCGCGCGCGTCGGGCCGCCGATCGTGGGCCTGCCACCGGCCGGTGTCGCACCGGCGGGTTCGGTGGTCACCACGCAGGAGTTCCCATTCCCCGCCAGCGGCGCGTCCGTGGGCGCACCCAACTCGACGACCACCACGACCGGCACCGGTCCCGTCGCCGAGCTGCCGTTCAACGTCTCGACGAGCTCCATTCCGATCAATGGTACCGGTTTCGGATACGGCCTGCTCGGTCTGCCGAAGACGCCGCCCGTGTACACGCCGTCGGATTTCCGGCAGCGGGTCACCGTCTGATGGTCGATGCCAGATGGCCGATGCCAGATGGCGTATGGCAGATGCGGAATGGCAGACAACGGATGCAGAATGCCTGATATGGACGGTACCCTAGGCCGCTGTCTCGTGTCGGGATTCTGCATCAGTCATCGGACATTCGGCATCTGCCATTTGCCCATTTCCGCACGCACGTTCGACCCGCGTTGCGTACCCTTGACCCCGGCGATCGAACCGTCCTACAATCACCCCTCGGTGGGCACAACGCCCGAACGTGACCTAACCCCCCGAAACTGCACCCCGGCCGAACTACCGCATGACTCGTCGCTACGTGAATCAGCTCGTCAACGGGGACTCTGTCGACGAATGCTTTCTGGTCGCCGACAAACAGCTCAGAGCCAATCGCCAAGGCAACCTTTATCTCCATCTGGAATTGCGCGACAAGTCCGGCAGTGTCGGCGCGCGCCTCTGGAACGCCACCGAAGGGCTCGCCCGCACCTTTGAGCCGGGCGACTATCTGCGCGTCCGAGGCAAGACGCAGGTCTTTCAGGGGGCCTTGCAGGTCATTCTGTCGCACGTCGATCCGGTCGATCCCAATGAGATCGAGCCTGAGGACTTCCTGCCTCAGAGCACGCAGAACGTGGCCAAGCTGACGGCGAAGCTTCGCGAGCTGCTCTTCAGCATGACGAATCCGCATCTCCGAGCGCTTGCGGAGTGCTTTCTGATCGATGAGGACTTCGTCCGGAAGTTCACCACGGCGCCGGCGGGGATCAAGAACCACCACGCGTACCACGCGGGTCTGCTCGAGCACGTCGTCACCTTGATGACGGCCGCGGACCGGATCGCGAACCTCTACCCGGATCTCGATCGCGACCTGTTGATCGCGGGCATCTTCCTGCACGACATCGGCAAGATCGACGAGCTGAGTTACGACCGTGCGTTCGGCTACACCGACGAGGGCCAGCTTGTCGGGCATCTCGTGATGGGCGTGGAGATGCTCCGCGACAAGGTGGAGCGCACGGCAGATCTGACGGGCGAACCGTTCCCGAACGAGCTGCTGTTGCGGCTCAAGCACATGATCGTGAGTCATCACGGGACGTATGAGTTCGGCAGTCCCAAGGTACCGATGACGCTGGAAGCGATCGCGCTCCACTATCTCGATAGCCTGGATGCCAAGCTCCATGCGTCGTCGCGGGAGATTCGCGACGACCCGTGCCGGGAGTCGACATGGACGCCGTTCCAGCAGAATCTGGGACGGAGGCTGTTCAAGGGGACGGCGAGCGTCGAGGGAAATAGCGAAGGCGGTTCGGAGGCGTGACCAGGCGGAGCAGGGGAGGCAACTTCGTTCAGATCGCTCGCCTTCTCCTGATCCTTATCTTCGCACTCGTCGGCGGGATCGTGGCCCGCGGCTTCGTAGCGCACGCCGAATCGAGACGCGACACATGAGCGACTATGCCGACCGCGTGCTGAAACTCGTTGCCGAACCCGAGTACCGCCCGTTGACGCTCAAGGCCATCGGCCGGCGCTTCAAGGTCGATCCCGAGGCGTATCCTCTCTTCCGGTCGGCGGTCAAGACGCTGATCAAGCAGGGGCAGCTCGACATCGCCAAGGACAAGACCCTGCGCAAACCGGACCTGAGCGGGACGGTGATCGGCGTCTTTCGGCGCTCGTCGAAAGGGTTTGGATTCGTCCGTCCGCACAAGGCCAAGGAAAAGTCCGACCAGATCTACATCCCCCCCGAAGCGGGCCGCGATGCCTCGAACGGCGACGAGGTGGTGGTCAAAATCACGAAACGACCCAAGACTCCAGGGATGAGCCCTGAAGGGCGTGTGATCCAGATCCTTGCGCGTGCCTCCGGTATCTTCGTCGGCACGTATTTCGAGAAGACAGACGCCGGCTTTGTGAAGATCGATGGGACCACGTTCCACGAACCGATCTACGTTGGCGACCCGGGTGCCAAGGGGGCCAACCCGGGCGACAAGGTGGCGCTCGAGATGGTCCGCTACCCGACGCCCTACCTCGAAGGCGAAGGGGTCATCACCGAGATTCTCGGCCCGCGAGGCCAGCCAGGCGTCGACACGCTTTCAATCATCCGCGCGTTCAACATCCCCGACGTCTTCGACGACGATACGCTCGATGATGCGCGCCATCAGGCCCGAGAGTTCCACGAGGACGACGTCGCCGGGCGCATGGACTTGCGGAACGTCCTGACGGTGACGATTGACCCGGTCAACGCGCGAGATTTCGACGACGCCATCTCGCTCTCGCGCGACGACCAGGGCCACTGGAGCCTGGGGGTCCACATCGCCGACGTCTCGCACTTCGTCCGCAACGGCACCGCACTCGATCGCTCTGCACGACAACGCGGGACGAGCGTCTACCTTCCTGACCGCGTCATCCCCATGCTGCCGGAAGTGCTCTCCAACAGCCTGGCGAGCCTTCAGGCCGGTCGCACGCGCTACACGGTGAGTGCGTTTCTCGAGCTGAACCCAGAAGGGATCGTCACCGAGCGACGCTTCGCCCGCACTGCAATTCAGGTCGACCACCGGTTCACGTACGAAGACGCCTTCGCCGTCATGAAGCAGCCGGAGGCGTCAACGCATGCACCCGAGCTCGTGGCCTTGCTCGGGCGAATGCTCGAGCTGGCGATGACCTTGCGCAAACGCCGCTTTGTGCGCGGAGCGCTCGAGCTCAACATGCCCGAGGTCGAGATCGACCTGGGCACGCAGGGCGAAGTCGTCGGCGCGCACCTGGCCTCGCACGATGAGAGCCACCAGGTGATCGAGGAGTTCATGCTCGCCGCGAACGAGGCGGTTGCGACGTTTTTGACGGAGCATCACGTCGGGTTCCTGCGCCGAGCGCATGCCGACCCCGAACCTCGAAAACTCGACGAGTTCGCCGATTTCGCCCGCAGCCTCGGCCTGACGATCGACCAGCCGCAAAGCCGGTTCGAGCTGCAACGGCTGCTCGCCGACACCGCCGACAAACCCGAGGCCCGGGCGGTTCACTACGGTCTACTGCGCAGCCTGAAGCAAGCGACGTACACCCCCGAGCCGGAAGGGCACTACGCCCTCGCGAGCGAGAACTACTGTCACTTCACGTCCCCGATCCGGCGGTATCCCGACCTTCAGGTGCATCGCCAGTTGACCACGCTACTCGAAGGCAAGAAACCGAAAAGCCATCAAGACGAACTGACGGTCCTCGCCGAACACTGCAACCGCACCGAGCGCAGGGCGGAAGCCGCCGAGCGGGAACTGATCAAGGTCAAGCTTCTCACTTATATGGAGAAGCGGATCGGTGAGAAGTTCCACGCGGTGATCATTGGGGTCGAGGACTTCGGCTTCTTCTGCCAGCTCGTGGAGTTGCCCGCAGAGGGCCTGGTGCACGTGACGAGCCTGGCCGACGATTATTACTACCTCGAAGAGGGCACGCACACGCTGGTCGGTCGGCGCTCGGGGCGGAGGTACCGGCTCGGTGACCGGCTGGAAGTGCGCGTGGCCCACGTCGATGTCGACCGGCGAGAGCTCGATTTCGTCCTTGCCGACTCCACGCGCGAGATTTCCCAAGCGGCCCGGCCGCCGCGGCGGCAGGCGAGTGTTCGTGATTCGCGCCCACCGAAGAAGGCAGCGCCGGAGCCAAAATCGAAGTCGCGTGGGAAGACGAAGAAGAGCAAGAAACGTAAGAAGTAGCGCATGCCTCTGGGTAGCGTGTGGAATTCAGGTTTACAATGGGCCAAGCCGATCGCGTAGGTCGCTTTAAGCTTTTCGTCGCTTACCGGACCCATTCGTTGTCGGCTTGACCTCCAGATCGGTGACGAGCAAGAGGTCAACTACGTTTAATGTATCGTCGGGCTGAAAAACTGTGATCGTTCGACCGCTCGGCGCCGAGGCCATGAATTCTCGATGCATCACAGGAATCGCGCGCCCGTCCGCCAGGTGAAGCACAAACGGCCGGAATGGTTGCTCATCATAGAAGTTACGTAGTTGCTCGATCGTCATCGCACTCGGCTCCCGAATCAGAACAGAAGGTGAGCGGACCAATCGACGATACCACAATTCGAGTCGGCGCTTCCAGCATGCTGCGTACTCCCGTCACCGGGCTGTCGGATTTCCGACGTCTTGAGCTTCACAAAAAATCCGAATCCGGGCACAATTCCCGGCCGTCGGCCCGGTCACGTCGCCGGGCCTGCGCACGGTGCCTCTTCGACGAAGGAACGCGGGGAGTTCAACCATGAGTCGGTGGCTACGCACCAGCATGGTATTTGCTATCGGGCTCGGCTGGGCGGGAATCCCGGTCGGAGCCCAAACGTTTGAGCGGGAGACGAAGGTCACGGGGCCCGGCGGGCGGTCGATCACTCGCGACGTGACGGTCCAACGCGGGCCGGGTTATGTCGATCGCAACGTTCAGATTCAGCGACCCGGCGGGACGTTCGACCGCAACGTCAGCATCCAGCGCGGACCGGGCTTCGTCGACCGGAGCGTGAACATTCAGCGCCCCGGCGGTGCCTCGTTCAGCAGTAACACGATGGTCCAGCGCGGCTTCGCACCCCCGGCACCGGGACGAGGATTCATCCCCACGGGCGGCTTCCGCGGTTTCGGCGGTCCGAGGGAAGTGTTCGTCGAGCGCCCGGTGATCGTGGGCGGCGGCGGGGGAGGCGTCCCGCTGGTCCCCGCGCTGCTGGGTGGGGCAGGGTTGTTTGGATTGGGGATGCTCACGGGCTCGGCCCTGAATTCGCCGCCTCCGCCCCCGGTCGTGGCCGGACCTCCGCCGGTCGTCGTCTACAATGCGCCACAACCCTATACGGGGGGCGCCGCGCCTGTCGTGGTCCAGCCCGCCCCGACCGTCGTGGTGGATCCTGTCGCGGATGCGATCACACGGATGCAGAGCTTCTACGAAAGCAACCGCAAGGAAGGCGCCCTCACGCTAGGTCGCCTGCGCGATCCCCGAGCGGTTGCTCCGCTCGTCGACCGGCTCAAGAACGACTCGTCGCGTCACGTCCGCGCCGCGGCGGCGACGGCGCTCGGCGAGATTGGCGACCCGCAGGCCAAGGTGTTCCTCGAGCGGGCCACAATCTACGACAAGCGGCAGGAAGTCCGCGATGCCGCCGCGCTGGCGCTGGCCCATTTGCCTCGGGTTGACGCGGCCACCGCGCAGGCCTCGGCGCCAGTGACCGCGCAACCGACTCCACCTCTCACGGGAGCCCCGGCGCAGACCGCGAATGTGCCGTGGGTACAGGGAACCACCGAACAGGTTCCGCCGAACCCGCAGCCGGAACCAAGCCTCGTCAAATAAGCAAGGCTTCCCCCGCAAGACTCTGAGACCGGGACGACAATCCTGGTACGATACGACGGACGCGCCTGCCGGCCTCGGCGGGCGTGTCCGTGCTTGTTTCGAACGAACGAGAATCGCGCCCGCGCCGAGGAACCCAATGCCGGATCTCGACCTCAGTCCCGACGAAAGCAAACCGGGACGAATGCCCGCCGAGTTCGGCCTGGCGACGGCAACCTTCGTGATTGTGGCCAGCATGGTCGGCGTCGGCATTCTCACGACATCGGGATACACAGCCCTGTTCGTCGGCAGCAACCAGTACATGCTCGCTCTCTGGGTGCTCGGGGGCGTCATCGCCGTTTGCGGCGCATTGACTCTGGCCGAGCTCTCCGCCGCCCTACCCAGAACGGGCGGTGATTATGTCTACCTCTACGAAGCGTACGGTCCACTCCCCGCGTTCCTCTCGGGCTGGGTCTCGTTCCTGATCGGCTTCGCGGCCCCGGCCGCGGCAGCGGCCTTCGGCGCAGCGAAATACCTCCTGGTGCCGCTCCAGCTTCCAGAAGCGACGGGGTTGCTCGTTCAGCGCATTCTGGCGACGTTGGCGATTCTGATCTTCGCATGCATCCACATCTCCGGCCGACGGCAGACGGCTCAGGTCCAGGGCGTGATCACGTCGGTGAAGATCCTCGTGCTCATCCTCTTTGTGCTCGCCGGGCTGGGCGTCGGTTGGAGGAACCTCGACCACTTCAACGATCCAATTCCCATCACGAGCAAGTCCACGGAATCGATGCTGTCTTCATTAATCTACATCACCTATGCCTATATCGGTTGGAATGCCGCGTCCTTTATCGCGGGCGAGGTCTCCGAACCTCAGAAGAAGCTTCCGCGCGCGATTCTGATCGGGACGGGCCTGGTGTTGCTCCTCTACCTCGGCATGAACGTCGTGTATGGACTCGCGCTCTCGGTCGGCGACATCCGCGCCCTGGTCAACGACCCCAGTAACACGCTCAAGGATAAAGCCGACGCCGTGGCCCCAATCGCCGAGCGGGCCGCCGCGCGGCTGTTCGGCCGGCGCGTGTCTGATCCGCTCTCCGTCGCGTTCGGCCTGATGCTGCTCTCATCCTTGAGCGCCTATGTATTGACCGGACCGCGCGTGATCTACGCGATGGCGCACAGTGGACAGTTCCCGTCGCTTGCGGGCCACCTGACGCCCCGAGCGGGCACGCCGGGCATCGCTACGTTGCTGCAAGTGGGGGCCAGCCTGGTGCTTCTCTGGTCGGGCTCGTTCGACAGCATTGTGGTCTACGCGAGCGTCGGTCTTTCGCTCTTTTCAATCCTGTCGATGAGCTCGATTTATGTGTTGCGCTGGAAGCAACCCAACCTGCCGCGGCCGTTTCGGACTCCGGGATACCCGGTCACGCCAGCAATCTACCTCGTGCTCACTTCGCTGCTGACCTGGGCGGCGTTCAAGCAAAAGCGCACCGAGTCGACGTACGCCCTGGTCAGCATCATGTTGGGGATACCCGTTTACTTCCTCTGGAAGTACGACCGGTGGAAGAAGCCTTCCCGAAAGCTTGACGGTCTGGACGACGCCGCACCATAATGCACGTCGAGAATGCGGATTTAACGCGGTGACGCTTTGCAACCCCCCGCATCATTCGCCTCCCTCCGATTCAAGCTCGACGTTTCTTGCCCTCGCCTGAAAGACGATTGACCGCCTCATGAGTGATTCCACCGAGAAGCTTGATTTCCCGCCCAGAAACGACCAGGGCCTCGCCGACCTGCCGCCGGTCGAGTCACCTTCGGCCGGGTTCATTGTCCAGTTGTTTGTGATCCCGGCGGTCGTCGTGTTTGTCGTGATCCTCGTCTGGTTGCTCTTCGGCAAGCTCGCTGGTGGCGAACGCGACGCGATGTCGTATGTCGAGTTGCTGAAGTCGCCAAGCGCGAACTGGCGCGCTGCCCACGAGCTCGCGAGCCTGATCCAGAACGACCCGAGGCTGTCGAACGATCCGCGACTGCTCGGCGAGTTGACCGATCTGCTCAACCACGACCTCGAAAAGAATGAGAACCCCGAGCTGACGAAGTTCCTCGCGCTGTCGCTGGGCGCGTTTCAATCGCTTGACGCCGAGATCGCCGGCGGCCGAAAGGTCGATCCGCTCGCGACGCTTGCCAAGGCACTCGAGCCCAAACAGCCGGCTCAGGTGCGCATCGCGGCTGCCATGAGCCTCGCCAAGCAGGCGGCGCACGAGGACGGCAAACTCGATGATCCCGGCGCGGTGAAAGCCCTTGGCGAGGCGGCTCATGACGGGGAGCCTACCCTGCGACAGGTCGCCGTCTATGCACTGGGATTCTTCGGGGGCGAGGGCGCAACCGAGATCCTCCGCGACCGCCTGAACGACGAGGACCGCGACGTGCGCTACAACGCCGCCTGCGCGTTGGCCCGCCGCGACGATGCCGCTGCGCTCGCGGTCCTTCGCGAAATGCTCTCGACCGAGCGGCTGAATCAGGTCACGAATTCCGTGGTGGCCGAATCCGAGAAGGGGAGCAAGATCGAATTCCTCGAGCTCGAAGCCATGCAGTCGCTGCAGACAGCCGTCGGCCTGGGCCGTCTCGAGCTGGCCCGCAAACTACGCGCGGAGATCACCGACCTCAGCCGGTCCGGGCTGGTTAGCGTCAGGAACAGCGCGACGGCTCTGCTGCACAAGATTCCGGAATGAAGCGGGGAGATTGGATCAGCATCGGGCCGGGAATACCTTGCCGATTTCGGGATGTGCCTGTGTCTATGGGATTGGGGTTTTGTCTTTGTCCCGTAGGGACAGTTGAGAATAGCCCAGCGTTTTAACGCTGGGTTGATCCAGACAATTCCAAGATAGTTTCACTTGCCCCAGAGGGGCTGCCGAAACCGACGCTTATGGGGACCGTCCCTTCGGGACTACGGATGATTTGGTGGATCGGACGCAATCCCAGCGTTAAAACGCTGGGCTATTTTCAACTATCCCTACGGGACAAAGAGTAATCGGCGATAGGGGCCGTGCTCACGCGAGAATGCCGTCTGAGGAACCTGCAAATCGAGAGGTTATTCCGAGCCCGTACTTCAGCGCCTTTCGATGATCTCGTGTCCCACAGCCAGACGCGATTGCGCCACGTCTTCCATGGCAGGTCGAGGCTCTGACAGACTCGGACGCGGCAACGACACCCAACGTTCGGCTGAGGCGCGACCTGCGTGCAGAACGTCCGCAACCTGCGAGGAAAACGCCAACGCTCCGTCACGATCAAGGTGCACGGCATCCCAGAAGACGTCCGCGCCATAACCCGAGCGGCGGCCGTCGATCACACGGACGTTGGGAAAACGCTTCTGAAGTGCGACGACGAAGGTCTCGTAGCTCGCGTCCGCCCGTCTTTCGTCGCGCCACGCCTGAAGCTTGGGATGGGTCGGAGGCATGAGCCAGTAGACGGGGAGTTGGTGTGCTTCGGCCAGGGCAAGGAATCGGACGATGTAACGTTCACTGCGCCGGTTCGCGGCCCAATGCGGGCGCAAATAGGTCGCGAAGTTCTTGGGACCGTCAGGGGCAAGCGACTGGGGGTTCTTCTCGTTGAGCTGTCCGCCCCGATTCTGTTCCCAGTTGCGCCAGTAAGGGGCCATCGGGAAGAAGTCGAGGGGGTGGGAGGGGTCAAACTGCCTCCAAACCACCGAGCGGAGGTTGCGGCGGCATTGGTACGACGTGAGTGTGCGTCCGATGAACAGCGTCGCCAGGAATTCCGGGTCGCGATAATTCCACGCGAGTTCCAGCCCTTCCTTCAATGTCGGCAACGCGGACAGGTTCACGACGGCAGCCCTGGGGTCGACCGAGACATTGGTCGACTTGAAATCGACGAGCACCGCGTCCGGACGTGCTCCCGATTCCAGAACCCTCCGCAGTAGGATGTACGACGCCGCGGGGGCTCCGCCCGGCACGGCGAGGTTGAACGCCGAACGCCCGAGACGTTCCTCAACGACCCGCGGCAGGATCGCATGCTTGACCAGGCTGTCACCGAACGCCAGAATCCGGCACCGCCCGACGTCGCGGTATGCTGCGTTGGGAAAGCGATAGGAGGCGAAATCCAGGCTATCGAATCGAGGACGAAAGTGAGTGAGGGCCGTCTCGGTAAGAAAGACCAGGACGATCATTCCCACGAGACCCCTCGGGACGCGAGAATGTAGCGATGGGCAATCCTTCGTCATCATGCGCGTCCGATCGAGGGACAATCATTTCGCGACTTGATTTCGAGATCTCATGAGACGTGCGCATTGTCGCGGTGGTTTGATACCGTTTCGTGGGTATCCTGACAAGCCGAGAATCCACGACCGCGAGGGCGTTTCGTCCCAAGGGAGGGATCGCCGTGCCATTCACTCCTTTTCATTTCGGCCTCGGTCTCGCGGCAAAGGCGCTCATGCCTCGGCTGATCCTGAGTCTGTTCGTGATCCTGCAAGTCATCACCGATCTTGAATCGCTTTACAACCTGGTTTACGCTCGATACCCCGTCCACCGCTTCTTGCACACGTTCGCTGGAGCAACGCTCCTGGCGAGTCTGGCTTCCGTCCTCGTTCTCGCCGTCACCCTCCGCTTGCGCGACCGCTCCGGACTTCAAGGACCACCCGCAGGGCGTGTTCTTAAGACGCTGCTCGCCACGTCACTGTTTGCCACGTGGAGCCACGTCATTCTCGATAGCATCATGCACCGCGACGTCGCGCCATTTTGGCCGCTGAGCCATTTCAATCCGTTCTTGCAAGTCGTCGGTGTGGGCACGCTTCACTTTGCGTGTCTGGTACTTGGCTTCTTTGGGACCGTCGGGATCGTTTTTCAGTGGGCATTGCGGGAGAAACAATAACGTCGCCACAAGGCAACGCCGTGCGCACAAGCAACCTTTACAAATCGAGGTTGATAAACGCATCGAAGCCGAATCTTCGTTCCCTTCGTTTCCTTCTGTTCAACGTTGATCTGCCCCGAGTGGAATGGTCTTGAACAGAAGGAAACGAAGGGAACGAAGATTTTAATAAATTCAATATAATCGCTGTAGAATTGATTCGAGTTGCAAATGTTATTGCAGCGCAAACCGAGACTTCGAGCCGACCCTGCGCGCGTGGCTGCGCGAGAATCTCCTCTGTCGGTAGCCGGAATGATCGATCGCATTGGTATGTCCGGCAACTTTGACCAACCGAGAGTGAGAATCCCATTGCGTTATACCCGCGTATGGGGTATCGATGAACAGAGACCGCATGTCCAGTAAAAGGCGCACTTGTGGACCGAAGCACCAACAGTCAGCGTGCAGCGCTCGACCGGCAACAACGTCGGCGCGATGAGGGATTGCCAACCGTCTCGGTTTTCGCCGGGCCCGTAGAGGCCGCGCTGCGCGAGGCTCGGAGTTGGGCGAACGAGCGGGGACGAGCGGTCATTGAATGCAATCAGGCCGAATTGGACCGAGTGTGGCTCGAAGGACTCGCCGAGTCGCGCCACCTTTTTGCGGATGCCTTGAGCTGGTTGGCAGAGCGTCTGAAGCTTCCCATTCCGGAGCTCGCACAGCGCCTCGAACGCGCCACGGTATTCGAACGGGCGACCTTTCTCGACGCCTCCCTCCCAGGCCTGCGCGAGGATAGCGCCGCCAAGGTGTGTCGCTGGTTACTCGGGCCATCGGCTCACACAGCCGAACCGCACGACGCCGCGATCGACTGGGACGCAGCGGCCGCAGAGTTGCACTGGAGTTCGGCACGCCTCGCCCCGAAGGTTGCGGCGTTAATGCCTGTCGCGCACGTTCCCGTCCTACTCGCCTTTCGTACGGATCGTGAGCCCATGTCCGCGGCTTCGGTTCAGACGATGGCGACGAACCTCGGGCGATTCGCTGAATCCGCGCCGCGCGTTCCGGTCATTTGGGTTGTTGAGCCCTCGGCCCTCGACATTTACCGTCGGTCGGCGCCCGCCTCACGTGCAAAGGCACTCATCGAGACCGGCGTCATCGCCCTTCCGGATCAGAACGACGTGGACGGCACCTACCCATCCGACCGGCTGGCGCGGTCCATCGCTCGGCTCGATGCCGACGGTGCCTCGGACCAGCTTCGGCGCCTCTTCGACCAAGCCGCGCGGCTGCTAACGGGCGCGGAACGCGACGAAACGCAAGACGACCCGGCACGCAGTGCAGCGGAGCGATTTCTCTTTGAGCGGCTCGAATCACTGCCGGCCACGACCGGACTGTTTGCGCTCAACGAGAAAGCGGAAACTCCTTCGAGGACGGGACGGCCTCTGGAGATCGACCTTTTGGCCCAATCACTGCGTCTCGCGGTTGAGATTGACGGCTACTTTCATTTCCGGAACGCCGACGATTACCGCCGGGACCGCCGCAAGGACTTCGAACTCCAGCGCCTAGGGTACCTCGTCGTCCGTGTCCTCGCCGAAGACGTCGTCGTGCGGCTCGAAGAGACGCTGGAAACCATTCTGTCGGCCGTCGCGCTTCGGCGCAGTTCCAACCGAAGGGAGCACGTCGAGACACGATGAACACTAGCGAAACCTACACTCCACTCGAACAGGTTGTACTCGGCCGTCTCCTGGTCGCCGGAGAAAAGGGGGCCACACCGAGCGACCTCAAGAAGGCGCTCGATCCCCTCGTCGGCCACCGCTGGGCGGGCGCGGCGTTCACCGAAGGGCTCCGTCAGGTTCTGGGAACACTCGAAGCCAAGGGTCTGACTACGACGGTTCGCAAAGGAAAGTCGGAGCGCACCCACCTGACCACACGGGGGCAACGAGCCGGACTCGAGGTGGTCGGTATCGATCAACTGCCGCCCAAGACAACATGGGATAAACTCCGTAAGACGTATCTCGCTGCCCGCGCACTCGGCCTTCCGACGCCGAAAGATGCCGCGGCCAAATCATTCGGCAACGACAACGGCTTCAAGGCCGCGCTCCTGAAGGCGCGATTCGATCTGCCGATCAGCGACTACCCGTCGTTCGATCAAGCGCTCGATGCGCTCGCCTGGAAACTGCTGGAGCTCCCGCCGCAGAAAAAGTTCGACGTGAAGACCGTGAAAGCGGCTCTGATCCGACGCGCCCTGGGCGACGCCAAAGAGATCGATCCCAAGCTGGATCCCAAGAAAGAAGCAACCAAACTGCTGGCACAGAAGGTCGGTGCTCGTCAATCGGGAAAGGACGAACTACGACTGGCCGCGCTTCGGGAGTGGATCGACGGCAAGGAGACAAGCCCGCAGCCACCGTTTGATTTGCACACGTTTGCGCGACGCGTCGTCGAAGCGGCCCGCTTGAGCCCGACCGGACGGTTTGGCGACAACAAGGTCTTCGTGGTGCACGTGTGGCGGCTGCTTCAAAACGACCCGACGCTCGCGGGAATGACCCCCGACGACTTCAAGAACCGTCTCGCCGAGGCCAACAACGCACGGCTGCTCGACCTGAGCCGGGCGGACCTCGTGGAAGCGATGAATCCGCACGACGTCGCACTATCCGAAGTTCGCTACCAGGGCGCAACCTTTCATTTCGTCCGCATTTGAGCGAGCCCCGCCATGATCGAGCACCCCTCAACTCCCGTCGTGGACCCTCGGAGTGGCTCCATGGACCCGCGCATCGCTGCCTTCTGCTCGCAGGACCGGCCCAACGTTTTCCACCCGGTCGCCTACCACAGCGAGGTCGGCAAGCCCGATCCCTTCGACGTTGAGTCCATTCACGAGGATGCTCGCAACACGTTTCAACGGTTGGTCCACCGTGCCTCCATGCCTTCCGGTCTGGCCTCGGGCCGGATCCTGCTCCTGCTCGGCGAGGCGGGCAGCGGCAAGACCCACCTGATGCGCGCGTTCCGCCAGTGGGCCCACTCGCGCGGACGAGGCTACTCGGGCTACCTGCCGATGACATCGGCGACGAATCACTACGGCCGGTACGTGCTAAACCACCTGATTGATTCGCTCGACCAGCCGTACGACCAGCGCGCGGGGGAGATGAGCGGATTGCGACGGCTGTCGACGGGCCTCGCGGAGAGTCCGAAGGGCATCTCCGTCGAACGCCTCGAACAGATCCGC
>DAIDJG010000461.1 GCA_027451445.1 Singulisphaera sp.
ACCCGGCACCGGATCGGGCGCTTGACATCTCGGCCGAGGGCCACCGCGCCGGTGGCCGTCGGATTTCGGTCGTGTTCTCACGTGTGTGGAACCGGCCGGCGGTGGTGTGAACGTTGCCTCGTAGGCAGCCGTTGTACAGCACCCACACTTCCCGCGCAGGTCTCTGCGCGCGCTGGAGGTAGAGATATGTCGTCACGAACCGTTCGCCGTCGTAAAGCCAGATGCGTTGCCGAAAGTACGACTCTGAGCACCGAAGCCCGCCGTGTGAAGGCGAAACAATTATTGATCGGCTGGAATGCCGAGGCCAGGCACCGTGCAAATTCTCCTGACGGGCCCCGCGCATGGAACCTGGCAAACGATCCCGCGAACCAGGCCGTCGCCGAGGCCGTGGAGCCCGGCGAGCTTCTCGGTGACTTGAATCGCTGCTGTGCCGAGGCCGTGGAGGAGATGCTCGGCATCAACCTCCTCGACGGCAGCAGTACGTTGGCCGACCAGGGACGGAAGCAGCGTCCGAAGCCGTAGCCCCGGCCGCCATCGGACTTCGTAGGCTTTGCGGTGCGACGCTTGCGACCGCTCTCGCGTCGTGACCCCGGCTCCAAGACAATGGACACAAATGACCGTTACAAACTGAGGTCGATCACTGCATTGAATCCAGATCTTCGTTTCCTTCGTTTCCTTCTATTCAACGTTAGGCCACGCGGACTGGGATCAGTCTTGAACAGAAGGAAACGAAGGGAACAAAGAATATAAGAATTGTCATTTCTCAGGGCCGAGATTCTTTCGTGCTTAAAGATTGTTTCTGCGAATGCATTGAATCCAGATCTTCGTTCCCTTCGTTTCCTTCTGTTCAACGTTGGGCCACGCCGGCTGGGACCAGTCTTGAACAGGAGGAAACGAAGGGAACGAAGAATACAATAATTGCTATTTCTTAGAGGCGAGATTCTTCCGTTCTTAAAGGTTGTTTCTGCGGAGGCTCTGACCTCACCCGAATCAACCGCACGAACCCGTCATCCTCGCGTATTGATCGTCAGCTCTCTCGAGTTCCTCACGCGTCCCTTTCTCGCCGCGATCACCTATCGCGGCGGGCCAGGGGCGTTTTTCATTGACGGGGCATCGTGATGCGCCGTCTGAGCTACACCGAACGCCGCCGTGCCATGCTGACGCGCCGTGTCAACCTGAGCACTCTCGAGCCCAGGACCATGATTACGGAATCCCTCGGCCTCATGATCGCCGGCATCGGTCTCCACACGGAGATCCAGGTGGCGCACGCGCGGCCGGAGGAGGATCGCCCCGCGGGCCACGCGACGAAACCCGCGCACACCCACGCACCGGCCGACATCATTCCGATCCACGCCGCGAGCAAGCCCGCAGCCGGGTCGAGCTCCGCCCGGCCCGATCCCAGCGCCAGGGCCCCAGACGGACCGGTGACCGACGACGACTGGATTCCCATGATCCGCCCCGGCCACGACGCGGACACCGGCAAGAAACAAACCCTCGGCTGGAAGCTCCCCAAATCCAACGCCCCGGCCGGCGGCGGCGCCGCGATGGCTCCGAGAAGCGGTTCGAGTGGTTCGCTGCCGGGTACGATTTCTCCCTTGGCCCTCCGTCCGCCGGCTCAGACACCGATCGCCAATCCGTCCGTCGTCGCCGGCTCCGGTCTCTCTGCCCCGCCGGCCCCAGCCAACTTGACTGTGTCGCGGCCCTCCGTCGCCGCTCCGATCACGTCGAGCGGCGGTACAGCCGGAGGATCGGGCGGCGGCTCCACGCCTGACCCCGGCCTGTTCAGCCTCAGCTCACCGGGCGCCGCGGGGCCGGCGTCGGGAACATTTACATATTTCCCGGTTTACACGGTCGACTACAACAACGGCGTCGTTTTGTTCCCGGGCTTCGGACAGTACGCCACCCGCGGCGGCAGCGTCGATTTGCGGGCCCAGGTGCGCGACACCACGGTATCAAGTTACAGTTGGGACACGTCCGGGCTCTCCGACGCCGTAGGGGGCACGATCACCGGCACGAACACGTACGACCTGCAATTCCAGTGGGCCAGCGGCTTCTCCGTCGACCGCACCGACACCACCACTCTCACGGTCACCGACACCAATGGCCACCAGGAAGTCCAGACCTACTCGTTCCTCATCAGCACCGGGGCCCCCTCGGGGACTAACAGCACCGCAAGCTGGCCCGCGTCGCTGACGCCCGACACCGTCCTGGGCAGCGCACCGTCATTCGCCAGTCACAACGTGACAGTCGATGCCAACAGCGGAGCCCTCGACACGACCATCCCGCTGCCAAGCTACAACCCGAACGTCCAACCATTCGCCCTCACCTACGACTCGGTGGCCTCGGACGCCCGCCCCATCATCCTCGAGCACCACGAGCTCGATCCCACGCTCGCCATCCCCAGCCAGGTCAGCGCCCAGCTCACGTTCAACGGCACGGCCGGCACGACGTATTACACCGATACGAGCGAATTCATCCCCGGCGATATTCAGTCGATCGGCCTTCAGGCCGACGCGACCGCCCTGAGCACCGGCCGTTACAGCTACTCGGTGGCGATCGGCGACATCCGGTCCTCGACCACCACGACCACCGAGAGCGGCTCGGCCACAGTGCTCAACTACGCCAGCAACGCCATCGGCGCCGGCTGGACGTTGCAGGGCCTGGAGCAGATCACGTCGGCCTCGGGCGGTGTGATCCTCGACCTCGGCGGCGGCGACAAGAGCCTCTGGTTCAGCGGCAGCTTCGGCTCGGGCGGCGGGACCTTCACCGACCCGGACGGCGAATTCAGCACCCTGACCCAGAATTCCGGCGGCGGCTATACGCGCACGTTGACTGACGGGGTCCAAATTACGTTTAACTCGAGCGGTCAGGAGACTGCGTCGATCGATCGAAATGGCCTTCACACCACCTTCGCCTACAGCTCGGGCAACCTGTCCACGATCACCGACCCCTACAACAACGTCACAACCTTCACCTACTCCGGCGGCTATCTCCAGACGATCACCGACCCCGCCAGTCGCGTCGCGACCTTCACGCACTCCGGCGGCGACCTGACC
>DAIDJG010000462.1 GCA_027451445.1 Singulisphaera sp.
AGCGGCTTCGTGGTCGCGAAAGTAGTTGAATCCACCGAGCGAGTACACGGCGTCGAACGCACCGTCCACGAACGGGAGATCTTCCGCCTCCGCCCAGACAAGCCGGTTGCGCAACCTGTGAAAGCGCTTCTGGCAAATCTCGAGCTGTGTCCTCGCGATATCGACGCCGTAAAGTTCCCAGCCCCCGGGCAACAACGGAACGTTCTCGCCGGCGCCGATGCCGACCTCCAGCACCCGCGCCACGCGCTGGTGGGGAAGAAAACGGAGCGCTTTCCATCGGGCACGTCTGGGGCCGGGTCCTTGGAACCAGAGGAACAATTGCTCGAAGGGACGAAACCGAATCCAACCAGGTCCATCGTAAAAATCGGCCGCGACTCGATTCGTTCCCGTTAACGCTCCGATCGCGTGCCAGATGCCATCACGATTCGGAAACCGGCGTCCGCACTGGCTACAGTCCACGCGCCCGGCGAGGGGAAACCGGCAATCGAAGCAGCGGGCCAACGCCGTAATTGGCGGGCTTTGCTCAACATCGATAGCCGGTGCACAGGACATCGATCTCAACTCCGGGGGCACTCGTGCTCAAAGGATTCAGAATTCGGTGGTCAGGGCTTTCGGGCCGGCGTCGTCCATGACGCGGTCAAACAATGCGTTCGGCAATCGGCGCAGCAGTCCCATACCGAGCGCCGTGGATAAAGGAAACGTGAAATCACGAGGCCGCCGCTCGATCGCGCGGACGATGTAGCGCGCCGCCTGTTCTGGTTCCAGCATCGGAATGGGACGTCGGAAGGGCGTGTCGACCGTGATCGCCGTGCGGACGAAACCGGGATAGACCGTGGTGATGCGCACCCCTCGCCGCTTCAACGCGGGTCGCAGACCTTCGAGATACGTGGTGAGCGCTGCCTTCGACGCCGAATACCCCGGCATCCAGGGTAATCCTCGGTAACCCGCAACGCTCGAAATCCCCACGATGTGCCCCTTACCGCGAGCAAACATTCCGGGGAGCACGGCCTCAATCGTCCGAGCGACGCCGAGCACGTTGATTTCCAGCATCCGCTGAAACCCGTCAAGGTCGAGGTCCATCGCCGAGGAGAGCCCTCCGACACCTGCGCACGCGACCAGGACTTCAGTCGGGCCGAGTGTCGCTTCGAGTGAACCGACGGCCCGTTTGAGCGATTCGCCCTCGCGCACATCCGCCACCTCCGCGGCAACGTTCGTGCCCGCAGATTCGAGGTCGGACCGCACAATGCTGAGCGGCTCGGCATCGCGGTCAATGAGACCGAGCCGGTAGCCTCGGCCCCCGAGCGCGACAGCCGTCGCTCGGCCGATTCCATTCGCTGCGCCCGTAAGGACGATGACCGATCGGTCCGGACTCGCATTTTGGTTTCGCGATTTCGTCAGCATAGGGTGTTCTGGTGGGAAATCAGGCTCTCGGTCCCTTGAGCCGACTGACGAGCCAGGAAGCCTTCGATCAACCGGACGAAGCTTTCGGAATTCTCTTCAGGGGCGCGGTGCTTGGCGCCGGGGACGATGGCAACCTCGCAGTTTTCAAGGTTTTCCTCGAGGAACTCCGACGTGGCGAGAAACGGCGAAAACTCTCCGTACAGTGCCAATGCCGGACGCTTCATCGTCGCGATCAGCTCCGAGCTCAATCCTCCTTCAACCCGTGTATCGACACCACACGTCGTCGTGCTAAGCCGCATCAAGCGGTTGAGCCCGGGGAGGCCGACGGCCTGGCGAAACTTCAGCATACGTTCGCCATCGAGGTGTTGGACCTGGTCGAAAAAATGGCTCAAGTCATACCAATGCTCATCGGACAGTTCGACTCCCGCCTCGAGGGCTTCCTGACGAAACGCCTCCCAGTGCCCCCAGCGGCTGGCGTTCTCGAGATGACGGAGCGCTGGGAAGTAGGGGTCGGAGAGCACGACCGAGCTGATCCGTTCCGGCGCGAGCACCGCGGCGTGGACGGCGACGACTCCGCCGAAACTGTGGCCGATCACATGCGCATTCTCGGCACCGAACACATCGAGCAGACCGAGCAGGTCGCCCGCCAGGTCGGCCGAGGTGTATCCCCTGGGCGGGACCTCGCTGTAGCCGTGACCGCGCAGGTCGAACGCGGTGACGCGCCACGAGGCGCTCAGGGTTTGCATCGCCTGGCACAACAGCCAGATCGACAGGTCGCCGGTCAGGCCGTGGACGAGCATCACGTCAGGCCCGGCGCCCGCTTGTTGATAATGGAATTTGAGACCGTTCGCGTGAACAAAGGGCATGGAAGTATCCGGTAAAGCTCAGTTTGCAGGAATATCCTGGTGCGCGTGCAGGAATTCGACCAGCTCTCCCATGGTCAGATCCCGGTCCGTACGCTGGCCCATTCGCGCCATGAGGTCCGCAAAGGGAAACGGTCGCTGATAGTAATTCTGAAGGGTCTCGCCCAGTACGACCGCATCGATCGACGCGAGCCCCAGGTCGGCGAAGAACCGTGTCTCGAGACTGATCGTTCCAAGGTATTCGCGACCATGGAAGTCAGCCAGGATTCCCGCGACATCATCAAGAATTCGATCGCGTGTCAGCTCACTCATCATCCGATCCTTTCGCCCAGGGTCCACGCCCATGCCGTCTCCCCGCGCCGGGCGGTGACGACTTTGACCGGCCGCTCGTCCCATTCCCGGCAGGCGTTCGCCAGATCCGCGCCGAGCGAGACCGTCAGGACGCCGGTCTCGCGATCGGCCTGCACGACCACTACACTGGCCGGTCCCACCAGCAGCCCAAAGCCCGTCGACTTCGCGGCCGCCTCCTTGGCACACCAAAACCGCGCAATCCATTCTGCACAATCGTCGCGGGCGACGTTTTCGAGACAGCGACGTTCGTCGTCGGTAAAGGCGACCTCGACGAAGCCCTCCTCGCGTTCCACGATCCGTTCGACATCGATCCCGACCCGCGCGCCCGGGTCGAGCGTAGCCAGAGCCAGGGCGACGCCTTCGGTGTGCGCGATCGAGATCGCAGGTAGGTCGCTCCGATCCGGCTCGAGGAGCGATCGGATGAAGGGTTTGCCGTTCGAATCGGCGACGACTTCGAGGTCGGCCGGGTAGACTGGGTCTTCCCCTTGGAGGTTCCGGAGCCGGCGCACCGCCTCCTTGGCGGCGATCCGTCCGAACAACCGATGCGTCTTCGTCGTTTCCGGCCCTTTGCGTCCGCGAAATCGGAGACGCTCGTCAGGACCGAGCTGGACCCACTCGAGCACGTCGCGCCAGACCGGCCGGGTCATGTCCGCCGGGGGCTCGAGCCAGACGGCCAGCACGCGCGACGAATCCTCAATCGGCAGCGTCGGCAGTTCCAGCGGTTCGCCGATGAGCGTTCCGTCGGGACAGCGGAAGTGGTCGCGATAACGACCCGGCCAGTAAAATCGCCAGTCTTGCCAGTCCTTAATCTGCATCCAGAGCCGGCCCTCCGGCCCGACCACGAAATCGGCATCGACCCGGATACGATGCCGCATCGTTTCACGTACATAAATGCGACACTCAACATCCGCACCGACTCCAGGATCGGCGTCGTAAATGACCAGCTCGCCCTGCTTCAGCGGAAAGATCACGTCACCCTGGCCGTCGCCGTATTCATCGAGACCCCAGGCGCCCAGCAACTGGGTAAACGCATCGAGGACGATCGGGTCCGTGACGAGTCCCGATGCATCTCCGTCGGCGAACAGGCCCGTCCGCGGCAACACGCGGAGGGTGCCTTCGATTCCCGCGTGTGACGCCTCGCCCATGCGCGTGATTGCCTGCAACGCGGGACCGTGAAAGAGCCATTGCTCGGCATAGACGCTCTCGGCCGTGAAGCGGCACGTGCGAGGCTCGGGCAGTTGCCAGGCAGGCGCGGGCGGCGCGGGTGCGCGTTGCGCGCCGAAGAGCGCGATCCCTTGCACGAGGGGCTGATCCGCATTGGCCCTGCGTGTTCCGCTGCCTCCCGGCTTGCCGTGAATCCCAACGTGCACCTCGAGCGGACGCGCTGGATCCCGGGTCGCCCGCAATTCGAGCGCGAACGGTTCCTCTTCGTACTTGATCCAGCGCCTTGCCTCCACCTCGCGGAGGCCCACAAGCACGTGTCCTGGCGCAAGGACCGCTGCGGCCTGCGCGATCATCTCGGCCATGACGGTGAACGGCAGGACCGGGAGGCCCTTCCGATCCAGGTCGAGCGCCGAGACGCGACGGCCGCCAAGCGTGTGGTGATGTGCCACGGGGTCGGTCCGCGCATCGAGCCAGCGCGTCGCGCGCAGCTCGCGCTCGGGGACCAGATGCTCGATCGTGCCCACCCAGGGGCCACACGCGGTGGTGGATGGGCTCGCGTTTGCCGGTTCCATGAGCTCGATCACCTGGCGCAAGGTACGGCACCGCGCGACCTGGTCGAGGTCCGATCCCTGGGGCATGAAACCCCTTGCCTGAAGCTCCCCCAGAATCTCGACACGCTTGATCGAGTCGATTCCCAGGTCGGCCTCGATGTCGAGGTCGATATCGAGCATTTCGCGCGGATACCCGGTGCGCCGCGCCACTTGCTCGAGCAACGCCTCAGAGCACGACGGCTTCGCCTCGTTGGGTCCGGTCACAGGGGCGGTCGTTCCCGGCAGCGGCGCGGGTACGTGCGCGGCGTGACCGGGTGTGGTCGTGCCTGACGTGGAATACCGTTCGGCGTGACCGTTGCCGGACTCCACGCCGTTCGACGATTCAGCGACATGGTGGAACGAGCCATTCGTTCCGTTCGACGGAACCGAGCCTCCACCGAATTGGAAAGCTCGGAGGACCTGGCGCTGGGTCTCGAGGAACGCATCCATGGTCTTGAGATAGGAGAGCATCGCCGCTTCGCGGCTGGGGGAGTCGGCGGCGATTGCCGTCATGCCGTCCGCTCGTATTCCCGCAGGAGCGAAGGCGGACTCCGCGCTTCCATTCAAATGCTTCGGGCTGACACTTGCTGTCCCCTCGAAATCGTTCGCGATGGTACGATCCGCAAATGGAAGGTGCCTCCCATACCCCTCACCCGGCCCTCGTTGAGGGCCGACCTCTCCCGCAAGGGGAGAGGTGTTTCTGTCTTGTCTCGCGCCGTCGTATGCGAAAACACCCCTCTCCCCTTTCGGGAGAGGGTCGCCGCACCGCGGCGGGGTGAGGGGTTCGCGATGTCGCCGCGCTGGTCCCAACGGCAACGTCTCGCGAGGCGAGGAATGAAGCACTGAGTCGGCTTGGGCTCGTTCTCGAAGCGATGCCACCACCTCCGGCTCGAGTCGCAATTCGGGAAAGCCCAGCTTGAGCGCGGGCTTTATCGCCGGCGCTGCGAGATCGCGCGCCAGGTCGATCCGCACGGGCCGGCGGCGTGCGTAAAGCAAGTCGGGCTGAATCCGAACCCCCTGCGCAAAGAGTGCGGCCACAAGATGATTGAGCTGCGTCAGACTCGACCGCCGCGGCAGATTGGCCGGGATTGCCAGATGAGGCCGGCCACGGAGCGTGTCCTCGACGAAACTCGTCAAGTTACCGCGTGTCCCGACTTCGACGAAAACCCGCACTCCGTCGCCATACATCGCGTCGATGGTGGATCGGAAGTCAACACACCGCATCCATTGCTCAACGGCCATTGCCCGTACGGCGTCGGGCTCGGTCGCCATCCGGCCCGAGAGCGCGCACGAGTAAATGGGAACCTTCGGCGGCGCGATCGGCTGCGTCTCGTAAAAGGCCCGAATCGGACCCACGGCGCCCTCGAACGCGGGAGTATGATAGGCACGCGAGAACGGGAGTGACTCACAGAGCACGCCCTCAGCACGCATCCGTTCCATGAACGTGGCCGCCTCTCGAGGCGTCCCCGCCACCACCACTTGATGAGGGCAGTTGTCCATCGCGATCATGAGCGTGCCGCCCAACTCGCGACAGGCCGCTTCCACGCGAGGCCGACCCGTCGCCACGGCGACCAGTTCCGCTTCGGGAACCTCCTGGCGCTGCACGAGCCGCTCGAAGATCGTGCTCATCTCACTCAGCCGGTCCTCGAACTGTCGATCAACCTCCACCGCACCCGCGGCCGCCAGCGCAAGGAACTCGCCACTGCTGTGGCCGAGGACCGCGTCCGGGCGCAGCCCGAGCTTGCTCAGAAGGGTATGCAGCGCCCACTGCGACGACAGCACGAGGCTGATCGCCATCTCCATCGACCACAAGGCGCCATTGCCGTCGGTCGTATCTCCAAAGAGCACTTCGCTCGGCACATGGCTATGGCCCTGCGTGCGGCTCAATCGGTCTGCCGTATCGAACAGCGCACGGACTTCTGGGAAGTGCGGGCACAGATCTGCAAGCATCCCGGGATACTGAGAGCCTTCACCCGGATAGAGAAACGCCAGGGCACCCGGATTGGCCAGCGGCTCGTCCCAGAAATAGGTGCCCCGGGCGTCGCGGATCGAACGGCTGCCCGGTTGATTGAGCCGCTCAATTACTCCGCTCAACCGATCGCGCAGCTCGTTCGCGGAACCGGCAACGATCCCCACACGGAACGGAAAGTTGGGCTGACCCGAGTTGAGTGTGAAGGCAAGGTCCTTCAGCGGCACCTGCTGATTCGGATCGCGCTCCAGCCAGTCGACCAGCACCCGACCTAGCTCGATCCAGGCATTGCGATCCGGTGCACCGAGCAAAAAAGCCTCGGTCTCCCAGTGCGGCATCACCCCGGGCGTGCGTCCATCGGCGCTCGCGGGATGCTCCTCGAGAATTGCATGCGCATTGATGCCTGCGAATCCAAATGCATTCACACAGGCTCGTCGTGGCTGAGACGGTGTCCCGTGAATCCACGGACGCGTCTTGCGGTTGAGTTGCACCGTGCTCCTCATCCGATCGAGCAGGGGATGACTCTCATCCGCATGGAGCGTGGGAGGAAGCACACGATGGTGCAACGCCAGCGCGGTCTTGATCAGGCCAGCGATCCCCGCGGCGGGCATGGCGTGGCCGATCATCGACGACACCGCGCCGAGCTTGCGAGGGAACCCGTCCGAGGGCGGAAAGACGGCTCGCAGGGCGCGGAGCTCCGCGTTGTCGGACGCCGGAACGCCGAGCCCGTGCCCTTCGATCAACCCGATCGTGCCGGGATCAATCCCGGAGCGCCGATAAGCCCGCCGCATCGCCTGGACGTGCCCTCGTGCGCGTGGGGCGGCAAGGCTCGTACCTCGGCCGTCGCTCGCGAGGCCAATGCCCTGCACGACGGCGTAGATCCGATCGCCGTCGCGCTCGGCGTCACGCCGGCGCTTGAGCACGACCATTCCGACCCCTTCACCCGGCAGCGTGCCGTCCGCGTCTTTCGCGAACGGCCGGGCCTGGCCTGCGCGAGAAAGCGCACCGAGCTGAGTGAAGACCATCGTGAAGTCAACGTCGACCGCCAGATAGATCCCACCCACGAGCGCCACGTCCGCGCGTCGTTCGCGGAGGGCCCTGGCTCCGTGATCGAGCGCGACGAGCGAGGAGGCACTCGCGGCATCAACCACATAACTCGCTCCGGTGAGGTTCAGACGGTTCGCGACGACTCCGGCGGTCGCGTTCGTGACCTGACCGGCGATGGTCGCGCCTTCGAACGGCGGCAGGCTTTTCTTCAAGCTGGTACGTACGGCTTCGAAGTCGGCCTTGTTCCACTCAGGGTGCAACTCGCGCAACAAGGCGAGCGTCTGGGCAACGATTCGTCCGTGCTGAAGCCGTGTGAGATTGCCGCGGTTGAAGTAATTCCCGCGGCCGATCACCACTTCGACGCGCGAGCCCAAACCCGGCCCCGGCACGATTCCCGCATCGACCAGCGCGGCCACTGCGGTGTCGAGAATCAGGAATTGCTCCGGTTCCCCGCCTTCGACAACGAGGGGCATGATTCCGTACGCGGCCGGATCGAATTCCACGGGATCGTCGAGGAACCCTCCGCGCTGGCAGTAGACGCGGTCCTTGGCCTTCGAGCCGGGATCGAAAAAGTCGGACGGATCCCAGCGGTCGGGCGGCACGTCGCGGGTGACGTCGCGACCGTCGAGAATATTCTTCCAGAACGCCACGACATCGCGTGCGCCGGGAAACCGGCAGGCCATGCCGACGATCGCAATATCGAGTGGACGCGCCTTGGCACTCATCGGGCGAGCTCCCGCGCGCGACTCACCGGCGGCGACGGCACGCCGGGAACATCGGCGTCCTCTACAAGCGACCCAAGATCACTCGCGACCACGACCTCAACTTCGCCCTTCCGACCAAATCGCAGCTCATCAGCGAGCCGTGTGCGTCCAACCTCAGGAGCGATCATCCCCAGCCCACGTTCTCCCAGGTGGCCTTCCAGGTCCGAGACCATCCCGACGGACGACCATGGTCCCCAGTTCAGCGACACCACCCGCCCGGGCCACCGGCCGTCGAGCCAGATCGCAAACTTGTTCAGAGCGTCATTGGCCGCCGCATAGTCGGACTGGCCCTGGTTGCCAAATCTTCCGGCGACAGACGAAAAGAACGCCGCAAACTTCAGATGCTCCGGC
>DAIDJG010000463.1 GCA_027451445.1 Singulisphaera sp.
GTTGATCGTCCACAGGAACACAGAACCGTGAATCGAGCCAACCTCTGGGTTCGACCAGCGCAGCACAGGCTCTGGGTACCTCCGCATTGGCGGTGCGTCCGTATCGTCGAATCGGATCGTGTAGGCGTCGGCTTCGCGCCGGGCGGCAGTGAGCGCGGTCTCGGCACGGGCTTTCTCATTCTCGGGATCGTCCGCCGGGGCGGCCATGAGGTACGGGCCAGTTGAGAGGAGAACGCCCAATTGTCCCAGGAGTGCGCGGCGATTCATCGGTCTCAGGGCGCTTTTGCACCCTCCTCGGAACGGAATTGGAAGGTGGTGTGCGGCTCTCGGCGATCGATGACCTGGGCCCAGCGGATGTAGTCGGACGTCCAGACTTCCCGGTCCCGGTAGGTGAAGCGCAAGGCCTGCATGCTGGTCATCCGCACCGGCGCGTATTGCCACTCGTATTTGCCCGCGCGCTTGCGGGCTTCGATCACGAGGAACGCTTCGGGATCCGTTCCGGCCACGAACGCGAACAAGGCGCCGTCCATGATTTCATCCTGGGCCGCCGGATAGCGGTAAACCGGCTGCGTCAAAAGCCGCAAGTTCGTCGGTGTTGAGTTTGGCTTGGCGGCGGTTGGCCGCTCCCTCTCGCTGGCGGAGAAGTTCGATGCCAGATCGCGCATTTGACGAAGACGCAGCCCTCGGTTTGCACTGGGCTCTCCCGCGTCCTCAAACGACCGAAACTCGACACCGGGCCGGTCCGGCTCCCAAACGGTCTCGCCGTCGCGCTCGCCGATCAGGTGGGTCGTCACGAGGGACTGAAACTCGTTGGCCCGCTGCGTGAAGGGGTGATGCCATTTGTGAATGGAAGCGGCGACGGCGGGGCGACCTCGATCGGTCCAGAGGTAGAGGCTGCCGTGGAGGGAACCGAGCAGTGGGTTTGACCAGCGCAGCACGGGCTCGGGTTCCCGTTTCAGCACGACGGCCCCCGGTGCGTCGAGCCGGAACGTATATGCGTCGGCCTCTTTTTGAGCGAAGGCCTGGAACGCCTCCGTACGCGCCTTCTCATCAACCGGTTCTTCGCCGTGCGCGGTGGAACCAGCAGTTACGATCGGAAGCACAACGACAAGAGTCCATGTTGGGCATTTCATGGCTTGGCGCCCTCGTGGGACGTCGCTTCGGTCTTGGGTCCGGCGGGAACGCCAACGCGAACCTGAGACGCGAGTGCACCGTCGCGCGAGGGATCCACCGTTGGCTCCGGTCCTTTGCCTGCGGTTCCACCGAGTTCTTCGGGCAGGTAACGGTCCTGCACCTCGCTGCCGCGGCCGTCGCCGTTGTCGTCGAGCTTGGCGTGCTCGGTCGCGAGCAGCTCGTCGTCGACGTAGCGCTGCATAACGTTGGAGACCACGGCCAGATAGAGTTCAAGAACCGAAATCGACCCGTCCTTGTCACGGTCGATACCCTCCGGAGGCGCAGCGACGACGTCGGCGAGTGCGATGGGGAAAAGCGTCTCGTTGACCTCCTGGTCGGCCTCCGTCGCGGTGATGACGATTCGGCCCGGCGCTGCGAGGGGCCTGAGGAAGAAGCCGCTCGCCGAGGTCGTGACAAAGAACACTTGCTCGCGCGCCTCGAGGCCTTCGAAGAGTTTGGCGAATCCGCGGTCGTCGATGTCCGGTCCGGGAAGGTTCAGGTAGGCACGCCGGCCGTCGAGGTGCCCGTGACCGACGACGATTACCCAGAGTGTGTCGTTTGGCCCTAATCGCTTCCTTAGCTCGGCGACATCCGCCTCGATCCCCTCGCGGGTTGACAATCCGCGCGAGCTCGCGAGCGCCGGTCCGTCCCCGTCCTTGCTGGCCTCGCCGAAGCGCACCAGGACATCGCCGGCCCCGAAGCCATACCGTTCCGTAAGTGCTTTGTGCAGCTTTTCTACGATCTCCGCGTAGGCCTTGCGATGGGCCTCGTCCCCTGGGAGTCCCCCGATAATGAAGGCGCGGCGAGCACCCGCTTGCGTGGTCGCTTGCGATTCGCCACCGACAAGAGGACCGCAGAAGATCAGCGCAAAAGCACAAGCGAGAACGCCGATTCTCTGATGAAATGAAGCGAGCGGAAACTCTTGGGCGCGGTCTATCATAACTTGTTCTCGTTTGAAATGAGGGGAAGATTCCGCATTCGGCGCATGGTGGATGCCTTCACTTGCTGTGGACGAGCCGGCTGGTCATCCAACACGGGTACCGGGTCCGTGCATGATCACCGGGATGATTGGTACGTCGAAGTCATGACCACGCCCACGAAGCTATTTCCAACGGACCTTGGCGCCTGTGCACACGGCCGCTCGGCTGCGGCCCGAGTGCCTCAACGCGCACCTTCGTTGTACGACTCGGGAACGAAACGGTCTTGATAGAAGCGGAACCGGTGCTTCTCGTCGTAGTTGAACGTATTAAGCGGACCGCGAATCGATGTCCAGACTTCCTGGTTCTTGTGGTTGAGCCATAGGCTCATATCCGAAAACCTGGCCGCACCGAAGACCCAACGAATACCCGCTCCGGTCTTTCGTGCCTCCAGATCGAGAATGATCTCGGGGTCGGTCCCTGCGTCGGAGACGAGCGCGAACAGCGCGCCATCGATCACATCGGGATCGCTGCTCTCGAAACGATAGAGCGGCTGGGGAAGGAGGCGAAGCGTCCAGCTCTCCCCGGAGTCGCCGCGGCTGCGACCGGAGAACTCCCGCGCCAGGGTCCGCATCTGCGCCAGTCGTTTTGAGGCCGAGTCCGCCGGTTCCGGAGCGCCTTCCGCAACCTTCAGTTCGACGCCGGCCGCCTGAGGCGTCCATTGGTTCACTGAGTCGCGCGTCACGGTGAGCACCGACAGCGACAAAGAGTGGAGCTCATGACACACGCAACGACTTTGGTTTTCCGCCGGATGCGAGAAGATGCTGCCGACGACATCCGGCCTTCCCCGATACGTCCAGACGTAAACCTCGCCAACCTGGCCTCCGACGCGCGTGGGGTTCGTCCAGCGATAGATCGGCTCCGGGCGCAGCACCAGCTTCTGCTGACGCCCCGAATCGCGATAAAAGGTGAAGGAGGCCGCGTCCTCTGTGTGCTGCTTCAAGAGACGCTCGCTCTTCGACTCCGCAGCGGAAGCCGCCGTGCCGTGGTTCTGTGACGGAAGTGCGAGCGCCATGAGCAAGGCCGTCGCAATGTTCATCTTGAGCACACCTTCAAAGGCTCACTGGAAGAATATGAACGCCTGCGTAAATGGGCTAAACAACAAGACGGCTGACTTCGATGATTGCCAGCACGCGCGCGTTTTCAACGAAATTCTTCGGAATCTGGGTCCTTTGTCACTCGAAGTCTGCGGGCGTGTCGGTCGGCTTGCGCTGGACGGTCGTGCTGTAATAAATGTCACGTGGGCCACCGAGCTCGTTGGGGCCCTCGAATACGACGCGACCCTTGTGCTCGACGATCAGTCGGAGGTCGGTAAATCGGGCCGCGCCGTACTCCCAACGAGCTTCCTTACCCTCGCCTCGGCAATCGAGAACCAGGAATGCTTCGGGGTCGGTGCCCTGGGCCAGTGCGAACAGGGCGCCGTCACGACTCGGACCGTTTGTGCCTTCAAATCGGTAGAGCGGCGTGTTCAGCGGCCGAAGGGGCCATTTCGAATTCTTGTCATCGATCGTGTGTGCGGAAAACTCTCTGACGATCGCTTGCATCTGTCGGAGCCTTGCCGCTGGTGTTTCGGCGGGAGAAGGACTCTCTGGGACCGGCTTGAACGTAAGGCCCGGGACTGACGGATTCCACACGTCGTTGTTCCGCCATATGGCCCGGAGCGGATCGCTCGTGAACGAATGACTTTCGTGAACGATAAAGCGATCGCCGTCCGGGAGTTTGAATGTGAAAAACGTGATGGCGGCAACTGGCCGGCCTTCGCGAATCCAGAGATAAAGCGCCCCATCGTCGCCGCCCCGGACCGGCTGCCACCAGCGCAGAACAGGATCGGGAAGCCTCTTCGCGATCGATCCGGCCTGGGCGTCCTTCCCGACGTGGAGGACGTATTCGTTTGCATGGCGCTCGAATAACGGGACCCACTTTCCCTTCTCGTTCTTGGGCGTCTGACGTGCCGATGTTGATCCGGGACTTGCGGGCTCTTGGCCCACCGCGGCGAATGTAATCGTGAGCCCAAGCGTCGCGGTTAGCAAGGGATTGAATGACTCCGTCTTCTTCATCGCGTGCCATCCTCTTGTGACGAGTCCTTTTCAATTGGCGGCCGAGGGGCAGGGATCGTCAGCGACGGTTTGTCGGGCATAGACGCCTCGGAGTTCCACGGGACTTGCCAGACCGTTTGGCCTTTGTGATCGACGCGTAAGTTGACCATCGACATCCGGGCGATTCCGTAGTGCCAGGTGACTTTTCCGTCGGCGGGCTTTGCCTCGAAAAGAAGCAAGACTTCCGGGTCGGTTGTCTGAACAAACGCAAATAGCGCCCCGTCGATCAGGTCACTCCGTTGAGTCTCGTAGCGATAGAGCTCCTTTGTGAGCAAACGCAATTCGGTCGGGTCCTTCTTGAAGTCGATGAACGCTCTAAGCTGGGCGGCCAACAGACGCATCTGTCGCAGCCGCGCGCTCGCCGAAGCGGCCGGCGCGGGTGCATCCGGAAAGGGGGTGAGCGTGATACCGGGCGTCCTGGGGAACCAGACTTCCTGCCCCTCTCGGGTCGCTCTTAGAGGGCTGAACGCGACGGATTGGAATTCGTGATCCTCGGCTAGGACGCCTTCACGCCGGTACTGATAGAACGACGCGACCACTTCCGGTCGCCCGTCTGCGACCCAGAGAAAAACCGCGCCGTCGTTGGTCTTTCGCAACGGGTTCGTCCAGTGCAGAACGGGCTCCGGTTTGAGCGCAAGGGGACGCGGCGGATTGCCGTCCAGAGTCATCCGGTATTCGGCCGCTTCGCGTTTCATCTCGTCGAGTTGCCTCGAGCCCTTTTCGGCGCCGGTGCTGCCGTCCGTTGCCGGTTTCGGCTCCTGGCAGTAGACGAGCGCTCCCGAACGCGGCGCGACGGAGATAAAGAACACCCCCAACACCGCAATCACGCCACCCCGCTTTATCCATCGTGGAATCAGCATGCGAACCTCACTCGTGCAAGGGCCTCGCGGATTGGGAATAGATTGACCTGAAGGGCGAAAGGTCACGACCGGATGTCCGAAAGAATACAAATCGTACAATGAAACTCGAATCAAAGTGAAGGAAGCCGTCCGGTTTGCGACATTCACGACCGACCGACGGGGCCAGCGTCATTACACTTCTCTTTGGGTGCACCCGAAATCTTTCTTTCGCCTGTCGTTTCTCGCCAGAACGCATGGATGGAGGATCCGTATATCGAGCCAATCATCGCTGTCTCGAATTCGGCCAGGTGGGAGTCCGGTTGCCTGAGCGTCTCTTAGAGGCGCGTGAATGCAGGTCCGAACGGCGATACCCGAGCAATGGAATACCCCCGCGTGGTCGCCGCGAGGTTGACTTTCGCGAGCGGGGTGGTGTCTCATGTCCTGCCTAGAGACGACCGCAACCCTCAATGGAAAACCGGCCCGGGAGGACCGATGGCGGACGAAGCGTCCCAAGCGACTGCTCCGGACTCGATCATAGACCCCATTTCCAAGGATCCGCCGCGCCACGGTCATCTCGATCTGTTGATCATAAGCTTCGCTCTCCTCTTCTTCGAACTCGCCTGCATACGCTGGTTCGGCAGCACGGTCGTTTATTTGACGTTCTTTACCAATTTTGTCCTGATGGCGTGCATTCTCGGAATGTCGGTCGGATGCCTGGCGGCGGGACGCAGGAGAGATTTCGCCGGAGCCGTAATTCCGCTCACGCTTGTATCGGTCTTCCTGGCGTTCCGCTTACTTCGTGCATTCCTGTTCGATCACATGTCGATCAATGTTGGGGATCAGTCGAGTCCGCAGCAGGTCTACTTCGGTACCGAAGGGGGGCGAGGCGGGTTCTTGACCGGCGATTTGCCAATCGAGGTGGTCGCCGGCGGCTGTTTCGCGATGATCACGCTCGTTTTCGTCGGCTTAGGTCAGGTGCTCGGCCGCGCGTTCAACGCGGTTCCAAATCGAGTGGCGGCGTACACCTGGAACATCTTGGGGAGCCTTGGCGGAATCTTGGCATTTGGCGTCGCGTCGTATTTCCGCACGTCGCCGCAACTCTGGTTCGCGTTGGGGCTCGCGCCGATCATCTGGTTCGTTCGGCCTTGGTATTGGAAACTGGTTCAGGCGGCTGTACTTGTTTTCGTCCTTGTGCTGATCGGCCGCACGACGGCGCTGGACGAGGGGCGGGGACGGGAAGTGATCTGGTCCCCGTATTACAAGGTCGTTTATCACTCAGATTCGGGCACGATCGATACCAACAATATCGGGCACCAGGCAATGGTTGTGCTCGAAAACGGGGGCGCCGCGTATGAACTGCCGTACCTGCTCAACCGGGACGCTGGTGGCAAACATTGGGACGACCTTTTGATCGTGGGAGCCGGCTCCGGCAACGATGTCCAGGCTGCGCTCCTACAGGGCGCCAAACGCGTCGATGCGGTCGAGATCGACCCCGTGTTGAACGAACTCGGGCGTGCCCACCATCCCGAGCATCCCTACGACGACTCGCGCGTTCACGTTCATCTCGACGACGGCCGGAGCTTCGTGCGAAACACGAGTCGCCGCTACGACGCCGCGGTCTATGCGCTCGTGGACTCGCTCGTCTTGCACTCCGGTTACTCAAGCCTGCGCCTGGAAAGCTTCCTGTTTACGGAGCAGGCGTTTGCCGACGTGCGCGACAAGCTCAAGCCAGACGGAGTTTTCATCGTCTACAACTATTTCCGGCAAGGCTGGGTGATCAGCCGGATCGCGGCGATGGCCGAGCGAGCGTTCGGCACCCGTCCGATCGTGATCTCGTTGCCGTATCGCGCGAAGATCACGCCGGGCCAGAATCAGGCCGGCGCGATCACTCTGCTCATGGTCGGTAAGGACGACGCGGCGCTCGCTCCGATACGCGCCCGCCTCGAGCGCGAAAACTTCTGGCTGCATGTTAGCCCCAAATACAACGCGGGAGTGAACGCCTTTGGTACTGAGCGGCCCAAGGTTGCGGGCACAAGTCCGGAACATTGGCGCAAGATTGGCCTGTCCAAGGTCGAGGGCGAGAGTGGGACGAGGGTTCCGACCGATAATTGGCCGTTCCTTTACCTGCGCGGGCGGATCATCCCCTGGCTCAACGTGCGCGGCATGCTGATCGTCGTGGTGATCTCACTTCTCGTACTGCGCCTATTCGCCCCATCGCGGACGTTTCGGCCCAATGGGCAGATGTTTTTTCTCGGCGCTGGCTTCATGTTGCTGGAGACCAAGGGCGTGGTCCATCTGGCGCTTTTGTTCGGTTCGACTTGGGTGGTGAACTCGATCGTCTTTTTCGCGATCCTGGTGATGATCCTGCTGAGTAATCTTTACGTGCTCGCGGTTCGTCCCAGGCGGCTTGGACCCTATTACGCGTTGCTGATCGCGGGCCTGCTGATCAATATCGCCGTGCCGATGACTCGCTTCCTCGCCTTGCCAGGGGCCGCGAAGGTGGTCGTCTCGTGCGCCGTGGTGTTCGTCCCGATTTTTTTCGCGGGCGTGGTTTTCGCCACGTCATTTCGCGACAGTGCGCGCCCGGACCTGGACCTCGGTTCCAATATCGCGGGCGTGATCCTTGGTGGGTTGAGCGAGTATTTTTCGCTTGTCGTCGGATTCAACGGGCTTGTTGTCCTGGCGATCGTTTACTACGTTCTGTCCGCCGTTCTGGGCTCGCGGCAGCGGGGCAAGCCGCTTCCCACGGTCCCGGCCTGATTCCGTTTCGGATCTTGGGAATGCGTGGACGTCCCGTGGGCGCAAACCGATGTCGGGAATCGTCGGTCCCGCCTTGCGAACCGTGCGGAAGGGCGTCAAACTCTCAGAGTCTGCCCCAGAAGTCCCGCGAGCGTGGATATGGGGACTGGCTCCGGCCGTCTTCGGACGGTGCCTGTCCCCATTTTTCACGCCCGCTCCGCCGGAAAAGGGGGACAGGCACCTCGAAGACTCGGAGCCAGTCCCCCTTTTCCGGCTCCGCTCCACTTCCGGGACAGACTCTCAACCTTGTACTACGTCCCCGCGACTCGAGCGGGTTGGTCTGACTGAGGACTGAGGTTTCCATGATCGAGACACCGCAAGTACGTCCGGGGCTGGTGACGCACACAGAGCCGATGCCCCGGGTGATCGCCTACTTCTACAACTCCGCGCAGGGCAACCTCGCGATCCAGCTCTTGACCTCAATGGGCATTCCGAACGATCGACTGGGTGTGACGCCTCCGGAGCGAATCGAAGGTGGTCAGGGGATGATTCTGTCGATCTCTTGCCCCGATGACACGCAGATCGCCCAGGTGGAGAAACTTTGCCGGCAGTTCGGCGCGGAGATCCACCGGCAGCGTCGCTGATTCGCAAACGTGACGGCATCCCTCCTCTTCCTCGTCTACACACCCCCAAAGGACGACCGCTCCATGCGTTTCTTCGCCACGGCACTCGTTTTGTCGATCGGTCTCACGCTCACGGCTCGAGCGGAAGGTCCCGAAATTCCGTCGTTTGCCCGGGACGTGCCGCAGATCAAGACCGGCGATCCCGTGTTCAAGTTCAACGGGAAGGATCTGACGGGGTTTTACACGTACCTCAAGACTCACAAGTACGAGGATCCGAACAAGGTCTTCACCGTTCAGGACGGCGTGATCCGCGTTTCGGGCGAGGAATTTGGTGGGTTTGCGACGAAGGAAGAGTATTCGAACTACCACCTGATTGCCGAGTGGAAATGGGGCGAAATCACCTGGGCGCCTCGAAAAGACCGGGCGCGGGACTCGGGCATTCTGCTGCACTGTGTCGGGCCCGACGGCGCGGCGGGGGGGCAGTGGATGGAGTCGCAGGAGTGCCAGATCATCGAAGGGGGATGCGGCGATTTGCTGATGGTTGGTGGAAAAGGGAAGCCGAGTCTCACGTGCGAAGTTCGCGTCGGACCTACCGACAAGCAGCTCTATTTTGAGAAGGGTGCCAAGCCGGTCACTCGCGACGGCGGACGTTACAACTGGTGGGGCCGGGACCCGGCCTGGAAAGACCAGCTCGGCTTCCGTGGCAAGAACGACGTCGAGAAACCTAGCGGCGAGTGGAACCGCATGGAGGTCATCTGCGACAGGGGGACGATCGTCAACATCGTCAACGGCTACGTCGTGAACATCGGCACCGATTCGAGCCTTACCAAAGGGAAGCTTCAATTTCAGTCCGAAGGGGCGGAGATCTTCTTCCGCAAGATTGAGGTCCGTCCGCTGCTGAAATGAGCTGTGGGGTGCGCTCAGACCGCTTGGTCGTCAGAACGATGCGTGTGCATCGGCTTGTGTTGGTTCGCCAGCGGGTGCGCTCCTCCATCGGGTGTTTTGGGGGCGGGTCAGACATTCGGCACACTGATTTCTTTCGAATGCCGAAGTTCTGTTCTCTGGTGAATGGGTTGCGGCTGGCCTGCGTTCCTCGTGCGTCTTGTGCTTGAACGGAGCGGTCAATCGGATGCCTTGAATCGGGCCTCGGTTGGAAGCGTGTGCTGTATTTCCTTTTCGCACGCGTGCCGGATAGAATGAATCGTTCAGTAGGCTGGATCCGTGCCGAGAGTCTACCCGGTCATGCGTCGTTCGTTCGCAGCGACGATCACGTGGATGTTGGCGGTTGGCGTGGGGCTATCCCATTCAACCGACGCGCGCGCCGACAACGATCCCATTCTGGCGCGCGCGGTGCAATACCTCCGTGCCAACTGTCGAGGCTTGCCGCCGGGCGACTCGGCGCTGGTTGCGCTCGCGCTGATCAAGGCCGACGTGCGCAAGGACGACGAGGCCTTACAAGCGTGCGTGGCGAGCGTGATGTCGCATTTTAGCAGCAGCGGCTATACGCCAGTGCACTCGATCGGGATGGAGACTTATGAGATCGGCGTCGTCGCGGTCATGCTCTCGAATCTCAATCCTGAGGGTTATCGTTCGCAATTGCAGACGCTCGCGGGGATGATCCTCTCGTTGCAAAAGCCCAACGGATCGTGGGACTACACCTCGCGCGATCGTGGAGATACGTCGATCTCGCAATACGCCCTCCTGGGTCTCTGGGAAGCCTCGAATGGTGGAGCGAAGGTCCCACCGGCGGTTTGGGACCGGGCGGCAGAGTGGTATTTGTCGGTGCAGGGACCGGAGGGGAGCTGGAATTATCACCGAGACGAACCGCATCGACCCGAAACGATTTCGATGACGGCTGCAGGCGTGGGAAGTTTGCTGATCTGTCAGCGTCAGCTCAAGCTGCATCGCCGGGGTCCGGACGCGACCAATCCACTTCTCCTGGCCGTGGGCTCCGAGCCGCCGCCTCCGCGTTACGTCGCCACCACGTCCAACGAGCGAATCGACAAGGCGGTCGAACGCGGGATCGCCTGGCTCGGATCGCATTTCAAGCTCTCGACCACTGATGAAATGATGGGACTCTCCGTTTATTACGGGCTTTACGGTGTCGAGCGCGTTGGAGGTTTGGCGGAAAAAAATGCACTTGGATCGAACGATTGGTTCGAAGTGGGCCGGCAATTCCTGGCGACGAATCAGAAGAAGGAAGGGTCATGGAACTGCGGGTTCCAGTCCGATCAGCTCAACACATCCTGGGCCCTGCTTTTTCTGACCCGATCCACGGCGAAAACCCTTCGTCGAATCGAGATCAAGCGTCTGGGAGCGGGAACGCTTCTCGGAGGTCGAGGGCTGCCCAAGGATCTTTCAAGCATGACGGTGGCGGGTGGCCGGGTGGTGAGCCGGCCGATGAACGGCGCCGTCGAGAACATGCTCGCGGTTCTGGAGGATCCGCGCGCGACGGAAGATGCCAATTCGGCGGTCGCGGGGATCATTGATCGGTATCAGGTTCAAGGTCCCAAGGCTCTCAAACCGTTCAAGGACCGATTCCGAGCGATGATTGCGGATCGAGATCCCGGATTGCGCCGGGTGGCGTGCTGGTGCCTCGCACGGATGGGAGAGCTTGACGTCGCCCCGCTGCTCATCGACGCGTTAGCCGACCCAGACGACGATGTGGTGACGACCGCGGCCCAGGGACTTCAAATCCTGAGCAGGAAGATCGACGGCTTCGGTCCCCCGCCGACCGGGGAGCCGGAGGCGCGACGGGCCTGGGCAAAGCGCTGGCGCGACTGGTATCAGGCGATCCGTCCGCTTGACCTGGAAGGCCAGGACGACGATCTTTCCGCGCCTTCGTCGGCACGTGCGAGGAGTGCGCGGTGAAATGAGCGTCACCGAGAATCCGAACAAATCGCCTGGCCCGACCCCAGATGCAAAGGTGCGAGGCGAGTCGCTCTACGATCGGGTCTCGTCCCTTTTGATGGCGGTTGTGGTGGGTGCAGTGATCGTGGTGGGTTGGCTGTGGCTGGTCTACGTCACAAACCAGGCCTACGCATCCCGCGTGACGTCGCCGCTGGAGATCGTCGACGTGTTCGGCGGCGGCGGAGGCAGCCCGGACGGGACGCCTGGGTCGACAGAAAAGATTGACGTCCCCGGTGCTGACGTGGCCGCACAGGCGTCGAACAATGACGAAGTCTCGGGAGATTTCGAGGAACCTGCCGTCCGCGAAACCCCTGCCGCCATGCTCGACGCCGTGGCCGCCGTCGGCGAGAACATGGCCGAGGTCGAAATCGATGCGGTCATGCCGCGCGGGGGCGCGGTCTCGAGCGGCGCGAGGGCGAGTAAGCTTGGCACGGGCGGCCCTGGGCTCGGATTTGGGCCGGGTGACGGTGGCGTCCCTCGCGAACAGCGTTGGAGTATCGTTTACAACCAGGGTCAGACCGCCGAGGAGTACGCCCGACAGCTCGACGCCCTCGGCGTTGAACTCGCCGTCGTCTCCGGTAAGAACCAGCTAACCTATATATCTCACTTTTCGCAGGCCGTGCCGACCAAGCGGTTCGGCTCGGGGCAGGGGGATGACCGGCTCTATTTTCTCTGGCAAGGTCGAGGTCGGAAGGCCTCGGACGTGGCGCTTCTGAAAAAAGCGGGCATTGAGGTCGGGGACGGGGTCGTGATCCAGTTTTACCCCAAGGGCGTTGAGAACATGCTCGCGCAGTTGGAAGTGCGCTACAAAGGGCGGCAGCCCGCGGAAATCCGCATGACGCGATTCAACGTCGTCCCCAAAGGAGACAATTACGGGTTTGCCGTCGCGGCACAAGAGACCTTGAGGTGAAGTTCGGCGCGAATTTGCCGCGAAGTGATTCGCGTTCGACATCGACCACGGGGGTTTTTGCCACGCATCTCGTCGTCGAAGCGAGAGCGTCGTGGCATCGAACGAGCGGGAACCCAGCGAAAGTGCCACCATTTCGACGAACACAGACTCGTCCGATTCGGGGGGATTAAGCTCAGCGCATGGCCACTCTTGAAGTCCACCACAGTCAAGGGCGCGTCGAGCGCATCGAGGTGTCACGTGAACATCCCATGTTGTTCGGGACAAGCCCGAATTGCGACATTGTCCTGAGCGGCCAGGGGATTTTACCATTCCACGGACGGGTGCGCTGGAAGGGGAACCGGTACAAGGCGGATGCCTCTCCTGAGGCGGAGTATCTGATCGTTAACGGGCACCGAATGGCCGCGTGCAGCTTCCGCCAGGGCGACGAGATTCAGGTCGGGCCGTGCCGGATTTTTATGCTCCTGGCGGATGACGACCTGCCGCCTCAGGACGACAAAACGCGTATCCAGGCGCCTCCGGTGGTGGGCGCGAAGCCCAAGCTGGACGGTGTTGACTGGGCGCGTGACCTGGAGATCGAGCGGCCGGCGCGTCGCACGATTACGGCGGAGCCGGAATTGCGGCGAGGCCATCGCGGCGTAGCCCCTCGCCCCGAGCCAGCGGAAGCGCCGAAACCGCAAAAGAAGGTCACACTACGTGGCTGGGGCGGTTTCGTTGCGGCGCTCCGGGGTCGGGGAACGGCACCAGGAGAGGAACGCATTCTTTCCTCGCCAGTCGTCATCGGATTGGGGCTGGCACTCATCGTGCTGACCACACTCGGAATCGGGCTCCGAGGAGTCATCGCCCGAACGGCGGCGTCACGCCTCTTCAACCAGGCCGTCGATAGCTTCGATGATGGCGATTATCGAACCGCCATGAAGCGGTTCGACGACTTTCTCGCGGCCAACAAGGGCGACACGCGCGCGGGCAAGGCACGGGTCCTCCGCGCTCTGGCGAACGTCCGCCAGTTCACCGGAGCGACCGGAGCGTCCTGGTCCAACGCCCTCGAGGCCGAACGCGAAATGGTTGAAACGGTTGGCGGCGAGGAGGCCTATCGCGACTCGAGCCCGGACCTCGACGAACTCGTCATTCGTACGGGGGAGGAACTCGCCGATCGGGCTCGACTGTCTGCGAACGCGAAGGTTCTCGACGAGGCGGAGTCGACCGTCCCGCTGCACAACCGAATCGCCGGCAAGGCGGCCGAAGGGCTCCTGTCCAAGTCGCGTCTTCCCGTCAAATTGGCGGAGGCACGCGAGGCGGTTCGCAAAGCGGAGATTCGAACCGCCGCACTGAAAGCGATGGACACGGCACTGAAGAAAGGTTCGTCCGGCGGGGTCTACGAGGCTCGCGACGCGTTGGTGCGGCTGTACGGCGACCTGGCGGAGGACCGCGAGCTCGTCGCGAAGCTGACGCAAGCGAACGACTTGATTCGCCGCGCCGTGAAGGTCGATGCCTCGCGGCGGCCTGCTGAGACGGAGCCGCGCGTCCAGCCTTTCGGACCCCCGACAAGCCTCGTCTTCCGCGCTGCTCCGCCGCCGAACTCCAGGGCCGTGGCCAACGCGGGCACGGTCCTCGCGCTTGCCGACGGCTTTGCGTTCGGAATCGACGGCGCCACGGGGGCACCGCGTTGGCAGTTGGAAGTCGGGCTCGCGTCGCCGTTTCCCCCTCAGCCCATACCTGGTGGAACGGCGGCTCTCGTCTTTGACGCGCGGTCGAACGAGTTATTAAAGGTCGATGTGAAAACGGGCGCGCTAATCTGGCGCCAGGAGACCGGAGGTCTGATTGCCGATCCGCCCCTGATCCTGGGCAATCAGTTGATTCAGCCTACACCCGGAGCGGATGGGAATCTCCTGCTGCTCGACCTCAAATCGGGCGAGCTGCAAGGGACGGTGCAACTTCACTTGCCGCTGGCGCGAACACCCTCGAGCGATGAGGCTGGACAATACCTCTACGCGCTCGCGGATCAGGATTGCCTGTTTGTGATCAGGCGAGATCCTCCGGAGTGCGTCGCGGTCGAATACCTGGGTCACAGTGCGGGCTCCATTCCGTGCGCTCCGGTTCGGCTGGGACGGTTCTTCATCGTTTCCGAGAACACTTCGATCGACGAGCATCGGTGGCGCATCTTCGTTCTGGAGGAGGAGGGAGCGCGCGTTCGCACCGTGCAACACGTGACCCACCCTGGCTGGGCGTGGGGCTCGCCGCCTTCGGCCGGGACAGTTCTGTGGGCGGTCGGAGATCGCGCGGGGGTCGCGGCGTACGCGCTCGGCGGGTACGAGGAGAAGAACCCGCTGCGCCTGATCGCCAAGCTCAATCCGGACCGCGCGAAGTCGGGCCCAGCCTTCGCGTTTACGCGCACGGAACGCGAACTCTGGGTGGCGGGCGGTCGCTCCGGTCGGTTTGATCTCAGTCCCGAGAAAGGGGCTCTCAAATCCGCCTGGACCTTGCCCGATGCCGGGCCGGCACTCGCGCCATTGCAGATGGCGGGTTCGCTGCTTGTCTTTACCGAACAAGCCCGCGAAGGGAGCGGCGTCACGCTCTGGGGTGTCGATCAGGCGACCGGCGCCGTCGTTTGGCGCACCCGGGTGGGCGTCGCGTGGCCAATCCCACTGGCTGAGTCGTCGAACGGGACAGGACTCACGACGCTCTCGGCGGATGGGCGAGCACTTTCGATCGACGAAAGCAAACTCAACGCTGGTGGGTTTGTGGAAGGCGAATTGCCCCGCCCGGGCCAGTTGCGCTTGCCTGCCGGGAAGCTTGATCGGCTCGATTCCGAAGGGGTCACCATCCTCATCGCGGCGGAACATGCCGACTACATGCTCGTGCGCTCGGGGAAGGAGGATGCGTTCCATCGCGTTGATCTACCGGCCCCGCTCGCCGCGCGCCCGCTGTTCTGGAACCGCGACTTGCTTGTTCCGGGGATCGACAGCCGGGTCTATTTGCTCGATCCCGCGACCGGCGAATCCCGCGCCGAGCCGTACGTCCCAGCATTCGATCGCACCCACAAAACCGTCTGGCGAGCCCCCGCTCGGCTTGATGGCGAGACCGTGGTGCTGGCCGACGAGTCGGGCATCGTGCGCCGGATGACCCGGCCCGCGGATCCCCGGCCTCGCCTGGCGATTGCCGGCGAGGTGGATCTGAAGAAAGAGATCGTCGCCGACCCCGTCTCAACGGGTGGCGCGGTCGTACTGGTCACCGGCGACAACCGGATCCGTTCGCTCGCGGCGCGCGACTTGAGCCCATCGGGCGCCTGGCCACTCGACACAGCGCTCGCGATGCCGCTTGCGGCCGTCGGCGGTCGTGCATTCATCGCCGACAAGGCTGGCGGCGTTCTGGCGATCGGCCCCGAAGGCCAACGACTCTGGTCCATGCAGTTGCGAGGTGCACCCGCCGCAGGTCCTCCGGTCCTGAAGGACGAAGAGGCGTGGTTCCTCGCCCGCGACGGTTCGCTGCAACGCGTTGCACTTGCCGACGGCTCGATTCTGGACCATTTCCCGCTCGGAATCCTCCCCGTTGGCGGCTTGCGACTGGCCGGCAAAGCGCTCGTTGTCCCGGTGGGATTGGGAACGGTGCGGGTCCTTCAAACTCCAACGACAAGCGAATCCAAATGAAAGCGTCCGCGCTGGATCAGCTCCAAGCGAAGGCCAGCTCTTTGTGCCAGCGCCTCTCGTCCGGCCGTTGGCTCGTGATGATCCTGGTCGCGGCGACGTTCGTTTCGGAGGACGCCTTCAGTCAGCAACCGCAGCAAGGTGCCGACCTTTTGCGCTCCTCGCCATTCGATCGCATCACTTTGATCGACAACACGGTTGTGAACGTCGAACCGCTCAGTCCTCGCCCGTTGCCTGCATACGACCCGGCGAAGGAAAAGAAGAGCCGCGCGAAAGCGTCAGGAAAGAAAGCGGAAATCCCCGAGGAAGGGAACATCGGACTCCCCGGCGAAAAATCGAAAGTGGTGATGCCGGGGGAGGATGCGGACGAGAAAGTACCGAACGAGCTCGTGATCCATTTGCTGGAAGGCGAGGTGCGCGACTATAAAGTCAAGCGTACGAACATTAAGAATATCGAATATTTTGAGGATATGCTGCTTGCTGAAGGGGATCGCTATCTTGTTGCCCATGATTATGCAAGGGCATTTGAGTGTTACCTTCGTGTTCAGTCCCGGAATCCCCGATGGCAAGGGTTGGCCCAGCATGTGAATCGGGCGCTTTTCGCCGAAGGGAGCAAGGCGCTGCTCGACGGAGAAGGGGAGCGCGGCCTGCGTCTCCTGGGCGAACTCAGCATTCGCCAGCCGGACTTTCCGGGACTGGCGGACCGCCTGGCGACGGCCTACGGTTCGCGCATCGACCGCGCATTTGAGCTCGGCCTGTATGCGCGCGGGCGAAAGATCCTGCACGACCTCAGCAAGGTTGCGCCGGGGCATGATGTCGTGAAAGATGAACGCGACCGGTTTATCAACAAAGCCAAGGAAAAGGTGGCCTCGGCGGAGAAGAGCGAAGGCGCGGAACGCCTCGATCGCTTGACGGAGGCGCTTCGCGTTTGGCCTGAGCTGGAAGGGGCGAGTGCGCTCTACGCCGAGGCGTTCAAGTCGGTGCCCACCCTGGATGTGGCCGTCCGCGATTTGCCGAAAAAAGTTGGCCCCTGGGTGCGCTCGCCGGCCGACGAGCGGGTGTCGCGACTCTTGTTCCTGCCGATTCTCGCCCGCGACGATGAAGACGCGATCGAGGGTAAGGTGCCCGGCCAGCTCTGTCAGGGGCTCGAAACCGCCGACCTCGGCCGGCGCCTCACGCTTCGGGTTCGGTCCGACGTTCCGTGGTCGGATGGCTCGCGGCCGGTCTCGGCCATTGACGTTGCCCGCGCTTTGACGGATCGGATTGAGCCAACCTCCGCCCTGTACAACGCGCGTTGGGCCGACTTGCTCGACCGGGTGGACACAGCCGACCAGAATCGACTCGAGATCCGACTGACTCGCCCGTTTCTACGCCCCGGATTGTGGCTCCTTGGCCCGGTCGGGCCCGCCCACGCGGGTTTTGACGGGCGAGTGGCGACGCTCGAACAGGGCCGAGTGCTCGTTGGCGACGGAGCGTTTCGTTGGGTTGACGCGTCGGGCCGGGCGGAGCTTCGCGCCGCACGCGATTCCGGAACGCGGACGGGTAACAACATCAAGCGCATTCGGGAGGTCTCGCTGCCGAGCGCCAAAGCGACTGTGGGGGCGTTGCTTCGCGGCGAGGTGAGTCTCGTCGAACACATCGCGCCCGATCGCGTTGCGACGCTGGCGTCCGATCCTGAGCTCAAGGTCGGCCGATACGCGCGACCCAGGCTGCACTGGATCGCGATCGATGGCCGCAACCCCTCGCTCCGGAACCGCGCGTTGCGCCGGGGCATTTCGTATGCGATTGATCGCAAGACTCTGCTCGAGGAAACGCTGCTTCGGCATTCTGCGGAGAATCCGGACCGTGTTTCCGATGGGCCGTTTCCGTTCGACAGCTACGGCAACGCCCCCGATGTCAAGCCTTTGGCCTACGATCCGCTCCTCGCGCGGATGCTGGTTGCGGCGGCGCAGAAAGAGCTTGGCGGACAGCCGATCAAGCTAACGTTTCAGTATCCCGCGATCCCCGAGGCACAAGCGGTTGTGCCCAAGATCGCGGAAGCGCTCCGTTTGGTGGGCGTCGATGTGACGCCGACCGAACGGCCGGAATCGGATCTCGAAATGGAGCTTCGCGCGGGGAAGCCGTTTGATCTCGCCTACCGTGCGTTGCGCTGCACGGAGCCGGTCATGGACGCGGGTCCCCTGATCTGTCCGGGTTACGATGCCAAGCCCGACGCAGGGACGATTGGCTCGGTCGCAAGTCCTCGGATTTTGCAGCTTCTCTTGTCTCTGGAGCGTGCCTCCGAGTTCCCGAGCGCGAAGGGCATCGTATTGCAAATCGACCGCGAGTGTCGCGACGAATTGCCCATTGTGCCGCTTTGGCAACTTGTCGATCACTACGCCTGGCGAACGCGCTTGAAGGGGCCGGCCGAGGTCGCGGAGAATCTGTACGACGGAATTGAGACGTGGGAGATCGAACCATGGTTCGCACGCGACTCCTGGTAGGCACGATCTTGATGTTAATGGCGGCGGCAGCTTCGACCACCGCGGCTGAGAAACCCGCGCCGGTGACCCCGATCGATCGGCAGCCGTATGCCATCAAGGCTTATCTAGCGATTGATCCCGACGCCCGGATCGACACCCAGGGACGGGCGGTCCTCGTGCGCCGCTGGGCCAAGCTCGTCGACCGGTTCGTCGGCGCCCCGTGGGACCTGTCGATCGTGGCGGAGGAAGGACCGCTCACGACGCTGCCGCTCGACGCGCTTTTGCCCGCGACATTCGATGACGCCTCCGAGGGGGGCGATAAAGTCTGGGCGCTCCGCATCGTGGGCGAAGGGTCCGGTTTGGCGCTTTCGGGACGCGAGTTTGATACCGCGACCGGTCGCCTGGGGCCAATTCACCGCCGAAGTGCGCCGTACCGGCCGGACCTGCCTCGTGACTTGCTCGAACTGGCCCTGGAGGTGTTCGCCCCTTCGGCGGTCGTCGGTGAGTCGTTCGCCAAGCACGTCTCGATCACCGTGCGGGGGGCGTCGCTCGAAACGGCGAGTCCGATTGGTCGCGTGGTGAAACCGGGTTCCGTGTTTCAGCCACTCCGCATGATCCCCGGGAAGGGAAAAGGGGGTAAGACCCTCGTACTGGAGATTCCGTTCAGCTACCTCCAGGTCGAGACTCTCGAAGGGCCAGTCGCGCGCTGTACGATCTCAAGCATTTATCCGAATCCGCTGACGAAACAGATGGTGCAAGCGAGTTCGTTCGTTGCGCTCGGTTTGAGTCCTGGAAAGTCGCCGACTCATTTGAGATTCGTATCGAAAGGCGACAAGGTTCCCGCGGCCGGCTACGTCCTGACAGCGAGGACGGGCGCCGAGGGCATCCCTCGCGAAGTCGGGATGACGGACCGCGACGGTCGAATTGTTGTCCCCGCCGGCTTCGCCGACAGTCTAGTCATCCTGCGCTTGCTGGCTGGGAACGTGGAACCGATGGTGGAGTTCCCCGCGATGCTCGGCGAATCGTCGAGGGAACGGACAATCACGATCGATCCCAAGCCGCAGACCGTCGCATTCGAGACCCAGCTCGACTCGATCCGCGACACCGTGATCGACCTCGTCGCGATTCGAGCGCGTTTCGAAGCCCGTCTGAAAGCCAGACTGGAAGGTGAGGATTGGACGGCGATCGACGCGATCTTGAAGGAAGTGTCAGAATTGCCCGCGAAGGCGACGTTTACGGAACAGCTTGCCAAGATGAAGGATGAGGCGGCTCATCTGCAAGCGAAATCGAAGGTGCCGATTCTGACGAAAACCGCACAAGCAGAGTTCAGCGACGTGCAGAACCTCGTCGACCGTTATCTGGACGACGAAACCTTTAACGCCTATAGGGACGCCGTCGACCGATACCGTCGCGAGGCCGCAGCTCCCAAGAAGGCGGGTGCGGCTCCCCCGGCACCGAGTAAGCCGGCTTCCGCCGCCACGGCCAAAACGCCAGCGCCGCAGGCTCCCGCGTCCAGCGTACCGGATCCTGCCAAAACGCCCGCAAAAACACCGCCGGCCGGGTCAATCGCGTTTTAGACGCTGCCGGTCGTTTCTCATGCCAGGGCCGGACGGGCGGGTCATGCACGCGGAAATGCAGATTGGCGACTCGCGGATCATGTTGGCAGCCGAGCACCCCGAGATGAGTGCTTTCGGGCCGAAGACGCTGAAGGCCTCGCCCGTCAGTCTCATGCTGTGCGTGGAAGACGTTGACACTCGCTTCAACCAGGCCGTTGCGGCAGGTGCAACCGTGAAGCGGCCACTCCAGGATCAGTTCTACGGCGACCGCTCCGGCGGCGTGGAAGACCCGTTTGGTCACCACTGGCACATCGCGACGCATAAGGAGGATGTGCCCCCGGATGAACTCGAGCGTCGTATCGCGGCGATGAAACCGCGGGGTTGATTCCCCATAGCGGCCGAGTCAACGCATTCCTGGCCGGGGCAAGGCGCGCCGACCTACGAAAGAGGTTCTCAAACCGCACTCGCCTCGGCCGGTTCGTTCGCCGACGACGAACCGCCGAACAGCTTCATCAGCTTTGCCCCTCCCTTGAAGAGGCGCTGAAGGGCCGGTGTGGAGAGGTGATCGATCTGGCTGTACCACTGCGTCACCATGCGCGTGAACTCAAGCATTTTTTCAAGTTGTTCACGCGTGTACTCTTCGGAGGCATCGCCCGATTTCGCTTCTTTGACACAGTGCTCGAGCAGCGCGATCGTCGGATCCATCTCCCGTCGTTTCCGCTCCGCCATGATGACGCGGAAGGTCTCCATCACGTCCTTGAGCGCTTCGAACCGGTCGCGACGGTCGCCAATAATATGGACGCGACGCACGACGCCCCAAGTGATGAGCTCCCGCAGGCTCGTGGAGACGTTCGATCGACTCACGTCGAGCAGCTTGCTGATCTCCTCCGCATCTAGCGGCTCGGGCGAAACAAACAACAGCGCGTGAACCTGGGCCATCGTACGGTTGATGCCCCACGCCTGGCCCATCTCGCCCCAGTGGAGAACGAATTTCTGTGCAGCGGGTGTCAGAGTCACGATATGTTCCGCCACGTCTGCTCAAACAGTTTCTACAGAAAGGATACTCCTGCCGGCAGGTGGTCGCAAGAGGCTGACCTCTCTTTCGATCAATCCGACATGGGTTTTCCCCTGTCGCCATATCGTTCATTTTCAGTGCCGGGCGAGGCCAAGACCGGGCATCCCGGACGAACAAGCTCGTCCGTTGCAACACACGAGTCTGAAAGAATCGATCCTGATGGCGAATGTTTGTCAGAGGGACTTGCAGAATTGGTCCTAGCGTATTAGGATTAACGACTGGCCGCTGACGTTTGTCATTTCTTCGAACGCGTCGACTTCCGACCGACGGGAACGGGAGTTCCATCGATGGCCCGTCGCCGACTTCTCCACTCGATTCTGGCTGTTGCAACGCTCCTCAGTTTGTGGGGTTGTGCGCGGAACACGGAACCGACGCCGGCCGTGGGTACCGTACTCGCACCAGCGATCAAACCCGCGGCTGCCAAGGTCGATCCGGAGCGCCCGGTTGAAGCGCCGAAGCCGCCGCCGTTGCGAGTGAGTCCGTCTGAGTTGACACTTCTGCCCGGCGATGAAGGAGCTCAGCTCGTCGCCCACGAAGAAGGCACTCACGGGGGTTTGGTGGACCTGACTGGGAAAGCGGAGTGGTCCGCCGAGCCGAAAGGTATCGTCGCGATTGAGGAAGGCGGATACGTTCGCGCCCTGGCATCGGGGACGGTGACTGTTCGGGCGAACGTTGAGGAAAGGCAAGGAACCGTCAAGATCGAGGTGCCCGGCAAAGTCGAACACAGTTGGAGCTTCGCCGAGGACATCGTGCCGATACTGACCCGCGCCGGGTGTAACACGGGCGGGTGCCACGGGCGAGCTGACGGTCAGAATAGGTTTCACCTGTCGCTGTTTGGCTACGATCCGGCCGGAGATCACCAGGCGCTGACGCATGACTCGGGGCAGCGCCGTCTTTCCCGGATGATGCCGGAGCAAAGCCTCCTCCTGGGAAAGGTCACCGGCCGGGTTCCGCACGGCGGCGGTCAGCGCATCATTCCGAATTCTCCCGAATACCGGACACTCGCCGACTGGATCAAGGCCGGTGCCCCCGAGTCGCAAGGGTCGACTCACGGCGCCTTGACGAAGCTGAGCGTGGATCCCGGTGATGCCCGGCTCGACGCGCCTGGCCCGTTGCAACTGCGGGTGATCGCACGGTTTGCCGATGGTCACGAGCGCGACGTGACCCGGTTGGCGAACTATCGCGTGAACGACGACTCCGCCGCTTCCATCGATCCCCAAGGGCAGGCCAAGCTCCTTCGACGCGCCGAGACCGACCTGGTGGTGCGCTATCGGTCGCAGGTCGTGAGCACACGGCTCGCCACCTTGATCAATCCTGATTTGAAGTTCGACTTCGCCCATCTACCCAAGCGCAACTTCATCGACGACGAGCTTTGGAAGCGGCTCGAGTCGCTCAAATTGCCGCCCAGCCCTCCGGCCAGCGATGCGGCCTTCTTGCGGCGAGTCTCACTCGACCTGACCGGCGAGCAACCGCTACCCGAAGACGTGCGTGAGTACATCGCCAATGAGGATCCCGATAAGCGGGTCAAACTTGTCGACGGACTGCTCGCGAAACGCGAGTTCATCCTGTTTTGGCGGATCAAGCTCGGCGACATGCTTCAGATCACGTCCGCACGCTTCGGTAACGGGGCGGCGAAGTATCAGGCCTGGATCGACGAGCAACTGTGGAAGAACACGCCGTGGGACCAGACCGTCCGAACGCTCCTCACCGCGCTCGGGAAGCCCGAGGAATTCGACGGCGGGCCGGTCAACTACGCGCTCGACGGCCCCGATCCCAAGATCCAGGCCGAACAGACCGCACAACGATTCCTGGGCCTCCGCATTCGCTGTGCGCAGTGTCACGACCACCCCTTTGACGTCTGGACTCAGGACGACTATTTCGGACTTGCCGCGTGTTTCGCCAAAGTTCAGCGCAGCGGCGGTGGGGGAATGCAAGGCAAGGTCGAAGTGAAGGTCAACCCGAGCGGCGAAGTCGAACATCTTCGCACCAAGAAACCCGCGGCCCCGCACTTGCTCGACGGTTCCGCCGTGACCGTCGCCAAGGACGAAGACCCTCGCAAGGCGCTCGCGGACTGGATGACCAAACCGGATAATCCTTACTTCGCGCGGGCGATGGCCAACCTGGTGTGGGCGCAGTTCTTTGGTAAGGGAATCGCCGACCCACCCGATGACTTGAGCCGGGCCAATCCCCCCGTTCACCCGGAATTGCTTGACGCTTTGGCCAAACACTTCGTCGCGCACAAGTTCGACCTGCGCGACTTGATCCGGACGATCGTGACCTCCGAAGCATACGGTCTCTCCTCTGCGACCGTTCCGGGTAACGAGCAGGACACGCGCCTCTTCTCTCATCACATCGCGCGCCCGCTCACAGCGCATCAGATGGCGGACGCCATTGCGCAGGTCACCGAAGTGAAGAACCGCTACCCCGGCGCGAATCCCAAGCGGCTGGCGATCGAGGTCCCCGACCCGACGACCGCGAGCCAGATTCTCGACACATTCGGACGCTGTTCGAGGGCCAACGGCTGCTCGAGTGTTGCGACCCCTGCTCTGAGCCTGGGGCAGTCGCTGCTGTTGATGGGCGGCGACATCATCGAGAGCAAGATCGAGAACTTGAACGGCTACATCTCAAACATGTTGTCGCTGCAGCCCGAACCGGACGAGATCGTGGAAAACCTTTACCTGCGCACGCTCTGCCGGCCCGCGACGCCCGAAGAAGTTTCGCGCTGGTCCGCGGAGTTGAAGCAGGCGAGTTCGTTGCGGGACGCATCCGAGGATCTTCTCTGGGCTTTGCTCAATTCACGCGAGTTCGCGTTCAACCATTAGCGTCATCGAACCAAGAGTCATCGTTTCGCGATTATCCGAGCCCCATTTTCCGGGAGCCCTTCGATGCCCACCTCCGCGAACGTCCGGCCGTGCCGCGGTCCCAGCCGCCGCGAGTTGTTGCGAGTTGGCTTGCTCGGTACGTGGGGTCTCGCACTGGAAGACCTGCTACGACTGCGCGCGTGGTCTGCGGACACCGGCGCCACGCAGCCTGGAAAAGCGCGCAACTGCATTTTGATCTGGCTCGCCGGCGGACCATCCCATATCGATACATTCGATCCCAAGCCGGACGCTCCTGCGGACGTCAAGGGAGAGTTCAAGCCGATCGACACTTCCGTCGCTGGCTTGAAGATCAGCGAAGTCTTCCCGACGCTCGCGCAGTCGATGCACGAGGTGACGCTCATCCGAAGCGTGACGTCCCCCGAGGCCGACCACGACCGGGCGGCCCACCACCTGCTGACGGGGTATCGGCCGTCGCCAGCGTTGGTGTATCCGAGCTACGGGAGCGTCGTGGCGAAGGCGCGTGAAGGGAAGCGAGGCGTTCTACCGCCCTACGTCGCGGTACCCGATGCACCCTTGTTCGCGTCGAGCGGATACCTGACCCCGGCGTACGACCCGTTCGCAGTGAATGGCGATCCAAACCAGGCGGGCTTCCGGGTGCGCAACCTGACGCCTCCCGACCGGCTGACGCTCGAGCGGCTCCGTCGTCGTCGCGAGATGGTCAAGGCGCTCGACAGCTTCGCCAAGGAAGTCTCGGCGACGCCCTTGACGGCAAGTCGCGACCAGTTCGCGGAGCAAGCCTACGACCTGCTCACCTCCAGTGCGGCCCAGGCGGCATTCCGCATCGAGGAGGAGTCGGACAAGGTTCGCGAGAACTATGGCCGGACGCCGTTCGGACAATCGTGTCTTCTTGCCCGCCGCTTGATCGAAGCCGGCGTTTCCTTCGTGACACTGAACGACCGCGGAATGGGCCCGCTCGGTTGGGATACACACCAGCAGAACTTCCCGACCATCAAGAACACACTCGCTCCTCCGCTCGACAAGGGACTCTCGGCGCTCCTCGCCGACCTCTCCGAACGCGGACTGCTTGCCAACACGTTGGTCATCATGATGGGAGAGTTTGGTCGTACGCCCACGGTCAACAAGATGGCCGGCCGCGATCATCACGGACGCGCGAACTGCGCTCTCCTTGCGGGTGCGGGGATGCCGAAGGGGCTCGTCCTGGGTCGTACCGATGCGAAGGCGGATTCGCCCGTGGAGCGGCCCGTCACGCCGGCCGACCTTGCGGCCACTCTGTATACGGCTCTCGGCATCGATCCGAACTTCCAGTTCGAGACGCCCGATGGCCGGCCGGTTCGCCTGGTTGACAACGGCAAGACGCCGAGCGAGTTGCTTTGAGGTAAGGTCGAGCCCGCGCGGTGGCCATCACGGTTGCGGCCGGTGCGGATTCATGCTCTGATCGGGGAATCACGAGTCCCTTTTCCCGATTTCGAGTAAGAGAGCCATGGCCACTGTGCGCGATCGTTTCCTGGATCTGGTGGAGTCTACCGATTCCGCGGTGTACGCCGTTCAGACGAAGGCCGAAGGGCCTGCGGGTTCGCTGCCGCTCAGCGATGAGATGCTTCGCGAGTGGCCGTCCGGCGACCTTTTCGGCCTGAGCCAGAACGCGGGGATGGGGTGGGATCCGTCGCTGGTCGATCGCGATCCGTTTCTCATCCTGAGCACTCAGGGCGGGTTGCGAGCGCCCGACGGCACACCCATCGCGCTGGGATATCACACTGGCCACTGGGAGATTGGCCTGCTCGTTCAGGAGGCTGCCGAGGAACTGAAGTCGCTCGGTGTTGCGCCCTTCGCGGGGATGGTTTCGGATCCCTGCGACGGACGCACACAGGGCACTGCCGGCATGATGGACAGCCTCCCGTATCGCAACGACGCGGCGATCGTCTTCCGCCGGTTGATTCGCTCTCTGCCGACTCGCAAGGGGGTGCTCGGCGTCGCGACGTGCGACAAGGGGCTCCCGGCCATGATGCTCGCGCTCGCTGGCTCGAAGCACCTTCCCGGAGTGCTCGTACCGGGAGGAGTCACCCTTCCGCCCAAAGAGGGCGAAGACGCCGGCAAGATCCAATCGATCGGTGCGCGCTATTCGCACGGCGAAATCTCGCTCTTCGAGGCTGCGGAACTCGGGTGTCGCGCGTGCGCCAGTCCGGGAGGTGGATGCCAGTTCCTCGGCACTGCGGCCACTTCGCAGGTCGTCGGCGAGGCTCTGGGGTTGTCCCTTCCCCACTCGGCGCTCGCACCGTCCGGCCAACCCATCTGGCGCGACACCGCCCGGCGCTCCGCCAGGGCGCTCGTCGAACTTGCTCGGAACGGACTGACCACAGCTCAGATCCTCACAGAGGCCTCGATCCGCAACGCAATGACCGTCCACGCGGCGTTCGGCGGCTCGACGAACCTGCTGTTGCACATTCCCGCGATCGCCTTCGCCGCAGGCTTGCCGAGGCCCACAGTCGAGGACTGGCATTCGATCAACGTCAAGGTTCCCCGCCTCGTCGACGTGCTGCCCAACGGCCCAACCTATCATCCGACCGTCCGCGCATTCCTCGCCGGGGGCGTGCCCGAAGTCATGTTGCATCTGCGCACGTTAAGCCTGCTCGACGAAAGCGTGCTCACCGCGACCGGTCAGTCTCTGGGACGGGTTCTCGACTGGTGGTCCCAGAGCGATCGGAGAAAACAGCTACGCCAATGCTTGCACGAGCAAGATGGCGTCGACCCCGACGATGTGATCATGACTCCAGAACGGGCTCGGGAACGAGGATTGACCAGCACGGTCACCTTCCCTCGCGGCAATCTCGCGTCCGAGGGCTCAGTCATCAAGAGCACGGCCATCGATCCAACGGTCGTCGATCCCGACGGCGTTTACCGCAAAACCGGACCTGCCCGCGTTTTCACGCGAGAACGCGACGCCATCGCCGCGATCAAGGGTCAAGGCACTCACCCGCTCAAGCCCGGCGATGTCCTCGTGCTGATTGGGCGGGGCCCATTAGGGGCGGGGATGGAGGAGATCTTCCAGATTACCTCCGCGCTCAAACATCTGTCGTTCGGCAAGCACATCGCAGTCTTGACCGACGCTCGATTCTCGGGAGTATCGACCGGGGCCTGCATTGGACACATCGGGCCCGAAGCGCTCGCTGGAGGGCCAATCGGCAAGGTGCGCGATGGCGACCTCGTGCGCATTGTCATCGACCGCGTTCGCCTCGAAGGCTCGGTGGACCTGGTAGGAGCGGACGGACAGGAGTTCGGTATCGAGAAGGGTACGCAGGTGCTCTCGGCGCGTGAACCCCACCCCATGCTTTCTCCGGACCCCAACCTGCCTGACGACACGCGGCTGTGGGCGGCCTTGCAATCCGTAGGCGGCGGAACGTGGGGCGGCTGCGTCTATGATACCGAGGCGATTGTCACGGCTCTTCAGAGAGGCAAACAGGGCTGAGCGTTCGCGATGGGAATTACGGAGGCACACTTGGACATGATTCTGCCGCCCAGGTACGTTGGGTTTCAACTTACGAGTGTGCCGGAGAAGCTCCGTGAGGCGGAACCACCAAAGTACGATGTCCTTTCTACGGGCGTTGTGATGAAGCAGGTCGTTTCGTTTTGGCTCGATCACGCTTGCGATCGCTATCTCGACGTTCGCGTTCGCTTAGAGTCTGTCCCAATAGGGCGGGAAGCGAGAAATGGGGACTGGCTCCGGACGTCTTCGGACGGTGCCTGTCCCCATTTCTCCGCTCCGCCGGAAAACGGGGACAGGCACCTCGAAGACTCGGAGCCAGTCCCCGTTTTCCGGCTCCGCTCCACTTCCGGGACAGACTCTTACTTGAGTCTTGCCACCGGGAGTCTATCGCTCCGAGTTCCTTCGCGGCGTGTCTGGAGGAACGGAGTCCGTTCGCGACTCCAGGCGCACGGGAACTCGCCGCAGCCATAAGCAAAGACTGGTCTCTGGAGCACCTTTACCTCGCACGGTCGTCGGGGCGTTGAGCGTCCGTGGACGGGTTTGGGTTTTCCTTTGCGAGCTTGCCTTTGATCCGGAAGATGCCCTGTTGTGCCTCAGTGTCGAGCGGGTTTCGGGTGATTGCAAGCTGATACCAGGCGCGAGCCTCCAGCAGGCGATCCAGGGATTCGCATGCAGCCGCGAACTGCTTGGGGAGTTGCGGGTCGCGCTCGCCCGACTCGGCCGAGGCCCGTTGGAGCAAGCTGCCAAGTTTGTCGAGCTTTCGCGACAAGATTACATACGGAGCCGCCTCGTCGTCTCGGCCCAAAAGCTTGAGCGCTCCCAGAATCCCGAAGACGCTGTCACGGTTCCCGGGGTCTGCTTTGTCAGCGATCTTGAACTGGCGAAGGGCTTCCTCTCCGTCGCCGTGTGAAAGCGCAAATCGGCCCCGAAGCCGTGCCAGTTCGGCATGATGATCGGGGCCGCGCTTCAAAATCTCTTCGGCCTCGCGGTCGTCGCTGCGGTCGAGCGCGAGTTGAGCCCGCAGGACGCATGCGTCTGGATCGGAATCCGGGAGCGCCGCCAGCACGGATTCGGCTTCAGTCCGGCGTCCGAGTTGCCGCAGGCACTCGGCCAGTCCAACTCGGGACCAGCGATCCGATGGATCTGCGTTCAAATACTCTTTCAGGGTCTTGCTCAGTTCGAGCGGCTCCCATTTATTGTTGCGCGTCAAAACCCAGTGCCAGAGATTTTGGAAAGTCAAAGGCTTGAGTTCGGAGAGCGCGGCGAACTCGGCGTTTAGCTCTCTGCGGCGGAGCTGCATCCCGTAAATCACGATAAGCTCGCTATGGGCCTGGGCGAGCTTGGGATTCAAACGCACGGCCGTTCGGAGAGCGCGCTCAGCAAATGCAACCCGGTTGCGACGCAACTCGACCTGGCCCTGTAACAATCTGGCGACAGGTGCCAATCGGTCGGTATCGGGCATGCGCTCCAGTATAGCAATGGCATCGGCTTCATGATGACGCGCCAACGCGACCTGGGCCGCAAGCATTTCGTCTTCGGATGTCGGTTTCCGCAATTGATGCAGCCGTTCGAGTCCCGCTTCTGCCTCAGAAATTCGGTCGGCTTTGAGGTCCTCTTGGGCCTTGGCCCAAACCTTGTTCGGGTCTTGTTCCAAGGAAGGTTGACGCAGCAAGATCATGCCGGCCACGACGATGCCAGCGAGAATCAGCCAGACGATACCACTGGAGGCCGAATTCAGGCGCATCGGCATTCACTCAGGGAAGACGAGACGTTTCGGAGGGAGAATGGCCCAGGCGGATTGAGCGACGTGAGCGTGGCTGTTCGGTTAGTCACGTCAAAGCTGCGACCACTGTGCAAAAACGCTGTTACGGTCAGAGCCCGCTACGGAAGAAGACGATATCCCCGTCCTTGACGACGTAGTCCTTGCCCTCCAACCGTTGAAGGTTCTGGGCCTTGGCTTCCTTCATCGTCCCCACGCGAACGAGGTCATCGTATGCGGTGACTTCTGCCCGGATGAACCCCTTGGCGAGATCGGTATGAATTTTACCGGCAGCGTCAACGGCCGATCCCCCGCGCTCCAGGTTCCAACCCCGCACCTCGGGTTCGCCCGCAGTGAAGAACGTAATAATGCCGACGGCGTCGTACGCCCGCCGGATAATCCGATCGCGTCCCAGGTCGGTGATGCCGAGGTCGGCCATGAACGACGCGCGTTCGTCGGCATCGAGCTGGGCAAGTTCTAACTCCAGCTTGGCGTCGATCGCGAGGGCGTTCGGTGCCATTGCGAGGAGCGACTCCGGGATCGCCTGGTCCTGTGTGACGTTCGCCACGACCACCTCGGGTTTGTCGGTGAGCAGGCCAAACGAGCGCATCGGCTTCTTTTCTTCCTCCGTGAGTCCGAGCGATGCGATGGTCTGGCCCGCGTCGAGCGCCGCGAGGACACGCTTCACGATATCGAGCTCTTTGAGCTGTTGTTCGCGGTCCGGCCTGGGCTTTTTCACGCTCGCTTCCAGCCGCTCGGCCCGATTGGTCACGACGCCGAGGTCAGCAAACAAGATTTCGTCTCGAAACGCCGCGAGGTCGCTAGCCGGGTCGCTTCCGGCGAATGCACCCAGAACGATCAGAAGCGCGTCCCCTTCGCGAATCAGGGCCAAACGTTGCGGGTTGTCACCATGCGTGCCGGGCATGAGGCCAGGTGTATCGAGCAACTCGACTGTCGCAGGCGTAACTTTCTTCGGTTTGTGCAAGCCTGCCAGGAACTCGAGCCGAGGGTCCGAGAGTGTGGCGATTCCCACCTGACCTCCATGGACCTTTCCCGGGTCGGGCTTGGCACCTGTGAGCAGCTCGAATAGCGTGCTCTTTCCGCTTCCGGCAAACCCCACCAATCCCACTCGCATGTCGCCGCTTTCCTCTCCAACGAATTCTGGGCTATTTCAGAGCCGATCTGTCCGAAAAACCACGAGCCGTCGAACGGTTTTCACGTTCCACTGAGTATCTAATGCAACGTGCGATGCGTTCGAATAACTCCTAACAAAATGGCAGATGCAAGAAGTCAGTCCGGGCCTAGCGGATTATGGCGCCAGCCGAGGAATGAGGCTCTCGCCGCTCTTATGGCATTTGTCATTTTGCATCTCGCATCTGCCGGTTTGCATTTGCCATCCGCCATTTTGCATCTGCCACTAAGTCTGAATCTTTTCGGGATGTAAGCATGCTTCGAGTGCGTCGAGACTCTTCTCGAGTTGAGCCAGGTCCGAGCTATTGAGTTCTCGGTGTCCGAAGCGGATGCGGTAAAAGGCGTCGACGATGTGGCTGGGAACCTCAGCGACAACGGCGGTTTCGGAGCCTCGGCCAGTGAGGTAGATCATTGCGCGCCTTGCAAACTCTTGCTGGGTCTCCGCGGGGGGACGTTCCAGGCCAAATTCCGCGAGCAGCGAGACGAGCCGACGATAGAACACGACGCCCGCCGCCGCAGCCGAGTCGTTGTTCAGCGGCCCGTGGAGCCACCGGAGAATCCGCACAAACACCCAGCGAGTAACCCGGTACAGCAGGACCAAAAGCACCAGCAGACTGAACGAAACGACGAACCCGCGACGACTGAAAAACTGTCCCAGGTCCTTAAACGTCAGCAATTCGGCGATCGTCGCGCGGAGCCATTCGCCCATCACCGAAAAGCCCTTTCTCGCTTCGGCCGCGAGCTCGCTGATTGGCTGATAAAGGAGGGCCCTTTGCCGTTCCGAATTGAAACCCAGGATATAAAATATCCAGATATAACGGACGAAGTCGGTCACCTGTCGCCAGTTCTTGTTGATCCCTCCAACTTCAGCGAGCGATGCGGCCCGTGCTGTGGCGGGCGTTGGGTCCAATGTGATCCAGTGCAATTTGCCGGTCGTGGCGTCGGGAACCAACGCCTCAACCCAACTGTGTGCATGCTTCTGGCGGACGCTCAACACCTGGCCGAACGAACTCCAGTCTCCTCCCTTGAATCCATTCACCATACGCGCGGGGATCGACTGCGACCGCAAGAGAAGGGTGAGTGCACTGGCAAAGTACTCGCAGTGGCCCTGCTTGCGGTTTGACAGGAAGTCGATCACGGGATCGATCGTCCGATCGACGACATCCATGTTCAGCGTGTAGCCGTACTCTCCTGAATCGCGCAGATGATGCTCCAGCGCCTTGGCACGACGGTGCGGGTCGTCAGCGCCCGGCGCCTCACGTGCCAGGGCCGACTCGGCAAACGTTGCGAGTTGAGCTCTAATCTCTTCCGGCACCGCAACCAGATTTCGGGTCTGCCTCGTGCCCGGCAAGCGCTCGCTAGGCTGCGGCAAGTCGAAATCGGTTGATGACAGCACGGAATAATCGTATGCGCCCGCTGAGACATCGTGGCGATATACGGTGCCATCAAGCTCGCTGAAATTCGGAATCGCGGCCCGATGCCAAGCCGCGGAAGCCCCGAACATCGGACGCACGCCGAACAGGACGTCCGAGTCGGTGGGTTCAAGCTTGATAATCTGCCGGATCGCGAAGTCGGGCGGATCGAGTTCGGGAAACGTTGCTTGATCTCGGGGCCGAGAACGTCGGTGCCATCTTCCGTCCTGGTAGGAATCCAGAGTCACCCCCCGCCACAGCAGCGAATCGGCGGTCGGGGTAACTCGATCTCCATCAAGGTCACGAAACTCAACGCTCATCACCACGCTGTCGCTTTCGAGGATTTCCCCCATCTTCCCCAGTTGGACTTCATCATCGAAGCCGGTCAAATGCTTGCCGGAGGCTTCAATGCCTTTGGCTCCCACCGTCGCAGAGGCGCGGGGCATCAGTAGGAAGATGATTCCGCCGAGCGCGAGCGTCGTCGCCATGACCCGTACGGCCGAGAAGATATAGGAAGCGTTGATGAGGCCAGGGTACGAATCATCCGGACTCGCGACTTTGACGCGAGCGATGCCCGGCTGAAGGTGCGCCCGAAGGGCCTCGCGGTGGAGGTAAAACAGTCCGAGAACCCATAGCGACATCAAGGCCCAGCAGAAAAGCATCGTGCCTTCACGATCGCTCTGGCTGATGACGGCGCCCACCAGGACCTGCGCGACCCCCAGGCAGAACAGCAGCCAATCGTCTTCCACGGTCTTGGGAAGGAGCATCTTGACCAGTTGCAGATAGACCAGAAAGTGTGCGAGCGACAGAACCAGGTTTTCCTCGGAACGGTACTCGAGCACGGCGAGAGCCAAAGAAACCAGGAGAAGGATATAAGCCATCGGCCGCGCCAAACCCAGCCGGGGGTTGCGATCGACCGAGAAGTACGCAATCACCGCCGCGATCGCCACGCCGGGAGGGAATAGCCAGGCAACCTTGCTTTCGGACACGTCGACGTCCAGGCTCAGAGTCGCGAAGAGGAGCATCAAGTAGAAACTCGCGCGGTAGACGCCGGCAAAGTTCATGACGGTTTCCCTCCCCGATGTGACTCCACGGCCGGGATGGTCGATGTGGACTCCCTGGCCGTTCGCGCGGAGAAATGCTCAGCCTCCGGAAGTGACACTGGCTCGCCCTCCATGGGCTCCAGGAGCGTGGCTGAGGGGACTTCTGTAAACTGAATCAGATTGTCGAGATCACCTCGGGTTGCGTCGAGCAGGTGGATCCGGCCAACAAGACCGCGGGCTGCGCCGCCGGAGAGTCGTGCAGAGCGTTCCGCCTCCTCGTTCAGATTGAGCGGCCTGGTCGAAATCACGATGAGGATCGATTCGCGCAGTGTCGCCGGCGGTAGGACGTCAAAAAGCGCGGATAGTGTTCCTTCGGTTGACGAACGCATCACGGCGAGTTGTTCGAGCAACTCATGGAGAAGTTTGATCGAGGCGGGACCCTGGCGGATTCCGGGCGTTGCTCCGGTCCAGCCGAGGACAAGGCGGCGCCCCTGATGTCGGCACGTATCAAGACAGACGGTCGCGGCGAATTGAATCGCGTGTTCGAGGGCCTCTCGGAGCGCGGGGGTCACCTTGCTCCGGGGGAGCCAGGGATCAAGCAAGATGGCAACGTCCTGCTCGTTCTGCTGCTCGAATTCCTTGATCATCGGCTTGCCGATCCGCGCCGACGTCCGCCAGTGGATCAGACGCGGACTGTCGCCGGGACGGTAGTCTCGCAAACCGTGATACTCGTCTTGCTGTGCCGAGCGGTCATGGCGTTGACCGCGGCTCGTTTCCGTCGCCTGTCGGTGCAGTTGCTGCCAGCGTCTCGAGAGCTGGCCGATCGTGGGGTACACCACAAGCTCCGCTGGCGCCTCGAAGGTGACCCGGCGCTCGACGAGTCCAAACGGAGCCCTGGTGATCAAATCGAGTCTGCGGAAGCGATACTTGCCACGCTGAGGGGTCGGTCCCTCCCAGCGCAGCCGTGCTCGCTCGCGCGCCGGGACGCGCGCGAAAAACGCACGAGGAGTCGGCACGCTCCCCCCGGCGAGTGCGCGGTCGGCCGCGGTCAGATCGTCCTTCATGAAGACGGCGAGAGCGGCCATCCAGCGTTGATCGTTTTCGAGGGTGTAATCCAGCCGAAAGGTGTCACCGGCGAAGACGTACGCCGGCACTCGGCGACTCACTTTGAGCCTTCGCAACATCGCCGCGCTTGACATGAATGAAGCGACGATGGGACCGGCCGATAGCGCCGCGACCAGGAGGATAAGATTGATCTGCTGCCAGAGTCCGGTAAGGACGAGCCCGAATGCGAGCACACCGTAAAAGACCCCTTCCCGGGTGGGGCTTAACCCCTCAGTGGGCCAAAGCCCGCGCAAGGCGAGGCGTCCCAAGCTTCCCAACCCGCCTCGTGATTTCATTGAAGGAACGGCTTCCCTGGGCAAGTGGTTTCGCCTGACGAGTGGACGATACGATCACGCGTTGCGCTGGTTTCGAAGCTCACGTTTGATCGGTTGGAAACGGTTGACTTGCACGGTCTGGTCGCTCGGGTCGGACGTCCAGGATCTCACGCATCACGACGGGACGCGAATCCGATCCACGAGGTCGCGGATAATCGCTTCGGCTGCGCCGAACTCGCCGGCCTGTAGGAAAGATTTGCCGACAACACGATGCGCCAGCACTGGGACGGCTAACGTCTTGATGTCGTCCGGAACGACGTAGTCACGCCCCGAAGTCAGCGCCAAACTTTGGGCCGCTCGGTAGAGTGTCAGGGCGCCTCGAGTGCTTACGCCAACGTTGAGGTCATCGCCTTTTCGAGTCGCGTGGACGATATCGAGCAAGTAGTCGGCGATGGAGTCCTCGACCCGCACGTTCCGGACAGCGCGTTGAAGTTGCAAGACGTCGTCGGCATGGAGGACGGGCGAAAGCGTTTCGACGGGTTCACCCGCTCGGTGGCTCGAAAGGACTTTGCGCTCTTCCGAGCGGAGCGGGTAGCCCATGTGGAGACGGATCATGAAGCGATCGAGCTGGCTTTCGGGTAGAACGTAGGTGCCTTCGAACTCATAGGGGTTCTGCGTTGCGAGTACGATGAACGGAGGGTCGAGGGCGAGAGTTTTCCCTTCCACCGAAACCTGGCGGTCGCTCATGGCCTCGAGCAAGGCGCTCTGCGTCCGCGGCGTAGTCCGGTTGATCTCGTCGGCCAGGATGACGTTGCTAAAAACCGGTCCTTCCTTGAAGACGAACTCACCAGTGGCGGAGTTGTAGATACTCGACCCGAGAATGTCCGAGGGGAGAAGGTCGGGCGTGAACTGGATGCGGCGGAACGAGCAGTCGATGCTCGCAGCCAGGGCGCGGGCCAGGAGGGTTTTGCCCACTCCCGGCACATCCTCGATCAGGATATGGCCTTCGGCCAGCAGGGCAACCACGGCAAGCTTGATCACCTCGGGCTTTCCCAGGACCACCGAGCCGACATTGTCCAGCAGCTTTTGGAGCAACGGCATCAGCTCGTCCACGGCGGGCGCGGGCATCTCGACGGTCTGGGGCGAATTCATGCGTTGGGGTTCCATGGGCCGAGGCTTCGGTCCGGCTCGAAGATTAAGATTATAGACGACGCCCCCACGGATTCCAACCGCCGGGCTCTGGGACCTCGCCAGGGCATTCCTCACCGCTGTTGTCGTGTGTTACTATCCCGTTGGTTTTGGGTTGCAATCGCCCAAAGTGTCCCGCCTACCCCGCCGCTTCACCGACGAGGTCGCAACATGCCCTCCTCTCGCTCATGCGTCTGTATCGCTTTGCTCGCTGGACTGCTCGTCGCGTTGACCACGCCCTCGCCCGGGCAAACTTCGAGGGCCGCGGCGCCGAAGGGGCCGTTCTGGGTCTTCGTGGGGACCTACACCGGCGGCAAGAGTCAGGGCATTTACCGGTTCAGTCTCGATCCGGCTTCCGGAAAGTTGTCGAGCGCGACGCTCGCCGCCAAGACGGTGAACCCGTCTTTCCTTGCCATCAACCCCAAGCACAACGCCCTGTTTGCGGTCGGCGAGATCGCCGATTTCGCCGGCAAGAAGGGAGGTGCAGTGAGTGCTTTCGGGCTCGACCCGAGGACCGGTGAACTCTCGTTCCGCAATAGCGAATCGACAGTCGGCCCGGGGCCTTGCCACCTGATCGTCGATAAGGGAGGGCGTCACGTCCTGGTGGCAAACTACGGCGGTGGGAGCGCCTGCGTCTTGCCGATAGGAGGTGACGGCCGCGTGGAGTCGTCCAGCAGCTTCGTTCAGCACACCGGATCGAGCGCGAACCCTCAGCGCCAGGAGGCGCCGCACGCGCACTCGATCAATCTCGATTCTGCGAATCGGTTCGCGGTTGTCGCCGACCTGGGGCTCGACCAGGTTCGCGTCTACCGGTATGACGCGGCCCGTGGGACGATTACGCCCAACGATCCACCCTTCGTTGCATTGGCTCCGGGTTCGGGCCCACGCCACTTTGCCTTTCACCCGAGTGCTTCCTTTGCTTATGTGATTAATGAGCTGAATTCGACAGTGACAGCGTTCGCGTATGATGCGGACAAAGGAGTCTTGTCGACGATACAAAGTGTCCGGACCATTCCCGACGGTTTCAAGAAACCCAACTACCCCGCAGAGGTGCTGGTTCACCCGTCCGGTAAATTCGTCTACGGGTCCAATCGCGGCCACGACAGCATCGCCGTGTTCCTGGTCGACCCTAAAACCGGGCAGCTCACACCTCGGGGTCAGCAGGGCGAGGGAATCAAGGTCCCTCGCGGTTTTGGGATCGACCCCAGTGGCGGTTACCTGCTCGTCGCGAATCAGGACGGCGACAGTGTGATCAGCTTCCGCATCGATCAGGAAACCGGCGCTCTCGAACCGACCGGGCAAAAGGTGGAAGTCCCGAAGCCGGTGTGCGTTAAATTCGTCCCGCAGGCGGGCTCAAACTGAGCGTTTTGGACCAGGCTGGGCGTACGGGCAGGAAGAGTCACACCATGGAACTCTGGCACATGACCCGCATTCCGATCTCCGCGTGTCTCATCGCATCGGCGCTCGTCGCGATCCCGCGCATCCCTGCTTTTGCCCAGGCTCCGTCCACGACGAACGCCGCTGCTGCATCGGCTGGCCTCGATGGTCCGCTGTCGCCCGACAAGGCGCCATCGTCCTTTCGGCTGGAGCCTGGGCTCCGACTTGAGTTGGTCGCCGCGGAACCAATGGTGGTGAGTCCGGTGGCGCTCGCGTTCGACGAACGCGGACGACTGTATGTCGCAGAAAACCGGGGCTATCCGACCGGACCGGGAGAAGGTAATCCCCCAGTCGGTCGGATCGCACTATTGGAGGACAGCGACGGCGACGGACGGATGGATCGGCGCACCGAATTCGCCGAGGGGCTCACGTTCCCGAACGGCGTCCTCCCCTGGAAAGGCGGGTGTATTGTCACGTGTGCACCCGACGTGCTTTATCTGAAAGACACAGACGGTGACGGCAAGGCCGACGAACGCCGTGTGCTCTTTACCGGATTCGCGACCAACGGCAGTACACAACTCCGAGTGAGCCATCCCACGCTTTCGATCGACAACTGGATTTACCTCACGAGTGGTTTGACCGGAGGGAAAGTCACCTCTCCCAGTGCGCCCGACCGTGCCCCCGTCGTTCTCGGCCGAACCGATTTCCGCTTCCGCCCGGACGGAAATGAATGGGAAGCGGCCGACGGCGGGGCGCAGTTCGGCCAGACATTCGACGACTTCGGCCGGCGCTTCATCTGTTACAACCGCGTGCAGGTTCAGCACGTCGTGCTGTCCTCGAAAACGCTACGACGGAACCCGAACCTGGCGTTCTCCGAGACGGTGCAGAACTGTCCTGCGGATATGGTCGCCGAGCCGCTGAAGGGACACGGCGCCGCGGCAAGACTCTTTCCGATTAGCCGAAACGTCACCACGGCCGATTCCCACGCGGGCACATTCACGGCCGCCTGTGCGGTGTTCGTCTTTCGAGGAACCGGCCTCCCTCCCTCCTATCGTGGCGGTGCGTTTTCGTGTGACCCGACGGGAAATCTCGTGCACTTCGATCGCCTCGAGCCGAGCGGAAGCACATTCGCGGCGCGTCGCGCTCGCGATGGGATTGAGTTTCTGGCGAGCACGGACAACTGGTTCCGGCCGGTCTTCCTCGCGTCCGGTCCGGACGGGGCCCTTTATGTTTGCGACATGTACCGCAAGACAATCGAGCACCCCGACTACTTGCCCGCCGAGATCCGAAAGCACACCGATTTCGAAAGCGGCAAGACCATGGGCCGCATATGGCGCGTCGTGCGCGAAGATGTCCCGGCAGCCGCGTTCAAGAGTCGTCGGTCGCTGAATCTCGCGTCGGCGACCGTTCCCGAACTGTGTCAAGTACTCCGGCAGGATGACGGCTGGATGTGCGATACCGCGCATCGTCTCCTCTTGGAGCGTTCGGATAAGGACCTTGATCGAAGCCTCGCTCCGATCGTTACCGACGCGAAAGCGCCCGCGACAGCGGTCGTCCACGCGCTCTACCTGCTCGAAGCATCGCAACATCTCGGACCATTCTTGCTCCAACCGTGCTTAAAGCATCCCGCGGCACCGGTTCGCGAGCACGCGCTTCAACTTTTGGGGCGGTTACTCGCTGCGGGCTCTCCTGCGATTGAGCTTGGGACGATTCTCGACCTGGCGCACGACGACGACGCCCGCGTGCGGTTCCAGGCCGCGATCGTGCTCGGTTCGTGGCCCGTGGCGGACGGGCCGAGCCGAAAGACGGTTGCGGGTGCGCTCGCGCGGATCGCTGCCCGTGATGGTGCCGACCGCTGGCTTCGTGCGGCGGTCTTCAGCGGCCTTGCAGGGCGGGAGCGAGATTTCCTGACAGCCCTCAGGGACCAAACCCGTCCCAAGGATTCGCTACCGCCCGAATTAATCAGCGAGCTGGGTCGCCTTCTCGGAGCGAGCCGCCCGAGTGCGGAGTGGCCCGAGCTCCTGCGCGAGTGCTTGCTCACGGGAACAGGCTACTCCCCGATCGAGCGAGCGGCGCTTCTGACCGGACTTGCTGAGTCGATTCGTGGCAAGGTGCCGGCCGGGAGCGATGTGTGGTCTACCGTGCTTGGAAAGAGCGACGAACAGCGAGCGTTGCGTGATGCTGTGACCGATCTCGCAACCGCGATGAATGACGCCGCCCTCGACGCCAATCGACCGCTAGAGCAGCGTCGGACGGCGGTGGGGCTGCTTGCTTTTACTACACACTCACTCTCGGGTGAGACTCTTCTCCGACTGCTAAGCCCGGGCGAGCCGAGCGCGCTTCAGATCGCTGCGGTGCGAGCTTTGAGCACGCAATCCGACCCTGGCCTGACCACGGCCTTGCTGTCGCGTGAGCGGTTCGCGGCGTACACGCCCGCGTTGCGCGGGGAAGTGCTATCGTCGCTGCTCCAACAATCGCAACATCTGAATGGTGTCCTGACTGCTGTGGAATCCGGCACAATCCCCGCGAGCGCGATTGATGCGCTTCATCGCCGTCAGCTCACGCAGCACCGCGATACGGCGATTCGCGATCGGGCGCAAAAACTCTTTGGCGCGGTTGCTGGTGACCGGGCCAAGGTGTACGAGGCGTATAAGGACGTGGTGGCACAGAAAGCCGACGCCGCCCACGGCCGGGTCGTTTTTCGGCGTGAATGCGCTTCGTGCCACCGACTCGATCGTGAAGGCTTTCCCGTTGGCCCGGATTTGTTTGGCATCCGAAATCAGCCCAAGGAATCGATCCTGCTTCATGTCCTCGCCCCCGATCACGAGATCACTCCGGGCTTCGCGTCCTACACAGTCGCGACCAAGGACGGGCGTACTCTGACGGGCCTAATCGCTTCCGAAACGCCAAACAGCATCACGCTGCGGCAACCGCTCGGCAAGGAAGACACCATCCTGCGCAGCGAGATCGAAGAACTCGCTGCGAGCAAGCAATCCTTGATGCCGCAGGGGCTGGAGAAGAACATCACCCGCCAGGAGTTCACGGATTTGCTGGCCTATCTCAAAGGCGAAGATGCTTCCTCTCCTTGAGCTGCATTGACCGTCCAGGCAGTGCATCCAGGAGTTTTCCTGTGCGTATACAACGTGCCCGATCATGTTTCTGCCACCCGGCCGGTCCAGATGTCCGCGAAACCGGGTTGGCTGATTAAGTCCAGGCTCGCTGGCTTCACTTGATTCATCACGGTCCAGTAAGATCAGCCGGTACGTAACGCAGAATGTTGCGCAGAACGCACGGATCATGTATTCCAAAAAAACGAGAGGCTCGACTTCATATACTGCCCCACCCCGCTATAATTGGGTGTAAGTGGAGCTCGCCCTGCGGCGACGCAGAAACGACATCCATACCCCCCACCAGGACCCTCCTGCTTCCAACGACGCGTGAACGGTGTCTCGCCGTGCCCCGACTGTGCCCGAGCGGCGCGCTTTGTGGACGGGAAGAGGCAAACCTGAGGCGACGCAGCCCGTTCCTGAGACGCATTTTCGAGCTCTCCCTCCTGACGGACGATTCAAGGCGCACCCGATGAAGAACGGTCGACAAGCCTTCCACCCTGACCTCTTCGAATGCCAACTGGAAACCCGCGTGCTACCCGCAGGCTTCGTTTGGATGCCGATGCCTTTTCAGCCGATCAGCCCAGCGAATAATTCGATCGTGATGCCTGGTTTCTCCTCCGCCTCCGGTGGTGCAACCGGCGCGTTTGGGGTGAACCCGGGCGCGAACGCGTACTACCTCATGATGGGCATCAACACCAATATCTACGGACTGGTCGGCCAAGCCTCGGTCGTGATTCCGTCTGGTTACGCTCTAAGTCTCGGTTCTTTCATTGCTTATGGTGCGGGATCGACCGGCGGCGTGAGCCTTACGGTTGGCTCAGGTGCCAACGCCTCAGGCCAATCCGCGCCTGCGAGCGCACCAATATCAGGCTACGGCGCCAGCTTTAACTCGGGCTACAGTACGTCGCTCAACACCGCAAACAACTACGGCATGACGACGAGCCCCGTGGGATCTGTGCCGGTTAATACGTATTCCGGCGAAAACAGTGCGCCGGATCCCTCGAATCCGCCTGCCCCGACTCCTGCACCGGTCATCGAGATTCCCTTGATGCCTGGCCCTGCTGGTCCGTCGATTCCGGCCCCCGGGCCCGTTCCCGTGATTCAGTGATCGCGGCGAGAATCGATTTTCGTGCTCTGGAGGGAACGAATTCGTTCCCGTGATGCAATGTCCGACGAAATTCGGAGCGCATCGTTTGACCGGGGTCGGTATAATCACCCTCGATCGGGCCGTCGCTTTTCTCCGCTCCGCGGAGTCGAACGGACCGAAGCCCCGCGAGTCCTGATCTCATGATTCCGCTGCTTCCCCCCCTGTTTGATCCCGCCAATCTGGCCCACGCAGTCCGTGAAATTGCCTCCGACGCCCACCGTTTGCTAAACGATCCGAACGCTTCTGATTTCGAGCTGCGCGAGCTTGTATCGCGGATCTCGTCTCTCCTGATCGAAGTGCAAGGCCAACCGAACGAGGAACTCTCTCGCTGGTTAGACAGCGCCCGACGTCGCATTGAAGCGGTCTAAGGTCGGGCGATTGCCTGACTCTGCCGACGTGCCTTGCTGCGATCCGTCACGAGATCTGAATCTTGAACGGATTCGGGGGCGCGGCTCCGCCGGCTGCCACCAATGCGGCGACGTCGCCGACGACCGTACGAATCGCCGCGACCGATGCGCCTGAAGCACTGTAAAACGATGTCGCGTCGCTAAGGAGCCGGCCGGCCTCATTTCGCGTGGCTGCGTCGGCTCTCGTGTTAAGGACGCTGTTGAATTCTTGTCGGAGCTGTGCCAGGTCGGAAACTGTCGGGGCGCCGTGGGAGAACGCGGCGACGTAGGCGTCGCTCAACTGCTGGTCCTGCTCGGTCGTAAGGGCCGCGCCAATTTTCTCGAGGGAGATGGCGTCGCGCTTCAGGATGTTCGCTTGGGCTGCCGAGTCGCCTGCGCCGCTCTCTGTGGTCTGGAGTGCTTTGTCGAGGTCTGCGCTCTCTTGCTTGCGCTGGGAGATATCGCCGCGGAAAAACCGTCGCAGGTGCTGGGTGTAGTAGATGCGGGGGTCGGGAAAGTGGGAGTCGTAACTGGGTAGCCGCAATCGAGCATCTTGCAACGCGTCCATGTCGTTTTGCAGATGCTGCTCCTCGACCGCGGAAACACCGGCCGATTCGGCGATTGACCGCATATCGGTGATGGTTTGATCGATGAGCGCGGGCGGGACATTGAGACCATCCAGATCGGAGGTCAGCCTTGACTCGATCGTCGCCCAGCCCTTGTTTCCCACCCATCCGTTGAGCGGACATTCGTCAAGTTGAAGCGAAGCGGCAAGTGCTTTCGATTGTGCGGATTGTCGGCCAAGGGTCGTTTTTGAGGCGTCCTGGCTGATGGCCAGGGCGTCGTTCCGGAGTGCCTGGTATTCGGCCGTCGTTGCATGTGACCTCAACTCGAGGCCCTTCAAATCCCCAACGAACACGTCGTTTGCATGCTGAGCCCTACCCATCAGGTAGGCAAGGTTCGACGATGTTGTTGTCAAGAGCAGCCGGCATTCCAGGTCCTGAACGCGAGGTATGAACCCCCGATTACCGCGCGCGGCGGTCGACCCGTCGATGGCCATATCCGAGATTCCAGCGTTGGCGCCAGACCCGAGGACAAAGGATCGTCGTCGGGTCGGAGCGCCCAAGGTAGGGACTGTGTTCCCGTGCGACGTCAGTCATCTGAAGCAGGGCGAGGTTGCGAGGCTGCGACTCCGCGCGTCGCGCACAAAGGAGGGGACCTTGGTTGAACTACGAGCAACGAAACGGTTTGGTTCGAAGGTCTGACGAGTCGCGCCGAGTGACTCATCGGGACTTGTCCGCCAGCCCATCGCGACTTGCCGGATTCAAGGTGGTCTGGAGATCACTTTCGGCAACTCGGTCACGCAGCTTGCGAAACAAGATCGGGACTGTTGGAATCGTCGTTCCGAACAAGCGAGCGAAACGGCTCAACGCGTGGTTCTCCGTACAGAAGCGGTTGATAGGCAAAGCGAATTGGGGAGGTTTGAATGCAACATCTCATGGTTTCTATCGTTCTGATGCTCACTTTGGGCCAAGGCGACTCCAGCCCTGAGACGCCAAAAGCGAAACTGGTCGAGCCACCAGTGTCGATCACGGTCGAATCGACCCTTCCGTCCGCGCGGGGGATGATCCGGCAGTTCGCGTTTGACGGCGATCCCGCGACGCTTTTCGTCTCCGATGAGCCCATTCGGGAAAGCGATCATTTCACAATGTCGTTCGATCGACCCGTCGCGTTGAAGTCCGTCGCGGTTGTGACAGGAAGGCCGGACAGCAGCGGCGCCCTGGGCTCCGGAACGCTCGAGGTTTCTGAAGACGGCAAGGCGTTTTGCGAGGTGGCCAAGTTCGCGAGCGGTGAGGCTCATGCCAAAGGGAATCCCCACGAGATCTGCGCGATCAGGGTCAAGTCAGAGAAAAGTCTGGAAATCCCACTGATTATTCGTGAATTCACGATCGAGTCGGAACCCTCGCTGGTCCCCTTCAAATATCCAGTTGAAATTCAGACTGATGTCAGCGACGCGCCAGAGATGAAGGAATGGCTGGAGAAGGTCGCGCGACTTTGCGAGCGAAACTACCGCATGATCAATGAGGAGTTGAAAACCGAGGGATACACCCCCGCGCGCGAGATCAACATGACCTTGAAAAAGGACTACCGTGGCGTGGCCGCCGCCGGCGGCACTCGGATCACGGGCTCGGCGAAGTTCTTCAAGGAACATCCCGATGATGTCGGAGCGATGATCCACGAGACGACGCACGTCGTCCAGCACTACCGGTCGCGCAATAACCCGGGCTGGCTTGTGGAAGGAGTCGCCGATTATGTACGCTTCTTCAAGTTTGAGCCGGGGAAGATCGGACCCATCAATACCGCACGTGCTCACTACAATAGCAGCTACCGCGTGACGGCGGCGTTCCTGGCGTACCTGACGGAGAAATATGACAAGGAGATCGTCCTCAAGCTGAACAAGCTGATGCGCGAGGGGAACTACAAGGAAGACGCGTTCAAAGAGTACACGGGTAAGACGGTCCAGGAACTCGACGAAGAGTGGCGGAGTGTGCTGAGCGAAGGCGCGAAAGAAGCGGATGATTGAGCAGCGGCTTGGTCAATCGTGACGCCGAAAACTGCCGGGAAGCCGAATGTAACGGCCCGGTTGGGCCGCGGTGTCCAATGAGAGCGCTAGGGGTGATCTTGATGCGCCGGGACGTATGATTTACGCTGGCCAGGCCCAGTTTGAGGGTGCCGTGATCGTAGGTCGGGGCGTCTGGTCAGCGACTCAGCTCCGGATGCGACCACCGTGCGAAAGGGCCGGGCGAGCTCAGCGGTTGGCAGGAAAACCATGTACGTACCGAAACAGCTCTTCTTCACCAAAGGAGTGGGCACTCACCGCGAGAAACTGACCAGTTTCGAGCTGGCGTTGCGCGACGCCCAGATTGCGTGCTACAACCTGGTCCGCGTCTCGAGCATTTTCCCCCCGAAGTGCGAGGAAGTGTCGGTCCAGGAGGGGTTGAAGCAACTGCAGCCGGGTCAGATTGTCCACGTCGTGATGAGTGAGAGCGCAACGGCGGAGCCGAACCGCCTGGTCGCCGCGAGCGTTGGAGTGGCCAAGCCACGCGACCGGAACACGTTTGGGTATCTCTCGGAACACCACGCCTACGGCCAGACGGCCAAGGTCGCGGCCGACTACGCGGAAGACCTTGCTGCGGAAATGCTCGCCACCGTACTGGGAGTGGAGTTCAACCCTGACAGCTCGTGGGACGAAAAACGCGAAATCTGGCGGATCGCCGACGTGATCTACGAAACCAAGGAAGTCACACAGACAGCCGTCGGCGACCGGGAGGGACGCTGGACGACGGTGGTAGCGGCCGCGATTCTCCTCCCCTGAGTGTGGGCTGCCTCGTTCCTTCTCAGGGACCCTTCCCTTATGATTCATCCTCGCAGTGACGCCGGCCCATGTCCGCCTCACTCCGAGGAGTCCCCACGATGGCTGAATTGCCTGATTTGATTCGGCAGTACGCCGCGCTGCTCGAAGAGGAATCGCGGTTGAAGGAACGAAAGGCACGCATTCGAGTCGAAGTTCTCGCCGAGATGGCGCGGCACAACATCAAGGACGTCAACTACGCTCAAGGGAGCGCTCAGCGAATCGCCCGGTTCAAACTCCTCCCGAGGCGGGAGGAAGTGCTTTCGCTGCTCGGTCCCGAAGACTTGCTCGACTTTGCCCATTTCCCGGCCGAGAAAGTCAAGGAACTTCTGGTACCTCGCTACGGCCGCGAACGCCTACTCCCGTTGTTTGATATCGAAAAGACCGAAACACTGGTGATTCGCCGACCCCAGGGAAGCCCGAGAGAGTCCCAACCCCATTTTACCGACGACGAGTGAGACCGAACGGCCATGGACTACCTGCACCGGTTAAGTCAGAAACGCATCGAACCCCCCGCTATTTCGGGGGAAGAGTCCGCGGCCGACCTGGTCGATGGCACCTTTCTGAGCTACAACGCGGGCCGCTTGCGCGAGGTCTGCCAGGTTTTTTGTACCAAACTGCTGGAACCCGATTGCACGGTGGGCCTGACCGTTTCCGGTGCGCTTACCCCCGCCGGACTCGGGATGAGCAGCCTCATCCCGTTGATCCGCGCAGGCTTCGTGGACTGGATCGTGTCGACGGGCGCAAATCTTTATCACGACACCCACTTTGCCCTGGGATTACCGCTCCACCAGAGCCGTCCGAACCTCAACGATTTCGAGCTCAGGGAACACGATATCATTCGAATCTATGATATCGTGTTCGAATACTCCACTCTGCTCAATACCGACAGCTTCTATCGTGAATTGATTCAGAGCGATGTTTTTGCGCGGCGGATGGGGACTGCCGAGTTCCATTATGAAGTGGGGCGTTATTTGCACGCGCGGGCTGCTGCACTGGGCGGCAAGTCGAACAGTCTGCTCGCCGTGGCGTTTGAGGCCGGCGTGCCGATTTACACGTCGAGTCCCGGTGACAGTTCCATCGGCATGAACCTGGCTGCGCTTGCGTTGCAGGAAGGGACGCTCCAGCTCGACCCGTTGCGCGACGTCAACGAGACGGCCTCCATCGTCTATCGCGCGAAGCGCGACGGGGGAAAGTCCGGCGTTCTCATCCTTGGCGGTGGAAGCCCCAAAAACTTTATCCTTCAGACGGAGCCACAGATCCAGGAGGTTCTGGGGCTCGAAGAGAGCGGACACGACTATTTCCTCCAAGTCACGGACGCGCGTCCCGACACGGGAGGCCTCTCTGGAGCGACGGCCAGCGAAGCGATGACCTGGGGAAAGGTCGATCCCGACCGCTTGCCGGACTCGGTGACTTGCTACACCGACAGCACCATCGCGCTCCCTCTCTTGACCGCATACGCCCTCGCCCGTCACGCGCCTCGGCCGCTGCGACGGCTGTACGATCACCGCGTTGAAAGCTACGATGCCTTGAGGAGCGAATATCTGAGGCGACACGAGGCAGGGGCTCGCCCCGACCCGTCGGCGCGAAAGCGATCGAGCTAGCGCTCTCTTCGAGCCTACTTGGCAATCGTGGTCAGGTCTTTCTCCGACCGAAGCTGTGCGGTCAGGGACGTGCTCGCTCTTGCCATTCTCGAATGGCACCACGCTCGTTGTGACTTCTTCGAAAGCGGTGACACCATGTCCCGTCCTACCGAGGTGATCTCGGTCGATCCGAAACAGCCCGACCCGTCCGTGATCGAGCATGCCGCCAGTATCCTGCGACGCGGAGGGCTCGTCGCATTCGCGACGGAGACCGTGTACGGGCTGGGGGCTGACGCCACGAATCCCGATGCGGTGATGGCGATTTTTGAGGCCAAGGGGCGCCCGTCCCAAAACCCACTCATTGTCCACGTGGATTCGACGGAGATGGCGAAGTCGTGCGTTGCCGAGTGGCCTGACGTCGCCGATCTTCTGGCGTTGCACTACTGGCCCGGGCCATTGAGTCTCGTACTTCCGCGCACATCCCGGATCCCCGATGCGGTGACCGCTGGACTCCCCACCGTCGGCATTCGTAATCCTCGGCCTCTCGTCGCGCAGGATTTGATTGAACGCGTCGGCCGCCCGATCGCCGCACCCAGTGCGAACCGCTCGAACCGCGTTTCACCGACGCTGGCTAGTCACGTATTCAAGGATCTCGAAGGACGGATCGACCTGATCCTCGACAGCGGCCAGACAGATCTCGGTCTGGAGTCGACGGTCGTCGATCTCACGACGCGACAGCCCCGAGTGCTGCGTCCGGGACCCGTCTCGGCGTCGGAGCTCGAGTCCCTGATTGGGCCGCTACGCGTGGTCGAAATTGCGAATCCCGGTGCCGTAGACTTGGGTGTTTTGACGAGTCCCGGCCAACTGCCCGTCCACTACGCGCCGCAAGCGCGGACCCTCCGAGTGGAAACGCCCGAAGACCTCGCCCGTCTGCCGTGGACGACCGATGAGTTTGTTCGCGTTTTCGGCAGCGTTGGCACTCCCGAAGAATTTGGACTGCTCGATCGGCCCGAGCGCGTTGCACTCGTGATTATTGGCACCCCGGAGCTACCCTCGCTGCCGGCGGCCTTGACGCATCGTTTCCATCTGCCCGATCCTGAGACTGCCGGTCGCGACCTCTACGTCGTGCTGCACCAGTGCGATGCTCTCGGTGTCTCGTTGATCGTGATCGTTCCCCCACCGGACCGCCGGGAATGGCACACGATCCGCGATCGACTCTGGCGGGCGTCTCGACCTTGGCGTGAATAGCGCTTCGTGGATGGGCCCAGCATTCGATCGGGGCGACGCGTCAATCGAACAGCCTACGCTGGGGATCAAGTAGATTCAGCTCCGGTTCCGGCAGCGGTTCGGGGAATCCGAGGTGCCGGTACGCCTCAACCGTCGCGCGCCGGCCCCGGGGCGTGCGGACGATGTAGTGCTTGCGCAGCAGGTACGGCTCGACCTCGTCGGTCAGCGTGTCCACCGCGACGTTCATGGTTGCCGAGAGCGCTTCAGCGCCCGTCGGGCCGCCTCGAAAGACCTTGATCAAGGTCTCGAGGTAGCGGCGATCCTGCCTGTCCATGCCTTGCTCATCCACCTCTTGCATTTCGAGCGCCTCGCGCGCCAGCGGGAGGGTGATCTGACCATCCGCGCGCGCGGTTGCAAAGTCGCGGACCCAGCGCAGCCGGGCGTTTGCCAGGCGAGGTGTTCCCCGGCTGCGCCTGGCGAGCTCCCAGGCCGCTTCCTCGGAGATCGTGGTTCGCAGTTTACCCGCATTGATCACCACGATTCGCGCGAGTTCATCATTCTCGTAGAACTCGAGGTGCTCGTGCATGTGGAACCGATCGCGCAGCGGGCTCGAGAGCATCCCACTCCTCGTGGTCGCGCCGATGATCGTGAACCGTTTCAACGGTAAATTGATCGTCCGAGCCGACATCCCCTCGCCGAGCACGACGTCGACGCGGAAATCTTCCATCACCGGATAAATGAACTCCTCGACGGTCTTGGGGAGCCGGTGGATCTCGTCAATGAAGAGAATCGAACCTTCCGATGCGTTCGTCAGGAACGGCATCACGTCCATTTTCTTGTCGAGCGCCGGTCCGCTCGTGATGTTGAGCTCCACGCCGAGCTCGTTGTGCAGGACCGTTGCGAACGTTGTCTTGCCCAGTCCCGGCGGTCCATCGAACAGAATATGCGGTAGTGGCTCATTGCGCTTGGCGGCGGCCGCTAGCGCGATGGCGAGGCGCTGCGCAACGCTCTTTTGACCGATCACTTCCGACAGCTTCTGAGGACGCAACTTCTCCTCAACGGGATCGGCCTGGCGTTTTTCTTCCCCTTTCTTCCTCGAGTCGGGCGAGTCGTGCTCATTGGGTTCGCCCTTGATGACCGGCTCTCGCATGACGTCGCGCTCCTGGAACTGAGAGTAGATGTTTCACGGAAAAAAGGGGTGACGACCACCTGTCCGCTATTCGTTAGTTCGGCCTTCATTCCGTTCTTCAGCGATTTTGCTGGTAGATCGCATCGATCATGTCGGCGACCGTTCTGAACTTTTTCTTCCCCGTGAGGACCCGGTCAATCGCTTCGCGTGCCTGGCTCTCTGTATGGCCGACCGAGAGGAGAGCGGCGAAGGTGTCGCGAATTACGTCGGGTTCCGCATTCGCCGGAGCGCCGTTCGCTTCCACTGGAGGACCATCACCTTCGGTCCCTGCTGCGCCCTGGATGAGAGTAAACTTGCCGACCTTCCGCCGCAGCTTCGCCACGATCCGTTCGGCCGTCGCCTCACCAATCCCGGGATACGTGGCGAGCATCTTCACGTCCTGGTCCTGGATCGTGCGCGCGAGCTCGCGGACTGGACGTACCATGGCCCGCAGTGCTTTGCGCACGCCGACGCCGTCGACCGAGCAGAAGATCTCAAAGAATTCACGGTCGATCGCGGTGAGGAAACCCGCGAGGCGGGGCGTCATCCGTGCGCCCATCGCGTTTCCTTCGATGTAGAAGATCGTGTGCAGCTCAACGGGTTCCCCCACGCGCGACTGGACCTGTCGCCGCGTGTATTCGGGGATCAGGATTTCGAGCTCCATCGGCTCAACCGCCAAGGTCAATTCTTCCTCGGCGACATGACGCAAGATACCGCGGATGTGTGTGATCAAGGCGAGCGCCGCTCCCTCTCTGGGCCCGTCTGTGTGTCGTTTTGTTCAGATATTGTGCGCGACATTCCCTGCCGACGCAAGGGCGATCTGCCAAAGATTCAGGCGAACAACGACAGGATGGGGCTGCCGTAGGAAACGGGGATGGGGCGGTCGAGCTGATCGCGCAGCTCTGTGGCGGGGTCGATGCCGAGCGCGTGAAACATCGTCGCCGACAGATCGTCGGGAGTGCAGGGAGAGTCCTTTGGGTATGCTCCCGAGGCATCCGAGGCGCCGTGGATGTGGCCGCGCTTGAGTCCACCGCCGGCCATCAGCACGGTGTAGCACTGCGGCCAGTGGTCCCGTCCCGCGTCGCCGTTAATCTTGGGCGACCGACCAAACTCGCCGGTCCACACGACCATCGTCTCGTCGAGCAGACCGCGGGAGTCGAGGTCTTCCAAGAGCGCGGAGACGGTCTGGTCGGTGATCGGAAGCCGCGATTCTCGCAGGGTGCGGAAGTTGTCTTTATGCGTGTCCCAACCGCTAATACCCGGCGAGTAATAGACCGTTACGAAACGGACGCCAGCCTCCACAAGGCGCCGCGCGAGCAGTACGCTTTGGCCGTAAGTCGTACGGCCGTAGCGATCTCGGAGACGCGGATCTTCGCGGTGGATGTCGAACGCCCGTTGGGTTTCGGTGGCCGTCAAAAGCGAGTACGCGCGTTGCTGGTAAGCGTCCATGCCACGAACCGCGGCGATGGTCTCATTCAGCTTGGCGTGCGCTGCGAGTCCGCTCAGGAGGCTGCGCCGATCGCCGGCGCGGCTCATGGGAATCTCGAGCGGCAAGGAGAGTTCGGTAACCTGAAAAGCCGGATCATTGGGGTTTTTGGTGATGAAGAGCGGGTCATGACGTTTGCCGAGGAACCCCGCGAATTCACCTGGAGTCCGGAACGGCCCGTCAGCGATCATCGTGGGCAGGGAGACTGCGGAAGGAACCCGGGGATTACCCGGGGCCAGCTTGTCCACAATCGCGCCGTAACAAGGGAAATCCGTCGCGGTTGCGTTGGCCGTCACGATGTCGATCAGCGGCTTGTGGCCGGTCAGCGAGTAATACGCGGCCGAGTTGTGCGCTCCGGTTGTGTGATTCACGGAGCGCACCAGGCAGAACTTGTCCGCCTGGCGTGCAAGCCTGGGAAGGAGCTCGCAGACGTCCAGACCGGCCAGTTTCGACGCGATGGGCCGAAACTCTCCGCGTATCTTGCTGGGCGCGTTCGGCTTCATGTCGAACGTATCGTGATGACTTGCGCCGCCGAACTGGTGCAAAAAGATGACGGATTTTGCCTTCCCTCCGCCCGCTCTCTTACCGGATTGGTCCGCGCGCAGCGCTTGCGGCAAAGCCAGTCCAAGGGTGCCTAAAGCGCCGACCTGGATCCAGTTCCGGCGCGTCACAGCCATTTGGCGAAAGCCGGCACAACCGGTATTCTCACTCATAGTCGGCCCGGTCTGTTATCTAAGTGGCCTTGGAATGATTGTGATCGCTATCGGTTTGCACCGGAAGTCGATTAAACTCTTTATAAACAATCCGCGCGGAAATCGCCAGCGGTGATGAATTCAGACTAGTGCATGGCGAGAGTCCGTGTGAGGATCGAACGAGATCGGATTAGCAGCAGTGGAGGGATGGCGCATGATTTTTGGCCTGACGCTTCGGACCGCAGTCTTCCTTGCTCTGCTGCCAACCAGTTCGGCGAACGGCGAATCCGCGTTGGTTCGTCTGGCGATTGAACCAGAGACGACGGTCCTTCGAGGAAGTCGGTCCGCCAGTCAGGTCGTCGTCACCGGACACTACGCCGATGGCTCAACGCGCGATTTGACCCACGTGGCGAAATGGGCGAGTGAGCATCCCGATGTCCTGGGTGTCGAGCCCGGTGGCGACCTTCGACCGAGGGGTGACGGACACGATGAGGTTGTTGCACAGGTTGGCTCCCTGGAGGCGCGGCTTTTGGTCGAGGTCCGCGATACTGCGACGGCGTTTCCCACTCAGTTTGAGCACGAGGTCCTCCCCGCGCTGACCAAGGCCGGCTGCAACCAGGGGGCGTGTCACGGCACTCCGACGGGCAAAAACGGATTCCGACTCAGCCTGCGCGGTTATGACCCGTCGCTCGACTATCGAACGCTGGCGCGGGAAGCCGATGCAAGGCGTACGAATCGTCTCGCCCCGGACCAGAGTTTGATCTTGCTCAAGGGCTCGGGCGCCATCCCTCACCAAGGCGGCCAGCGGTTTACTCCCTCCAGCTTACCCTACCAAATTCTCCGAAGCTGGGTGATCGAGGGTTTGCAACCCGAGCCGCAAAACAGCCCCGCGCTCGATCGGATCGAGGTTACGCCGACGTCGCGTGTCCTGCGAGCTCCGGCTGCATCGCAACAAATTGTCGTCAGGGCGCACTTTACCGACGGTTCCGTCCGCGACGTCACTCGTCTGGCACGGTACGCGGCTTCGGATGAGACGCTCGTCGATGTCGACTCGTTTGGGGTTGCCCGGCGCAAACGGAGAGGCGAGGTCACGGTCCTGGTCCATTTCGAAACGCAAGTGGCCACCAGCCGGCTCGTCTTCGTCGACCCCGCCACTGGCTTCGTGTGGGTGGATCCTCCGACGAACAATTTCATTGACTCGTGTCTTTTTGAGAAGCATAAACTCCTGCAAATCAATCCCTCGGGACTGGCGGATGATGCCATGTTTGCGAGGCGCGTTTATCTCGACGTGATTGGTATTCCGCCGACTCCCGACGAGTTGCGGGCGTTTCTTGCCGACACTCACGCCGATCGACGAGCCAGGCTGATCGACTCGCTGCTCGCCCGCCCGGAATACGTCGACTTCTGGACACTGAAGTGGTCGGATCGGCTCGGCTGCAACCAACGCTTCACCGGGCTGAAGGGGGCGTACAGCTATCATCGGTGGATTCACGACCAGGTCGCGTCGAATGCGCCCTTCGACCAATTCGTCCGCGCGCTCGTGACGTCGAAAGGCTCCAACTACACCAACCCTCCGGCGAGCTTCTATCGGCGAATTCGCTCACCGGACGAAGCGGCCGAGAGCGTGAGTCAGCTCTTCCTGGGCGTTCGGCTCCAGTGTGCGAAGTGCCACAATCATGTGGCCGAGCGGTGGACGCAGAACGACTACTACGGTTTTGCCGCGTTCTTCAGCCAGGTGCGCTACAAAAAAGGGCCTCAGTACTTTGCGCTCTACGACAAGGAGGAGACCGTCTTCATCGACCCGAGTGGCGAGGTCGTACAGCCCCGAACCGGCGAGAAGATGGCCGCGAAGGCACTCTTGAGTCCTGCGGCGCCAGTGGCAGAAGGCGAGGACCGTCGCGAAGCACTTGCCGACTGGCTCGTGTCGCCGGTCAACCCCTTCTTCGCCAAAGCCGCGGTCAACCGGATTTGGTTCCATCTGTTCGGACGAGGGATCGTCGATCCCGTAGACGATATGCGTGAGTCGAACCCTCCGGCATCGGCCGAACTTTTGCAGGCCCTTGCGGACGACTTTGTGTCCCATAAGTTCGACGTGAAGCATACGATCAAGACGATCTTGAATAGTCGTGTCTACCAACTCTCGTCGGAGCCCAACGCGACCAACGCCGACGATGCCCGCTACTTCTCTCACGCGACGGTACGACTCCTGTCCGCTGAACAACTGCTCGACGCGGTATCAGGTGTGACGGAAGTCAATGAACGACTCTTTCATCTTCCTGCCGGTACGCGTGCGGCACAGATTCCTGACGGTGAACTGTCTATGCCGTTTCTGCGCACGTTCGGCCAGCCGCTCAGGTCGGTGGCGTGCGAGTGTGAACGCGGTAATGACACTACGCTCGAACAAGCACTCCAACTCGTCGGCGGCCGAACAATCCATGACAAGATCAACGCGCAGGAGAACTGCATTGGTCGGCTGCTGAAGGCGGGGGCGGATAACTCTCGGGTGATCGAGGAACTTTTTCTCGCCACCTTGGGACGTTATCCAAGTCATGACGAACGCGCCCTGGCACTTGCCCGATTCAGCGATCCTCAGGTCACCCGGAGGGGGGCTGCCGAGGACCTCCTCTGGTCGCTCTTCAATCATCCCGAGTTTTTGTTTCAACATTGATTCATTTTTATATTAATTGGATTATAATACAAAGGTATATTATTACTTTATTTGATTCTGGATATTTGCAACTTAAATGGTCGACTCGCTGTGTTTTCCTTGCAAAAGGGGCTTGCAATCTCCGTGTCGCATCCGATATATAGAGTGTTTAATGATAGCCGCCAGTTGGTGGCAGGTTGGCGAATTCTCTGAGGGTGAACTTGTCGACCCTTCGGACATTCTTATCGCTGTTCTTGACCGCTGCGGTGCTCCTCAATGGCGCGGGGCAATCGGTTCTCGTTTGTTCCGCGAAGATTCAAAAGGTCAACGCAGTAGCGCACGCGCGGCATGGCCATACATCTCTCCGGGTGCCTGGCAGAGTACCTTCCCGGCATGACCCGTTTCGGGCGAGCTTCCGGGAACCCGCTCTTGGCGAGGAAGATCTGACCCAGCACATCGTTGGTTACGTATCGATGTGGACGCGAAGTGAGGGCGGACGAAGCGCAATGAGAGCGCTTGCGCCGCGTTCGGCTCACTGTGGTCTCGCGCAGTCCTGCTTGTCTACATTACCCCTGCGTTGTTGATCGTTGCGGTGGGCTGAAGTCGCCGTCAGCTCGTCGAGGCTCAGGGTTCCTACCGCAGGAATGGGTTCCCAGTCGACGAGCCAGAAAGAACCGTGACTGGTTCTCCGACTCGTTGCGTTCGGGCACAGAGGGGATTGCCGAGGTGGATCGCGATGCCGAGCGATCTGCGGCTCTACTGTTGGAACCCGAAAAGCCTGGCGTTTGTAAGGATCATTGTTGCGCGACAGTTGGTCGTGCGGTCCGGCGACCCCGGCCTGTGAAGATGGCCTTGCGTCCCCGGGGGGGAAGGCGTGAGGTTGTTTGCAGGTCGGGATCCTCGGGCCGCACGCTGACGAGGAGAAGAGTGAGTGATGACGGTCTGGCGGTCCCGACCTGTGAAAGCGTCTCGTGTTCCCGGGGGGGAAGGCACGGGGCGGTTTGCAGGTCGGGATCCCCGGGCCGTCCCGAAGACTCATGAGATTGCTGAGTCGCTTGACGGCTCGGGGACCCCGGCCTGTGAAAGCGTCTCGTGTTCCCGGGGGGGAAGGCACGGGGCGGTTTGCAGGTCGGGATCCCCGGGCCGTCGGTGCATTCGATGAGCGGTCACTGATCTTGCTGTGCCTCGAGCGATTGGACGATTTGGCGGAGATCGTCATCATGAGGCTGGAGCTTCAGTGAGCGCCGCAAGGTCTTGACGACTTCAGCAGGTCGTTTGAGCTGCGCTTGGCACTGCGCTAAGCCGCCCAGTGCACCTATGTGGAAGGGATTCAATTCCAGGACGCGTTCGCAATCAGCGGCACTCTCTTCGAATTGCCCTGCCTGGAAATGAGCGATGGCGCGCTGGTTGTAAGCTTCGGCGAATCGCGGTGCACGCTGCGTGAGCTTTGTGGCGAGTTCGATCGCCTGTTGGTTGCGGTCTTGCTTGATAAGCATATTCACCTGCCGGAGAGTTTCGTTGTTCTCCGGCGAGTCGGCGCGGAACCAAATCGACCACAGCGCGCCTCGCGCAAGCGCCCGTACCGTGTCGTCGCTATCACGGAGAGCACGCCCGACGGCCGCATTGCTGGTCTCGAAACCGCCGAGGATTCCCAGAGACAGAACGGCTGCGCGCCGAGCCTGAACGTCTCCGGACTCGAGCAGCCGAGCCAAACTACCTTCGGTGTAGCGCGAAGAGACCTGACGTCGGAAACGTTCGACGTCTTGATCGCGCACGAATTCTTCGTAGTAGCCCACAAGAACCAGGGCGGACTGGGAGCCTAACGAACCGGAAGATCCCGCGCGCGGTGAATCGGCGGAGACTGCCTCGCGTGTGAGCGATGCGCAAGCACCCCAAAGCAGACTCAAAGCCAACGCGCCGCGAACAGCCCGAAATGGCAGCGGTGCGGCAGCCGAAGCCCGTAGCGTTTTGGAAGATGCACAGGTCATGCGCAAAGACTCCAACGCGAGTGAATGATCGAACTTCGCCTCAGGTCGAAACGGTAACGACGGCTGGCTGCTCAGACTCCATTCCAATGTCAAGTTTAGCAATCAAAGTCCCAGGCTTCCATGAGAATCCCGCCTGTTTCCCGAACCAGCGGACCCATGAAGGTCCACAGCTTTCAAATCGAGAATCTCGGCTGAGGGCAACTGGACGGAACGGCGCTCGTCGAGCGCGAGCGTCAATCCGGCGATCAAGTCGTGATCCGCAACCACGCCTTCCCACTCGCGGTCGCGCGTGATCACGTGAACCCGATTCCCGACGTGCTCGCTCAGGCTGCGCCAGCGGGGGCTGAGCGACTCCGCACCTCGAGCGCGGCCGAGCAGGTACCAGTAATCGAGCCGTTGAATGATCGCTTTTGCAAGCTCCGAACGGTCGAGCTCCCGGTCCAGCAGCGCTCGCAGCGACGTCGTCGACGCTTGGAGTTCGTCCGGCAAGTCGCTCATCAAGAGGTTGGCATTCAGGCCGATGCCGATGACCGCTCCGGCTCCGCGTTCCACAAGCACTCCGGCGATCTTGCGCTGATCGACACGGACATCGTTCGGCCACTTGATTTTCGGTTCGCGTCCCGTGCACTCGGCCACAACGTCTGCGACAGCCACCGCCCCCAACGCCGTGAGCCAACGAACCTCGTCGAGCTCCGCAGGGGGGAAAAGCAGCACCGACATGAGAACACACGCGCGAGGAGGCGCCGTCCAGACGCGGCCCCGTCGCCCTCGCCCCGCCGTCTGCTCTTCGGCCAGTACCACGAGGCCATCGTTTGCAGGCGACGCCGACGCACCGGCCGCCAGGTCATTCGTGCTCGAAACGCGGTTCCACACCGCGATTCTGCGCCCCACGCGCTCGGTGTTCAGCTCGTATTCGATTTGATCGGGGCAGAGCCGCCCGGAGTGGCCCCGGTACGCAACGCCGCGATACGGATGATGCTCGATCGAGAAACCGAACGATTCCAGTTCATCAATGGCGCGCCGCACTCCGTCGATGTCGGAACCCAAGTCCACGAGCGGAACGAATTGATCGGGGTTCGCCCGCAGTCGGTGGAGCAGGGGAATGTTCACGACGGCAGCGCCTCATCGAAATCAAGCCCGATGTCCAGCGCAGGGGCAGAGTGGGTTAACGCACCGACGCTGATTCGGTCGACGCCGGTTTCTGCCAGTGCTCGGACCGTGTTGAGATTGATCCCACCGGACGCCTCGAGCAGAACACGAGGCGCCTTCGTGTCGCGTCGGCGCAGTGCCTCTGCGAGATCGGCAGGGCCGAGGTTATCGATGAGGATGATATCGGGCTCACCTTCCAGCGCACGATCAAATTGGTCGAGCGAATCGACTTCGATTTCGATGACGGTGCCGGCAGGGGCGCCTCGACGTGCGGATGTCAATGCTCGGGAAATCGTTGCGCCGTCGGGAGAAAGGCGATTCGAATCGAGGACCGGGTCATGCGTGTCAGCCGCGAGCCAGGCGAGATGGTTGTCCTTGATCAAGACCGCATCGTAAAGTCCGAAACGATGATTCTTACCGCCTCCGCACCGCACCGCATATTTTTCGAGGGCTCGCCAACCTGGCGTCGTTTTCCGAGTGTCGAGGATCACCGCGCGAGTTCCCGCCACCTCAGCGACGAATCGCGCCGTGAGGCTTGCAATCCCACTGAGTCGTTGAATGAAGTTTAGTGCCGTGCGCTCAAACGCAAGTAGCGCTCGCATCGAACCCTCAACGCGAGCGATTTCCAGACCGGGTTCCAGGCGCGCTCCGTCGTCCAACGTCGGTTTCCAACCGGCTTCGATCTCGAACCGAGTGGCCAGAAGGGCTAAGACAGGTAAACCCGAAAGCCTTCCTTGCGTGCGGGAGACGAAGCGCGCAGACCCACGCGAGCTTTCCGGAATCGTCAGGTTCGCCGTAAGGTCCCCGGTCGTGTTCAAGTCCTCGGCCAGAGCCAGCGCGATTAGCGTGAGCGCATTGTCACGCTCCTTTGCCCCAAAGCCGAAATCGACGCGTTCTCCCATAGAAAGAATTCCCATGAGGCTCAAGTTGGCTTTGGCCGGCTCCCTCGGCGTTTGCCTCCGGACTTGGCTTTCGTGCGGGCACTGGTCGCTTGCGGTGTTGCCGCGGGCTTGCCGGGATGCCCTCCCTCGGAACTGCGGAGCTGGATGATCCGGTCCCGAAGGGCGGCCGCACGTTCGAACTCCAGGCTTTCCGCCGCCTTGAGCATCTCTGCTTCGAGCTCGTTCAGATACTCTTCCGTGGCATCGGTTTTCTCGTCGCGCCCGACTGCCTTGCGAGCCTCGGCCCGGGCCTGCACCTCCTCCTCGATGCCGCGCTTGATGGCCTTCACGATGGTCTCTGGCGTGATGCCGTGCTCAGCGTTGTAAGCCAACTGAAGGGCGCGCCGACGATTCGTTTCGTCGATCGCACGCTGCATCGAGTCGGTAACTTTGTCAGCATAGAGAACCACCTCGGCGTTCACGTGCCGCGCCGAGCGGCCGATCGTCTGGATGAGCGACGTTTCGCTCCGAAGAAAGCCTTCCTTGTCCGCATCCAGGATACAGACCATCGAGACTTCCGGAAGATCAAGTCCTTCGCGTAACAAATTCACGCCGACCAGCGCGTCGAACGCACCTTCGCGCAACTCCCGCAGGATCGTGACCCGTTCGAACGCGTCCAGTTCGGAGTGAAGCCACTTGCAGCGCAGCCCTTGTTCCTTGAGGAACCGGGAAAGGTCCTCGGCGAGGCGTTTGGTGAGCGTGGTGATGAGGACGCGTTCGCCTTTCTCGGCTCGCTTCTTGACCTCGGTCAGGAGCGCAGGAACCTGGCCGCGGGCGGGTTCGATCCTCACGACAGGGTCAATCAAACCCGTCGGTCGAATCACCTGTTCGACAACCTCGCCGCCCGACATTGTCACTTCGTAATCACCGGGCGTTGCCGAAACGTAGAGCCGAGGGCCGAGCTTAGTTTCCCACTCGTCGAATCGTAGTGGCCGGTTGTCGAGCGCACTGGGAAGACGGAAGCCGTGTTCAACGAGGGTACTCTTGCGGCTAAAGTCGCCCGCAAACATACCGCGGATCTGGGGCACGCTGACGTGCGACTCGTCAATGAGCAGGAGACTATCCGGCGGGAAGAAGTCGAGCAGTGTGTTGGGGGTCTCGCCCGGCTTCCGGCCCGAGAGCGGTCGGCTGTAGTTTTCGATCCCGGAGCAGTAGCCGACCTCCAGGAGCATTTCGATATCGTAGCGCGTTCGTGCGGCCAGCCGTTGCGCCTCGAGGAGCTTCCCCTGATCCTTGAGGATCTTCAGGCGTTCCTCGAGCTCTTGTTGAATGGCTTCAACAGCGCCCTGGATGCGTTCTTCCGGCAACACGAAGTGCTTCGCCGGGTAAATGTACATTTCTTTCTTCTTTTCGAGCACGGTCCCCGTAAGGGGATCGATGACCGAAAGGGTCTCGATTTCGTCGCCGAACAACTCGATGCGGAAAGCAACTTCCTCGTACGCGGGCCAGCATTCGACGACATCACCGCGGACGCGGAACTTTCCGCGCTCGAAGTTGATGTCGTTGCGATCGTACTGAATGTCGACAAGTTTCAGGAGCATTTCGTCCCGGTCGATGAACTCACCCAGTTTGAGTTGCACCATCATTTTGCGGTAGTCTTCGGGCGAGCCCAAGCCGTAAATGCATGACACGCTGGCGACGACGATCACGTCGTTGCGGCTGACCAGCGCGCTCGTCGAGGCGAGCCGTAAACGTTCGATTTCTTCGTTGATCGACGCGTCTTTCTCGATGTAAATGTCGCGCTGGGGGATGTAGGCCTCAGGCTGGTAGTAATCGTAGTAACTGACGAAGTAGCGGACGGCGTTGTGGGGGAAGAATTCCTTGAACTCGCCGTAAAGCTGCGCCGCGAGCGTCTTATTGTGCGACATCACGAGGGCAGGGCGGCCGATCTGGGCGATGACGTTGGCCATCGTGAAGGTCTTGCCCGATCCCGTGACCCCGAGCAGCGTTTGGTGACGCTTGTTGCTCCGCAAGCCCTGCACCAGGGCTTCAATGGCCTTCGGTTGGTCGCCGGCAGGCTGGTAAGGCGAAACCAATTGAAAATCAGGCATATCGGGAGCACCTGGTTCAATAACTCGCGCGCCTGCCGAGAATGGTAGGGCGGGATGTCGCGTGGGACGAAGTAGACGGCTCAGAATTGCGGTCAACCGAAACGAACGGGCGAAGGGCAGTGATCGTCGCTGGGCCGATACCTTTGACGCGTGCATCCAGATCTTCGAGCGAACGAAACGGAGCTTCCTGTCGTGCGGTGACGATCCGTTCGACGAGGACGGGTCCGAGTCGCGGCAACGCCCCCAGAACCTCGGGTGGCGCCGAATTGAGGTCAACCGATAAACGAAGCGAGGACGGTGCGGATCCTTTGCTGGGCGCTCTCGCGAACAAGTACAGCGACCCCAGCAGGGCACACACCGTCAGGAGGACGCGTACTCCTCGGGTCCAACCCCAGAGAGGACGTTTGATCGAGAGTGACATCCCGGTCGTGCGCTCCCCGGCCCCGGAAACCAATTGGGTTCAATCCGTACAGTATAGGGTCGGGACCCGACAAACTCAACGCGCAACGTCTCGCATTCGAGACTCGGCGGCTTTGGCCCGTTCAGAGTACTCCCGCTGTGATGTCCGTCAAAGCATGCAGGAGTGTTTCGATGTGTTCGGGCGTGTTGAACGGACCCGGACTTATGCGGACTGTCCCGTCGGGGAATGTGCCGAGCGCTTTGTGGATGTAAGGCGCACAGTGCAAACCGGGACGAATGGCGATTTCGAATGCCGAATCGAGTGCGAGTCCCAGGTCCAAGGGATGGAACCCCTCGGGGACGATCAAGGAGAGCGCGCCTGCATGCCGGGCTGCGTCCCAGCGACCGGCGACCTTCCAACCCTCGGTCGCTTCCGCCCAATCGACCACGCGCTGTAACAGCGAGACTTCATGGTTTCGGAGCACATCGGGCTTCTGCTCGGACACCCACGCGATGCCCGCGACAAGGCCGGCAACCCCCAGGACGTTTGGCGTCCCTCCTTCGAGCACGAACGGCAATTGAACTGGCTGTGTCTCACTTGCCGAATCGCCACCCGTTCCGCCCTCGCGCCAGGGCCGAAGGTTGGCCCGCGGGCCGACGTATAGCGCTCCAGTGCCCGTGGGACCATAGAGTGATTTGTGACCGGGGAACGCCAGAAGATCGATCGGAGTCGCGCGCAGATCGATTGGCACGACGCCCGCCGACTGCGCGGCATCGACGAGCAAAAGCGCGTCGGCTTCACGAACGATGGGCGCGATGGCTTCGATCGGCTGAATCGTGCCCAGCACGTTTGAGGTATGGGTCAGGGCGACCAGTTTCGTCTTCGGCGTGAGCGCCTTCCGAACCGCATCGGGATCGATGTATCCCTGCTCCGATGCAATTCTGGTCAGCGAGATGACCCCGGCCTTCTCGAGGGCGCGAAGCGGACGGCTGATCGAATTGTGTTCCAGGTCGGACGTGATGACGTGATCGCCCGGATTCACGCTACCTTTGATCGCTATGTTCAAGGCATCGGTACAATTCAGGGTGAAAATCCAGCGATCCGGATCCTCGCCGCGGAAGAACTGGTTCAGGGCGTGCCGTCCGTCATCGAGCATCCGGTCGCTACGAACGGCCATGCGGTGTCCGGAACGTCCTGGATTGGCGAGCGACGTGCGGGCGAATCGATCGAGTGCCTGGTAGACCGGTTCGGGTTTGGGAAAGCTCGTGGCGGCGTTATCGAGGTAGATCATGATGAAGGACTCGGAAGAGAAACCGCGTTCGTTTCACTGAGCGGTTCACTCGATGGATTCTCAAGAGCGAACCCGCTTCTCAGTTTCCCACGAACTGGGCGTAAAGCGTGCGCGCTTTGGCGATGTCGTTCGTACCCTTGATGATGGCTCGGCCATCCGGGAAAACGGTGAATTCATGACCTTCGGTCGCGAACCGAAGCATATATGCATTATGACGAACGTCGCTCAACGAGGCGAGCCGCGCCGCCATCTCGGGGAAATTCAGCGGCTCGGTGCGACGCGTCGCAACCTGCACGGCGTTTCGGCCGCAAAGCGCCGTCGTGTGAGAACCAAGGGCGCCGTCAAGCCACTCGAACTTATGATGCTTGCAACACGGGCAATCCACTTTTCCGAGCAGGCCCGCGACCTTGAGCCGGCGGAACGTCCAATCCCAGATGTCGACCATGATGAGCTCCTTGTTCAACGCGTCGAACGCGCCCGACAGAAGCTTGATCGCTTCGACGGCCTCGAAGGAGGCAATGATGGCGACGGCCGGACCAAGCACCCCCGCGGTTTCGCAGGTGGGCGTCATCCCCGGCGGGGGGCTGTCTTCGATCAAACAACGCAGGCAAGGCGTGCTTCCCGGACGGATGGTCATCGTCTGGCCTTCGCTGCCAATCACACCGCCGAAGATCCACGGCTTGTTGAGTTTGACGGCCGCGTCGTTGATCAGGTAGCGGGTCTCGAAGTTGTCGGTCCCATCGAGAATCAAATCGGCGTCGGCCACAAGATCGAGGATATTGGTGTGGTCGATGTCCGTAACCACCGGTTCGATCGTAATCGTGCTGTTGATCTGCCGAAGCTTGCGAGCCGCCGCCTCGGCCTTGGGAAGGTTTTCGGCGACGTCGTTTTCGTCGAACAGGATTTGACGTTGAAGATTGTGCGTCTCGATGAAGTCGCGGTCGACAATCCGTAGGAAGCCGACCCCCGCCCGTGCCAGATGGTTAGCGAGCACGGTCCCGAGGGCGCCACATCCGCAGATCGTGACGCGGCTGTTCAACAACTTGCGCTGGCCTGTCTCGCCGAAGAAGGGGAAACGAATCTGGCGACTGTAGCGATCGAGAGGGTCGGAGGGATCAAAAGGCATGATGCTTTCCAATCACAATGGAATCAACGAGCGGAGCGGCGGACCGTTGGCAGAAACCCTGGAAATGACTCAACGCGCGGTGTTACGTATTTACAAGACACGGGACTTCATCAATGCCTAAGACAGGCGGAGCCGATAGGGAGCTCCGCGTCACGTTCAGCCGCCCGCAACGGCCGGAATAATGCTCACTTCATCTTTCTCGCCCACGGCCGTATCGAGATCATCCAGATAGCGGATGTCCTCGTTATTGACGTAGACGTTGACGAATCGGCGGAGTTCGGCGCCGTCGAAGATGCGCTCGCGGAGGGCCGGGTATTTCTCACCGACCTGGCCAAGAACGGCGCCAACCGTGGCGCCTTCGGCTTCGACCGTGTCATTGCCGCCAGTGTGGGGTCGGAGCGGGGTGGGGATTCGTACTTGGGGCATGAGACGATCCTGAAGAAAGTTGGAGATGGGCCGGCCATTGCCGGCCCTTCGCGTGGTGGAATTCTAAGGCGTTCGCGTCAAACCGCGCTCGCGACCAATTCGGGTGCGCCGATTTCGACGAGTGCTTCGAAGTCCTCGAGCTTCGGCTTGATGACGATCGGCTTGGCGATCCTCTCGATCAACGCTTCCTGGGTCTTCAGGCCGTTGCCCGTGATACAAAGAACCGTCGAACCGTCACGAGACAGGCGACCCTGGGCGAGAAGCTTCTGCGCGACCGCGACGGTCACACCGCCGGCAGTCTCAGCCCAGATGCCCTCGGTTTCGGCCAGGAGGCGCATACCGGCAACGATCGCCTCGTCGTCGACGTCTTCGCTCCAGCCGCCGGTTTCGCGAATCAGTTGTGATGCGAAGTAACCGTCTGCGGGATCGCCGATGGCGAGGCTTTTCGCGATGGTGTTCGGGTTCCGGACCGGCTTGACCTTCAACGCATCCGTCTTCACGGTATTCGAGATCGGGTTGCAGCCCGTGGCCTGGGCGCCGAACATCTTGGTCGAAACCGGCCCGTCGATGATCCCGAGCTGCTCGAACTCCTTGAACGCCTTGTAGAGCTTGCCGATCAGACTGCCTCCGGCCATGGGGGCGACGACGTTATCGGGCGCCCGCCAGCCGAGGTCTTCGGCGATCTCGAAGCCCATGGACTTCGACCCTTCGGCGTAGAACGGACGCAGGTTCACGTTGACGAACCCCCATCCGAACTTGAACGCGATCTGCGAGCAGAGGCGGTTGACGTGGTCGTAGTTTCCTTCGACCGCGATCACTCTCGCGCCGTAGATCGTCGCGCCGAGCACCTTACCTTGTTCGAGTCCATCGGGGATGAGGATATACGCGTCAAGGCCGGCGGCCGCGGCATTGGCGGCGACGCTTCCGGCGAGATTTCCCGTCGAAGCGCAGCCAACCGTCCGGAAGCCCAGTTCGACGGCTTTCGATAGCGCGACGGCGACCACGCGATCCTTGAACGACAGCGACGGGTGATTCACTGCGTCGTTTTTGACGTACAACTCCTCAACGCCCAGGGCCTTCGCCAACCGATCCGCACGCACCAATGGGGTGCAACCGACGTGCAGCCCAACCGTCGGCTCGCCATCGATGGGGAGCAGTTCACGGTAGCGCCACATCGTGCGGGGACGAGAGCGGATGACCTCGCGGCTCAAGCTTGCCGCGACGGCGTCGTAGTCGTAAACGACTTCGAGCGGTCCGAAATCGTCCGTACAGAAGTTAAGGGCTTCCTTGGGATAGAGCTTGCCACAGAGGCGGCACTTCAAACCGCTGGCGAGTTCGTCGGACACCGGCCATTCTCCTGAAATCCCTTCGCCGAACGGACTTGCGAGAACCGGGGCGCAGGGCTGCGAGGTCGAACCGACCTTGAGAAACCATCCTCAAAGCCGCGTTCAGGGGCATGCTCGTCCAGGAGCGTGAAGGTCGTGCCCAAGGCCAAGGTGGGGATAAGGTAGGCCAGAGGTGAGCGTGGGGATACCGACTTCACCATTGACCATCTTATCTGTCCCATTGGCGTCTTCGCCGGTCCGCTGGGACCGTACTGAAGCGCTGGGCAGGAGTTAGCACCAGCATTCACCCCTCGGGTGAACCGGTTGCTGTGGCGTCACAGGGCCCTTCCCTCAGCCACTCTGGATAAGATGCGCACCAAATTGTGATGAAGAAAATGTACTACCGAATCACGGACCACGTCAAGCAAGAACCCCCAGCAGCCGGTCGTTTTTGCCTGAACCTTTTTTCGCAAGACGATCCAGGAAGAAGGGATCGAGCGTGTGGAACCGAGCCGCGTCGATGTGACCTTGGGTGTCGAGAATCGAGTGAGCGTGTGGGCAAGCCAAGGATCTCGCGGAGGCGTCACGTAGCGGACGCCACTCGCTCGGCTGTCGTCCTCGCAGTCAAATCCAGGCCTGGGCCGACGCTTTTTGCCCAATCGGGGTGATCTGAACAGTGATAGCGACCGTATTATTAGAAGAGAAGAGAGGCGCCTCGGTCACATCTTCGCCTCTCCGGGAGAAGTCGTCATGACGACGAGCACGGTGGACCGAACACTCGATCGCGCCAATGTAGAGCGTCGTACCCAAGCGATCGGTCGCCATCTTTTCGAGCAGATCGGGCAGGGGCCCACCATCTGGCAGCCTGCCTGGTGGGACGACCGGATGATGAATCTTACTCTCGGCGACCCCGAGGTGAAGGTTCAGCTCTTTCGCCTCACCGACGCCATGCCTGCGCTCCGGACGAAGGACGCCATCCGCCGGCACCTCGTGGAGTATCTGCTGGAGGCGGAGGATCGGCTCCCCTGGTTCATGCGATTGGCCGTCGTCCTGGCGCATCCCCGTTCGCCGTTCGGCGGCATCGTGGCGGGCGTGGCGCGCTATGCGGCGACGCACATGGCGCGGCGTTTCATCGCGGGTGCAACACCGGCAGAAGCGCTTCGCACGGTGTTGAAACTGAGGAAGCAGCGTGTCGCCTTTACCGCGGACCTCCTGGGCGAGGCGGTGATTAGCGAGGCCGAAGCCGAAGTTTATCAACAGACGTGTCTCGAGTTGATCCGCGGCCTGGCCTCGCCGCTGGCCTCGGAGCCGGAAATCCGGCAGATCGACCGCGACGACCGGGGTGCGATCCCACGGGTCAACCTCTCATTGAAGCTCACGAGTTTGACGGCTCGGTTCGACGCCCTCCATGCAGAAGCCACCGGACCCAGCGTGCTCGACCGGTTGCGGCCGATCCTACGTGCGGCGCGTGACTCGGGTGCCTATGTGCACGTCGATATGGAGCAATATGCCCACAAAGACTTGACCTTCGCGCTGTTTCGATCGGTGCTGATGGAGCCCGAGTTCCGCGATTGGCCGAACGTTGGAATTGTCGGCCAGGCGTATTTGCCGGAAACGGAAGCCGACCTTCGATCACTCGCGGAGTGGGCTCGGCGCCGGGGGACTCCGGTCACGGTCCGTTTGGTCAAGGGCGCGTACTGGGACTACGAGGTGCTGCGAGCACAGCAACTCGGATGGCCGATCCCGGTGTTTCTCGAGAAGTGGGGGACGGACGCGTGTTACGAGCGTTGCTCGCGGATCTTGCTGGAACAGCATGACGTGCTGCGTCCGGCATTCGGTAGCCACAACGTGCGCAGCCTCGCCCACGCGATGGCGCTCGCGGAGTTGCTGGGGGTGCCGGATGAGAGCTTCGAGATTCAGATGCTCTATGGCATGGGCGGCCCGATTCAGGAGGCCGTCGTGGCTGGCGGTCACCGCGTGCGGGTCTACACGCCCTATGGTGCGATGCTCCCGGGTATGGCTTACCTGGTGCGCCGGCTGCTCGAGAACACGTCGAACGAATCATTTCTCAAGGCGAGTTTTACCGAACATGCACGGATCGAGGACCTTTTGCGCGATCCCGAGGAGGTGGAAGCCATGTTGATCCGCAAGCGACGCGCCAGTGTACCCGTCGCGAAGGTCGAATTGCCGCCGTTCCGCAACGAGCCGCCGACGGACTTTACGCGCGAAGAAAACCGCACGGCGATGCGCGCTGCTCTGGCAACTGTGCGCTCGGAAATCGCCCGGCAACAGCGCTTTCCGCTAATTGTGGGCGGCCAGGAGATCTGGACCGACGATTCGCTCGAGTCGCGTAACCCCGGAGATTCGTCATGCGTGCTGGGACGAACGGCCAGGGCGCGTGCCGAGCAGGCCAGCGCGGCCGTGAACGCGGCAAGGCAGGCGTTTGGCCCCTGGGCTTCGACGGAACCTGGCGCGCGCGCGGCGGTTCTCGTACGCGCCGCCGAGATTCTGCGGCGGAGGCGGTTTGAACTGGCCGCATGGGAGGTTTATGAGTGCGGCAAGCCCTGGCAAGAAGCCGATGGCGACGTGAGCGAGGCCATCGACTTCTGCGAGTTCTACGCCCGTGAAATGATCCGGTTGGGACGGCCGGCGCATCGGGATGTGCCCGGTGAAACGAACGCCATCGAGCACATCGCGCGCGGCGTGGTCGTAGTGATTCCACCCTGGAATTTTCCTCTGGCGATTCCAACGGGCATGACCGTGGCCGCGATCGTTGCCGGCAATACCGTGGTGCTCAAGCCGGCCGAGCAGTCCCCGATCATGGCTTATCACCTCGTCCAGGTTCTCAAGGAAGCAGGCTTACCGGCGGGCGTTCTGAACTACTTGCCGGGTGTCGGGGAAGAGGCCGGACAGGCGCTCGTGGACAATCCCGACGTAAACCTCATTTCCTTTACGGGCTCGCGCGCGGTTGGACTCGAAATCTATCGGAGAGCCGCCGAAGCGAAGCCTGGTGTTGATCATGTGAAACGTGTCATCGCGGAGATGGGCGGCAAAAACGCCATCATCATCGACGACGATGCCGACCTGGATGAAGCGGTCGTCGGCGTGCTCCACAGCGCGTTCGGTTACGCGGGCCAAAAATGCTCGGCCTGTTCGCGGGTCATCATTCTGGACGGGGTTTACGACCTGTTCGTCGCGCGTCTGACAGAAGCGGCGCATGCCCTGACCGTGGGCCCCGCCGACGACCCGGAGACCGTGATCGGTCCGGTCATCGACGCCGAGGCGCGTCGTCGGATCGAGCGCTACGTTGAGATCGCGAAGGGCGAAGGGCGCATGGTTGTTGCGGTCGATCCCGGGACCCTGGCCGCTGTCGGAAATTTCGTGGGCCCGCACATCGTGGCGGACGTCCGGCCGGAGGCTCGCGTGGCCCAGGAAGAGATTTTTGGTCCGGTGCTCGCAGTCCTTCGCGCCAGGGACCTCGACGAAGCCCTACGAATTGCCAACGGGACCGAGTATGCGCTCACGGGTGGCTTCTACTCGCGGAGCCCAGCTCATATCGCTCGGGTTCGCCGTGAGTTCGTCGTCGGCAACCTCTATGTGAATCGGGGCATCACGGGTGCACTTGTGGACCGTCAGCCTTTCGGCGGTTTCAAGCTTTCCGGCATCGGAACCAAAGCGGGTGGGCGCGACTATCTGCTCGAATTCCTTTTGACCCGCACGGTGACCGAAAACACGATGCGACGAGGTTTCGCGCCGTCGACCGCGGACGACGTTCAAGCCGGCAACGAGTCTCCTCAGCCTGCCTGACGATGCGAATCGCGGCGTTGCCGGGGCGTCGTGGGAATCGCGAATCGGGCTCGGATCGGAAGTTCGAGGGCCTCGAAATCGCGGTAGCGCATGCGCAAAGCTTCATGCCGGCAATTGGCGACGAAGACGATCTCGGATCCGCCCGCCAGGCTCGCGTCGACGACGGTCGTCAGGCCGTAAAGAGTGCCAAAGGGCGGAAGCGCTCCGCGCTCGCAATCCCCGAAAATCATGGAGGCTTCGTCTTCCGTAGCCAGTTCGATCGATTGCCCGTCGAGGACCTCCGAGAGCCGGTGCCAGTCGATCCGAGAAGTCGCCGGTAAGACGGCGAGGCTGTAGCGAGTTCCTGACCGCACCAGAACCGCCTTCGCCACGGTGCGACCCGAGACGTGCAGGCTCTGAGCAAACCGAGTGGCCGATGCGACGGGCGGGTGGAGGAGCGTTTGGAACCAGACGCGACGACTTTGAAGGTAGTCCCGGATGCACATCTTCGGCGGTCTCCACGGAAAAGAGAGGATGCTCGATTATAGTCTATATAGTGAAAATGGGAAACGTGGGGGGTCTGTTTTGTTGCGCTTTCCAGGCGACACGAAGCGCGGTTCTTGGAACATCGCACGGAGAATCTCTGTCAAACATTATTGAGATAACGCGAATGGACGGTATGATGGATGTTGGGACTGCGGTGAGTCGGATGATCGCCGAGTGGACGGCTGTATGGCGACATGCGGTCGAAATTCGGAGGAAAGTCCGGACTCCGCAGGGCGCGGTGGTGGGTAACGCCCACCGCCCGAGTTTCGGGTAGGGAAAGTGCCACAGAAAACAAACCGCCACGGTGGGAATACTCCCATCGAGGTAAGGGTGAAACGGTGGGGTAAGAGCCCACCAGCGAGCCGGGTGACCGGTTCGGCTCGGCAAACCCCACCGGGAGCAAGGCCAAATAAGGAGGGAGCCTTGGACTTCGGTCCGAGGCACGGATTTGCCCGATCCGTGATCACTTCCGGGTAGGTCGCTTGAGGCATCGGGCAACCGATGTCCTAGAGAAATGGTCATCCAGGAACGGTTTCGTTCCTGACAGAATCCGGCTTACAGGCTCACGGCAGTTCCCTTTTCGAGTGTTCCGTTGAAGTGGGTTGCGTTGAACCGTAGTTCCTCAATCAGGCAGGCTTCGTGAAAGCATAGGAGGCTCGCTTTTTTAGGGTGTCAGTCGCAAGCAATTGGATGATGTTCTGGAGAAGCATTCGCACGCTTCACATTTTTCCCCTTGCCCTGCGAGTGGTCGCCTGCTATGATGGATGCATCGGGTCACGGAAAGAAAGCGGGCGACACTCGATGCGGTCAGCGTGAGGAGAGTCGAATCATGGATACGGAGATGATTGTCACTGGTGCGATCATCGACTCATGGGTCGAACCTGCTGGACCGGTTGATCGCGGATCGCGTTTGGTCCTTCAAGTGGCACCGCAGGGACGGCCAAAAGAAATGATGATCGTGGAGGCGAACGCATCGCTCGTGCCCGACCGCGATTGGTTAGAGGACCTGGGTGAAAACCTGTGCCATGGCAGCCCGGTCGCCGCCGTTGGCCGGCTCACGTTGTCCGGCTTCTTCTCCGCGAGTCGCCTCCATCTCGCGCGTTAGTCCGGCTCCCGTCCAGGTTTGTCTGGGCCTTCGCTTCGCATTTCATAGCTGCCCTCTTGACCCTCCTTTCTGATGCTTCTACAACCTCATGGTCGTGCCAGTAGTCCATGATGGCGCTGTGGCCGGGATGAGCGTTGCCTGAGGCAGAAGCTCGTCCGCTTGGCGGTCAGAAGGAGGCAGTACCGGGTGCGTTCGGCATTTCCTATCGCATTTCTGCTGACGTGGCTTGTTTCCAGCACTCACGCCCAAGATACCCTTGAGTCACGCGTCTCGGCGGTGCTGAAGAACGCTGAATTCCAGCATGGCCACTGGGGTATCCTCGTCGTCGACGCAAAGTCCGGAAAGCCGCTGTTCGAGCGCAATCCGGACGAGATGTTCGCGCCGGCGTCCGTCACGAAGCTCTTCACAACGGCCGCCGCTCTCTCCGAATTGGGGGCCGATTATCGGTTCAAGACGCCCGTCGTGCGGCGTGGTGAGGTTGAGACGAAAACGGGCGTTCTGCGGGGCGACCTGATCTTGATTGCGCAGGGTGATCTGAGTTTCGGAGGCCGGACTGGATCCGAGGGAAATCTCGTCTTCGAGGACGGCGACCATACCTACGCCAACGGCAATTACACTGCAAGCGTTGTACCGACCGAGCCGCTGGCCGGGCTCGACCACCTTGCGCGCGAGGTCCAGGCATCGGGGATCAAGGAGATTACCGGCGATGTGATTGTCGACGATCGTCTCTTCGAACTGTCGCAGAGTACGGGAAGTGGCCCATCACACGTCTCTCCCATCAGCATTAACGATAATGTGGTGGACGTTGTGGCAATCCCTGGGGCGAAAGCCGGCGAACCGGCGGCGGTCAAACTGGTTCCTGAGTCGGCATTTGTGTCGTTCGACGCGCAGGTTGAAACCATCGGGCAGGACGAGAAGCCTTCGATTTCCATTCAATCGGTCGGACCACGTCGATTCGCGGTTCGGGGCAAGGTTCCGGTTGGTCATAAACCCGTTGTCAAGATTTACGAGGTCGAGGAACCTGCCGCGTTTGCACGCACACTCTTCATCGAGCGACTGCGAAAGCACGGAATCCGTGTGGATTCGGCTTCGATCGGAGATAACGCGCACGAGCGACTCCCGTCGCGCGATGAAGTTGCAAAGCTGCCCAGGGTGGCCGAGTACATTTCTCCGCCGTTTCGCGAATACGTTCGCGTGATACTCAAGGTCAGCCACAATCTCCACGCGAGTACACTGCCACTGCTTCTCGCAGTCCGTCACGGTGAGCGCACACTGGCGGCCGGTCTGAAACGGGAGGGGGATGCGTTGAGTGCGCTCGGCGTGGATCCCAAGGCGGTTTCGTTTGGCGGTGGCGCGGGAGGCGCACGGGCCGACCTTGTTACGCCTCGAGCGACCGTGGCGCTCTTGCGAGCCATGGCAGGCCGGGCGGATTTTCCCGCCTATGACGCGGCGTTGCCGGTGCTCGGTCGCGACGGCACCTTGGCCAAGGCCGTGAACCCCGACAGCCCGGCTCGTGGCCACGTTCGAGCCAAGACAGGAACTTACTGGGTCACCGATCTCCTCAACGGCAAGGCGATCCTGACCAGCAAGGCACTCGCCGGCTACCTGGAGACGGCCTCAGGGCGACTGCTGGTGTTTGCCTTCTTCGTCAATAATGTATCCCTGGACGCCAAAGGCGACGCCGTGAACGAAGCCACGAACGCCGCTGGCCAGTTGCTGGGCTCGCTCTGCGAGGTGTTTTACGCGTCTGATACCGAAGCCAAGCCTTGAAGGACGAGTCGCGTCCCAACGTGCGACCCGCCTTTCCCCGTAGAGCAAGTCCCGATTCATTCGTCCACGACGCAACGGTTCTCCACGGTCTCCTCCGGTAGGCGTACCGAACCGTAGCGGTGTGGAGCGTGCGTTGCGATCGTGCCGTGATCCACCCTCGGGTTACCGTTCGGTCCGGAGAAGAAGGACAGAGCGGAGTCACCCACCGGCTTGACGATAAACTCCTGGGACGGGATGGGGATTTCGATGCCACTGTCTTTGAATCGTCGCTGAACTTGACCGAGTAGCCGGTGTTTCACTCGCCCCACCAGGCTCGGGTCGGGAACGTGGACGTCCAGCGCGAACGTCAAGTAGGAGTCACCGAACTCCACGAGCAGAGACACCGGGACAGGGTTGCGCAAAACGTCCGGGTCGTCAAAGGCGATCTTCAGGAGCAGGTCGGATACCCGGTCCGGATCGTTGCCGTGTGCCACCTTCACTCGAATCGAAGTGTGGAGAATTTTGTCCTTTAACGTCCAGTTCACTACGTCGCCTGTAATAAACGCGCGATTGGGAACGATCATGCTCTGGTTATCGCCGTTGTTGATTGTTGTTGCACGAATGTTGATGCGATCCACCTGGCCCGACATCCCATTGACGGTAACGATGTCGCCAACCCGGATCGGCCGCTCAAGGAGCAAAATGATTCCACAAACAAAATTCGAGATGACTTCTTGAAGCCCGAACCCAATCCCGACCCCCAGCGTCGCGAGCGCCAGGCCGATTTGGCTCGGTCCGAGATGCACCGCAGAGAGGGCGATGAGGAGCCCCATGCCAAGGACCAAATACCGGCACAGCGTTAGCACGGCGAATCGAATTCCAGGATCATCCGATACCCGGGGGAAGACAATTACTTCAAAGAATGTGTGCATGTGGCGCCAGATCGCCGCGGTCAGCAACACGACCAGGACGGCCTCCGTGATCTCGCCCACGGTGACTCCAGCTCGGAAGACTCGCAGTTCACCCAGATAATGGAAGAGCGACCAATCGATCCCCCAAATCCAGGCACACATCGCCAGGCCCAACACCGGCACAAGGTAGCCGCTCAAGCGTCGAAGTCGAACTGGGAGGTCTGTCGGTTCGCTCAGAGCATTGTTGACAGCTCCGGACTGAGTCGGGGACTGATCCGCTCGCACCCAGCGCCACGCCTGGTGGTCAATGGCGCGGAGGAGCAAACGATAGATGCCGAAGCAAACCGCAACGACCACCATCGATTGCAGGGCTCCCGCTCCGAGGCGATGGGCCGTGAAGCTGTAGCCGAGTCCATCGAGTGCCACGGCGGCGGTGATGAACGCAAGGAGTGCCCCCGAAAGGGTTCTCCGTCGTTGATACACCCAGCCCCAGCATTGCGGAGAATGCACGAGCCATTCCACGAGGGGGGAATGACTGCGCCTGAGAAAGAAAACCACGGTCCAAATCACAAGCCCGAAGCTAAGGTCAAGCAATCGGCTGATCGATGAAGCGGTTACGGGTCTCCCCGAGATGGTGAGCAGTCCTTGCTTCAGGATGTTACTGGGAAGCAACAGCACGGTCGCACCGATAACAAGCACCATGAACGCTCTGCGCAGTTGTTGGGAGACGTCCGGAGGAAGTCTCAGGACGGCTTCCGCCCAACCTCCAGGGCGGAGGGTCCATCGTCCGATGTTGTAGCTCGCGAGAACTGCCGCAAGCACAGAAATGACGGGGACGGCAATCAGCGCCATCCCGCGCGGCCAGGGTGCTTGCCATGCAGCGACCGCGATCAAAACCACATAAAGCGGCCAGATCAATGCGGAAAGAATTCCGTAAAGAATGCAAACTAGTTCCTGTGCCGTCATTCTCGAAACGCAGTGGCCGTGCCTGTACCCTCCCAGCCAGCATTGGAGCCGAAAGAACGGCCATGGGACTACGCCGAGGAAACCGGCGAGAATCAAGAAAGCGATCCTGGTCTTTCCCCAGGCAGAACTGTCAACGAGATCGGCTTTGAGCCGCATAAGCGATTTGACGACTAAGACGCCTTCACGCTCTGCTTGAGTGAACGAGATTAGGCCAATAGGTTCCTGGTCTCGGACCCAAAAAATGTGCGTTTGTATGAAGCCGTACTGCTCCTCCAAAGTATGAAGCCTGCGCTGGATTTGGGTATGAATTTCTTCCGCCGTGACGGCGAGTCGCTCAAGGTACTTCTTACGCTTCTGCAGCAGCTCGATGTGCTTCCGCTCCAACTCGTCGAACAGTGCGTTCGCCTGGGGATGTCGGGCTTTTGGCAGTGTCTCGAGGAGCGCCTCGAGCTCAAAGCGATCATCGCGCGGGTCATTGATCAGCGACAGTTCGACACTGCTCAAGGAGTTCTCAATCAGGGTGAGACGCTCGGTGACGGAGGCGAGCTCATTCTTTATGATTCGATCACGTTCGGGACCGATCCGCCGAAAATCGTTGTTCAGGCGGAGCGCGTCGAGATGGCTGACTCGGCCGTCTTGGAGCAGTTTTTTAATTTGCGCGTAATCGGAGGCTGCCTGGTCGGCCTTCTCGCGTTCGTCGTCCGGGGACGAGAACTGGCTGGCAGCGACCGCGGTCTCTCCCTTGAGTACCCGTGCCTCGAGCTCCAGGAGATCGGCCGTGCGACGAGCGCGATAGCGCTCGAGTGGGTCACTCAGTTTCCCGGCGCGTTTTTCCTCGCTTGCCGCGGCTTTCTCCAGGTCGTTTTCCTGCTTCGTCGCCAGCTCCCGATAGCATTTTTGCATCCCCTCCAACGTTAGCTTTGCGAGCTCAACGTGGGTCTTGGCAAGTTCGATCGCCAGGCTGTCGCGGTCGGCCGTTTTTTCCTCAAGCGCGATCAGCGCTTCCTGTCCCATCAGCCGTTCGGAGTCGACGCACAACTCCCATTCAAGATTGATGAGTTGTTCGATGAGGAATTCTTTGGCTTCCTTCGAGTTTGCAGAGGCGATGGCCGCCTGGAGTTCGGCTCGCCGTGCCTTGGCCGCGACGACTTTCAGGTGACTGTTGTTGCGATCTGCACGGAGGGTCGCCAGCCGGGTTTCGCCCGCGTTGGATGATTCCGAGCGGCCCTTCTCAAGTTTGTCGGACCAGTCTTTGAAATCGTTCTGCGCCGCCTGGATCGCGTCCTTCATCGCGGTTCTTTCGGCATCGCTTAGCGCTCGGCCGCTCGCTCCGCGAAAGACCGCCGGAATCACGCTGCTGGGTTCCTTCAATGCTTTCTGGAGTGTGGCCTTTGTACGCTCGAGGTCAGCATCCAGAGTGGCCGACTGCTTCTCGGGGTTCACGTCGGGATGCTCGGCCTTTTCGCGCTCTTTCACAGCGTCGTCCCAGTCATTCAGCAATGTCACGCGCTTGTCAAACAGATCGCGAAGGGCCTTGGTCACGGGCGTGGCATTCTTATCATTGGGCGCAGGGAGAGCATCACGTTTTTTGATTGCCTCTGCCCGCGCCGCTTTCGAGTCTTTTGCCAGAGGGGCGGAATCTGATCTCATCGCATTCGGGTTCGAGGTCGCCCCCGCCTTGGGTCCCTCGATTTTTCCCGGAGGACCGCCTGCAAATGCGCGCGGAATGGCAGTGCTCGGTGATTGAGGCGAATTGCTTCGCGTTGCGGAAGCCGCCGTGTCCGATGGCTCGTCGCTCGCGCCGGTCGACACGAAGCACGCGAAAGAAACGACCCCAACGATGAATTTGACCCAGGTGGTTGCCATCCTTGGACGCTCCTGGAGTATCCTGGTCTCGATCTTGGCTCGATGTGTGGTGGCTGGATCTTAGTCGGGCTGCACAGATCTCCATCGTGGGTGTCGGACGTGGTTGGGAGGTAGGCTAGCCCAAGTCCAATTTCACGGCAAGTTAGAAATCGAGTTGGAACCAGTGCCAATTCTGTTCCATGCGTGCATGCGTGCGTCTTGCGATATCGCGTTGATTTCGGACCGTGGTTTAGAAGGGGAAGAAAAGTCGCAAAAACAAGGACTTCACGGCCATCCGGAACGACGATACTCTTGACGAGGCGTTCGCGTGCCCTATCATTCCAACACTCACAAATGGTGGGAAACCCAAGCGGACGCGCAGCTCACTCGTCTTAAACCATTCCGCTGAATGCGTGGATTAGGTAGTCAACCGTTGCGAGGCGCGCACTCTGGTCTCCCCTAGATCGCGTTTCGGCGGTTTTTTGATTGTTAGCCCATCGGCCTGGTGTTCGCATGAATCACCTCTCACGGTTGGGTCTGGCAACTCCCGCGGAGGGGCCGGAGCCAGCGACAGCTAGCCTGGCTCTCCTCGCCGGGTTAACTGCTCGACGATGGCGGGTCCAACATTTTCGGGCGCGGGCCTGTCCGACGGCGACCAAAGCGGTTGGTCAGGCGACAGGTTATCCCGGACGTCATCTTGATGACTGGCTGATGCCTGGTGATGTGTGTCGTGCCGTTTTCGCACGGGGCGCCCGCGCCGTCGACCTGGCGATCGTCGAGGGCACTCTTGAAGAGCCGCTGCGAGTCTTCGAGTGTGGACAGCAAGATCGCCCTGGCGGTTTACGGCCGATCGCTGAGAGCCTCGGTCTTCCGATCGTCGCGGTCGTTGCCTGTCAGGGCTGGCCCGACTTTCACCTTCCCCACCTGCCTGAAGGAACCGAAGCGGTATTGCTGGACGGTCTGGAGTCGCCCGAGCATTTCGAGCCAATACGGCGGATGATCTCGCTGACGAAAAAGGTACCCGTGCTGGGTGCCGTCGAGGCATTGCCGGAAGTACGGGAATCAATTCGGCGAACACCGCGCGATCAATTCTTGCCCGAGGAACTCTTTCAGCAACTGGGCGCTAGCTTTTTGCGATTCGCCGATCTGGGAGCGATCCGCAACCTGGCAAGTCATCGGCCTTTCTCATATCCGGGGTCTTGTTCCGCGGCTGCGTGTGGGCGAGGGACGTTTCGCGTGGCCTATGCGCGGGATGAGGCGTTTGGGACGTATTTTCCCGACACGCTCGAGGCACTCGAAGCGCTGGGCGCAGAGTTGATCGAGTTTTCGCCGCTTCGCGACGAATGCCTCCCGGATTCCGTGGATCTCGTGATGATCGGATGTGGAGTTCCGGATCTCCACGCGGACGCGCTGGCGGAGAACCTCAGCTTGATCGCGGCGTTGCGGTCGCACGTCTGCCGAGGTCAGCGGATTTATTCCGAGGGGGGTGGAACGGCTTACCTCGGTCGTTCGATGATACTACCGGGACGCCAGGTGTCTGGGGCAGGGATCTTGCCGTTTGATGCGGTGCTACGTCCTGTTCCACCGGCGCCGGAGCCCGTGACTCGAAAGCTTGTGCGGGACTCTTGGTTGGGGCCTAAAGGGACGACGGTTCGGGGCTATCGTACGAACCGCTGGCAATTGATTCCGGGGGCGGGCCCACTCGATTGTGCCAGTTGCCACGGGCCACTCGCGACCGAGGGAGACTTCTTCTACCACCACCATGCGGTAGGTGGCCTCATGCATCTGCATCTGGGAGCACTTCCCGAGGTGGTCTCCGCATTTGCCGGGCCCCACCGTCCTTCACTGTCGCTCCCCTCAACGCGCCGTTGAGGGTGGAGTCGCGAGTTGGGCTTCGATACGCTTGAGTTCACGCTCAACAACTGGAGCCGCCTGGGGCGCAGTCCCGGTCGCCTGTGCATCCGCCAGTCGCTTACGCCAGGCGACCTGCCGGTCTCTGGTGTCGGCGAGAGCGGCGATGCGCGCCGTGGCTTGTTGGTGAAAGTCATCTGGGGCGGGCACGCCGACAGTTTCTGACCACAGCTTAACTCCCGATTCAAAATCGCGGCGCGACACGAACTGCTGAAGCCGAGATAACTCGAGTGTCTCCCAGATCATCCGGGCTTGCGCCGAGCGCGTATCGACGGGGATCGCGGACAGTTGGAGCAGCAAGTCCTGCGGACGGTTAGCGGCGAGAAGCGCATCGCAGAGAAACGAATCGTAGGTGGGTCGAAGGTCTTCGTGAAGTTTCGCACGGTCGATGGTGAGCAGGACATCGGCCAACTCGGCTTTTTCACGAGGTTTGCTGCCACGCTGGAGTCGGAAGTATGCCGTTTTCACGCACCAATTGAGACGAACGTCGGCCGGGTCATCGGGAGAAGGCTTGAGGAACTCTTTCGAGACTTCCCAGTCAACGTCGGTCTTCCACTCGGCGACGCGAGGTTTCGGTTTCGACTCCAGGCGGTAAAGCGGATCACCCAGAAAGATCAGCCGCCATGGCCGCCCGAATGCGCTGGGCGGCGATTGCCGGACGATTGCCGAGAAAGGAATGTGCGAGGCCGCAAGCGAGGCGATCAGGCTCGGCGGGTGAAACGCTTGGAGATACGGCTCATTGAGCGATCCGAAATAGAGGAACGCCCCTTGCGCAAGCCAGCGCCCGGCAATCGTGTTGGTATTCTCGGTGTTGGCCGCCGAGAAGCTGTGGATCATCAGCACGGCCGTCGGAACGCTTGCGGGGACGTCAGCGGTTTGTCCGGGGCCTCCGGGCAAGTTGAACTGCGTGGGGCTGCCGTGCGTGTTGATGAGCACGAGCCCGTAGGAGTTGAAAGGCTCGAAGGCCTCGTGCCAGCCCGTCAGACTGGCACGGTCGCCAGACCGCTGGCTCACGCGCAGCAGCGGTTCGAGTGAGTTGGCTGCACCGTTCATACGGTAGTCGGACCAGGGGCGATCGCGCTCGTTGTACGAGTTGAACAACAAGGCGGAGCGCGGCTGCAGGAAGAGGCTGCACATGGCCCGGTAGACGCTCGCGGCCATTCCGCCTGTCATTCGCCCTACGTAGGCCCAGCGCGTTTGGAGGTCGGGAAAACGTCCGAGGAGGTCATCGACGGCGTTGTCTCCTTTCTGGGTCTGATAACGGCTGGGCCAATCGCCCGCGAGCGTGATGAAGTCGCAGTCGTCACCGATCCGGTCATACTTCGGAGTCACTTCGGCGATCCGCCCTTCGACGGCCAGCGCAAACGCCCGCGCCTCCTCCACCGATAGGACATCGCCGTGGTGTTTGGCGGAATCCAGTCGCCCCAGAGCCTGGAAGTGGCCCGCGGCAAGGGCGATAGCGGCCGCGAGCATCGGGCTGTCTGGAGCGCTCAGGACCACTCCGGGTGGCGTCGTTCCCTTCCAGTGCCGTACGTTATCGCCCTTCGGGACGGCATCGCCTGAGTCCGCGCTGGTCCAGGAACGGCTCACGGCAGTGAGCGCTGCGTGCCACCGTTGTTCGATGGGTAGGGGAGAGACGCCCCCGGCTTTCTTCGGATAATTGACGATCCTGGCCGGGCCGAACGCGCGCAGAAACTTGAAGGAGTACTCCGCATCCTGGATCAAAATCGGGAAATAATGACGCTCGTCCCAAGTTCCAATCGCTTCGAGGAACGTCTCGAAGTCCGGCACCAGGCAGACTTGGTCGACGACCTGCCGTTCAGGGGCGTTGCGACGCTCCCACATCACTGAGGCCCGTCGCAGCGCGTCCGCCTCTAACGCTGGAGCAGGCTTTTCGGCCTGCGCCCAAAGAGCCGAGCGAGAGCCGGAGAAAACGATTGCAAAGGCCAATCCAACGAGAGCCTTTCGGCAATAAATCGATAACATGGCGACTCACGTTTGCTGGTGGCCCGGCGTTTCGCAGGTCCACGGGTCAAGCCGTAATCCCAGTCTTGCCAGCTCCCCCGAACGAGTCGAGGTAGAGACGACGGGGTCGAACCGGTATACTAAATTCAAGGGAAACTTACTGGATCAACGCGTCCGGTCCGTTCGCACCGACCCGATTCGAAGCGTGTTCTTGGGAAATTCGTCCGATGAAAAAAGGTGGCATCCTCAATCCCGCGATCTGCTCGCTTCTGGCCGAGCTGGGACACATGGACGAGTTGCTTATCGTGGATGCTGCATATCCGCTTCCGCCCGATAGTCACGTGATCGACCTGACCCTGACGCCTGGGATCCCTCGGTTTCTGGACGTCCTTCGGGCGATCGCGGAAGAGCTGGTCATCGACTCCGTTGCCCTCGCCTCGGAGATCACCGAATACAGTCCGAAAATGTACCAGGAGATCCTCAAGATTATCGGCGATGTCGACGTTGACGAAGTTCCGCATCACGAGTTCAAGGAGCAATCCTTGGGTGTCAAGGGTGTGATCCGGACCGCGGAGTTTACGCCGTACGCAAACATCCGCATCGTGTCCGGAAGTGCGTTCTGAGGGTGGGTCAGGGGAGCGCAACGCCATACTTGGTCGCGACCTCAGCCAGCTTTTCCCAATGGGCGTCCTCCAGAGTGATGCCGAGCGTTTCTCGGCGCTTGAGGGTGTTCCGTTCGGGATCGCCGGGAAGCAGAATCGTCTCGACCCCATCGGCTTTGGGCGTCGCGCGCACGAACGAGGCGAGCTGAGACGATTCGCGCTCCAGAGTCTCGCGGCCGGCAAAGTGTGCAGGGTCGATGGCGAGGAAGAAAACGTTGTTACCCTTGGCGGGCGGAGCCCCCGGGTAGCTCGTGCGCCCGCCGCAGAGTCCGCTCGCCAGCATGTCGAGTACGAGACCGAGGCCAAACCCTTTATAGGCTTGGGCGCCACCCACCGGGAGAATCGTGCCCAGGGGCGATTCATAGAGAACCGCAGGGTTCGTCGTCGGGCGGCCCTGGGGGTCCAGCAGCCAGCCTTCGGGAACAGGTTTCTTGTTAATATGATAAACTCGCACCTTACCTTCGGCGACCACGCTGGTACCAAAATCGAGGACGACCGGCTCCTCCTCAGTGGGAACCGCAACGCAGAGCGGGTTCGTGCCGAGACGAGGCTCCAGGCCCCCGGGCGGTGCCACGCGAAGGCCTGAGCCGCAGTTGTTGACCGTCGCCAGGAGGATCAACCCTTCGGCGGCTGCACGCTCGGCGTAATCGCCGAGTCGACCGATGTGGCCGGCGTGTCTCAACGAGCCGGCTCCGAGCCCCAGCGCCTTGGCCTTGGGAAGCACGAGGTCGAGCAGTCGATGAGCCTGCACCTGACCGAAGCCCCACTGCCCGTCCGCGACGACAACGGCGGGACTCTCGTGCTCGATCTGAAGCGCAACGCCCGCGCGGTATTCGCCCTTTTCGAGGAATCCAAGGTACTGGGGAACGCGCATCACGCCGTGCGAGTCGTGTCCTCGAAGGTTCGCCCCAACGAGGTTGTCGGCGATCATTTTCGCTTCGTCAGAGGCAACCCCCGCAGCCTGAAAAAGTCGTGAGGTGAAATCGGTGAGTGCATCAGCGGTCAACGTTGGCATGGCAGGGACGCTCCGAGTCCAGGTCGCTTCATCGAGTTTCGGATTCGATCTTACGCGACGGTAGCGTATTTGCAATCCAACCCATACCCGATCCCGATAGCGAAGGGCATCGAACCCATCGAGCCCGTCGAGTTTCTGCGAGAGGTCGTCTGTCGCATGACATACGTAGACCGGAACGTCAGGGGCTTTCCCCCGGTCGTGGTTTACGATCGAATAGGGCAACGTTTGAGGCTGGGGTGCAAACCAATGTGACTCGTTGAGGACGGATTGCCATGGCGTTTCGAGTCAGCACGGAGCCACGGGGTGATCGTACGGTCTACCGCTTGCACGACGACGCGACCGGAGCATCGGCCTCGGTGCTGCCGTCGTTTGGATTCAACCTCTTCGACCTCCGGCTCCCCGCGGCGGGAGAGCTGCGCAGGGTGATCGACGCGGAGCCGCATTGGGAGGACAATCCGCGGAGCCCTGGCCGCAATGGCACGCCCGTTCTGTTTCCCTATCCGAACCGGGTCCGCGATGCACGCTATACCTTTGGCGGCAAGGAATACCATCTTCCTGTTGCGAACGGTCCCAACGCGATTCATGGTTTTGCGCTCAATGTGGCCTGGGACGTCATCGAACACAAAGCGACGGACTCCGAAGCGACGATCACCGGGCGTTACCAGATCTCCAAGAACTCACCGGAAATGAGGCCGCGCTGGCCAACGGACGCGGTGCTTCAAATTAAATACGCACTGGCGGGTCGGCGCCTCGCGATGACGATCACCGTGACGAACCCAACGGAAGTCGACCTGCCCTACGGCTTTGGGATCCATCCCTACTTTCGACTGCCGCTCACAACGGACGGGGACACCTCTGCCACGCGCGTGATTCTCCCGGCCACTCGGTACTGGACGTTGAAGGACTTTCTTCCGACAGGGGAAACCCGTCCCGTCGACGCTCGACTCGATTTTCGCCGGGGCCAACCTATCAAGGGTTTAAAACTCGACGATGTCTTGACCGGCCTGAACTTCGACGCTGGCTGGTGCGTTTGCCGGCTCGTCGACGAAGGCCTCAAAGCGGAGTTTCGCCTCAGTTTCGACAAGACTTTTCGCGAACTTGTGGTTTACACGCCACCCGGACCGGGAAACCTGATCTCACTCGAACCCTACACGCAGACAACCGACGCTATTAACCTTCAAGCGCAGGGTTGCGATGCGGGCCTGCGGGTCCTGGGACATGGTCGGCAGGACACACTTAACATCCGGATGGAGACGGCTGATCTGTGAACGGTTTCTGCTCCCAGGATCCGTTTCGGAATTGGCCGTAGCCTCGAATTGTTGGCCGGGATATCATTCACTGAACGGGACAAATGGGTATTCTGAGCCGCAGCCCCAATGATTGCGGGGAGGATCTCCGGTTGCGCCGGACGTGTTCGCGATGGCGGATGATGATTTGAACGAAAACCCCCTGGAACCGTGCGGTCCCGCGGAACCCCACGACCTGAAGACGCTTCGGATCGATCTCCTGCGACGCGCGGTGGAGATCTACCTCAGCATTGCGTATCCTCAGAGCAATCCGCCTGAAGTGATTCGCCGCCGGCTCGAGTGGGAGTCCGGTGTCGACCCGATGGCGCTGCTGTCGAATCCACCCTTTGAGCGCGCGAACCGACCCGGACCGGGTATGACTCCGATCTTCGCGCTACGGTTAGGCAACACGCGTTACCCGCATATGAAGCTGCAGATTCAGCCGTGGCCCAACGCGGCGGGATTCCTGCTTTCCGTCAATACGCACGACCAGGTCTTGGTCGTCGACTCCAACGCGCCCGATATGGAGGCGTTTCGCCAGCTCCAGGCCGAGAATCAGCGTCTCAAGGAGGCCATCGAGGATGCGTGGGACAACGAGGGATTGCCCATTTTCCTGAGGTATCTTCGCGAGTACATTGCGAACCGGAAGCCCGAGCCACTCGCGTGACGCGAGCTTGCTTCCGTCTAATGAACCGCCGACGACTCATACGGCGATGGCACTCATGCATCCTGCGGAGTGCTGATGTCTCGGCAGCGAAACCTCGAAGACCGTGCCCCGACCAGCCTCGGTTGTCACGTCGACGCGACCGGAGTGCAGGGCAACGAAGGTCTTCACGAGGCAGAGGCCGAGCCCGATTCCCTTCTTGCAGAACTGATAGTCACCCGACGAGTGGTGCATAGTGTCGAAGCCCGTGAAAAACGGCTCGAACAGATGCTTCCGATCGGCAGGACTGATGCCTACGCCCTCGTCCGCGACGCGGAACACGATCTCGTCGGAACCGGCGGCATGAGCATCGATCCGGATCGTACCGCCGTCCGGCGTGAACTTGATGGCATTGCCAATCAGGTTCACAAGGATGTCGGCGACTTTGACGGGATCAAACTCGGCCCAGCCGAGCCCCGGACTGACCTCGAGTTGCACCGTTTGCCGACGAGCCTTGATGAAATCATCGAGGTCCTCGAGCACCTCGTGGATCAACTCCTCGACGTTCGTACGCTGCACATCAAGCCGGAGGTCGAGTTCCTTGCTCTCGATGAGCTTCAGCATACGCGAAACCGTCGACTCGAGGCGCCGGCTCGCTTTCTGGATCCGCTCGAGATATTTCTTTTCCTCGGGCGAAGCATTCGGCCCCATGGTGAGCTTCCAGAGGTCGACGGTGCCGAGGATCACCATGAGCGGTGTGTTCAACTCGTGGCTGGCGACTTCAATAAAGGCTCCCTTGAGGCGGTTGGCGTCGAGCAGTCGCTGATTCGTCTCCTTGAGCTCCGTGACCAGGGCGTGCTGCTCGACAGCCTTTCGCACGACGGCCTGGAGCTCGTCGGCGGCCCAAGGCTTGTGGATGTATTGAAAGATATTCCCTTCGTTGACGGCGTCGATGACCGCCTTGACGTCTGCGTAGGCCGTGAAGAGGAGTCGCGTGGCTTCAGGGCGGAGCCGTCGGGCATGTTTCAATACTTCGACGCCGGACATGCCAGGCATGCGCTGGTCGGACATGACGACGTGGATCGGTTGATCGGATGCAAGGATCTCCAGGGCCTCGGCGCCCCGCTCGCACTTGATGACATGGTAGTCGAGGCGGAGCAGGTCATAGACCGACTGCAAGACCTCGGACTCGTCGTCAACCACGAGAAGGGTCGGCCGCGTCCCATTCATTCCGTGGCGCCCCGGATCAAAGGTCCTGATCAATGGGCACATCCTTGAGAAAGTTCTTGATCAGTGTGACCTCGTTACCCACATCGTTATATCGGAGATCATCGACCATTCCCTTGCAGATCATGAGCCCGAAGCCCCCGGCGCGCAAGCCGAGCTTATCACGGACATCAAGGTGGCTAAAAGGGTCGTCCGCGGCGGCCGCATGGGGCAGATTCTTGCGATCAAAGCCCGAGCCCTGGTCCCGGACCACGATCTCGACCCGGTCCTCATACACCCGATACCTGATGTTAACGAGGCGCTCGGATTGATGCCGGTTGCCCCATTCAATCGCATTCTGCGCCATTTCGAGAACGGCCTGGCGCAGTTGCATGACTTGATCGTTGTCAAACGGTGTTTCGCGGCAGAGATGGAGCAGGAAATCGTTGAGATCCTGAAGGAGCGTGATCTCGCTGTTGAGCTCAACGTGAATCTCGCCGTGCATGTTCTCCTGTTCGATGGTCGTCCGCCAGGCCTTCGCGGTGTTGATCGCGCTCATCAGGTCGTCGATGCCGTACGGTTTCGTCACGTAGGCGTTCGCACCGACGCGGAAGCCCTTCATGCGGTTCTCGGCGTCGCCGAGCGCCGTGAGCATCACGACGGGTGTCAGCATGGTGCCGCGGTCGGTCCGGAGGCGCCGGCAGACGTCAAAGCCATTGATATCCGGCAGCATCAAGTCGAGCACGACGACCGATGGAAGATGAGCCCGTGCCATCTCCAGGCCGGTTTCTCCATAGTGTGCGACCAGGGGCTGAAAGTCGCGTAGCCGCAATACCTCAGCGACCATTTTTGCCTGGTCGGGGTCGTCTTCGACGATCAGAGCCACGCTCATCGTCCGTTCCTCTCAGCGCCGAGTTGAGAAGGTTTCGCCGCCTCGTCTTGCCAGGACCTAGACATGAAGTTCAACGACGTCGCCGTCATGTAATTCGTGGTCACGTTTGACCGTTTGGCCTTCGAAGACTCCGGTTCCCCAAACCTTTGCAAACTTGAGCGATTGCTCGAGGTCGCGGTGGATCTCCCTGGCCAGATCCAGGATTGTGCTACCAATAGGAAGCGTGAATGGCCTGGTGCGATCGACCGGCTTCCCGGGGACCTTGGTGTAGACGCGAAATACCCCCAATAGATCGTACGTTGACCGCCTGAGATCGTCTAGTCCCTCCTGGAGTTCCACGGAAATTGGGATGATCGGGAAACGTGGCGAGAACCACTCCCGAATCACTTCGAGACGGTCATCGGCCCCCTCGGCATCACGCTTGCTGGCAACCATCAGCGTCTTGATATGGCGCAGAGATTCGTCCTCGTTGTCGAACGGAAGGGTGCCGACGAGCTCGGTGTGGGTCTCCGCGAGGCCGGACAGGACCGCCTCGGTCTCGTCGGCGACGTCGTCGCTCGACAGGTCCGCGACGAGAAGAGCTGCGTCGGCCGAACGGATTAGGCTCGGGACCCACGGTTCTCGAAAGTCGGGACTGATCGGTGGCAGGTCGACGAGCTGAACCGGCACATCTTCCCAGAGCATAATCCCGGGATAGGGTGCTCTGGTCGTGAACGGATAAGGCGCCACCTCCGGCTTGGCGTGCGTCAACGCGCCGAGCAACGCACTCTTGCCTGCGTTCGGTGCACCCACGAGGACGACCTGTCCCGCACCGTCGTGCGGCACTTTGTGGCTGACGCCGGTCTTCTTGACCCCGGCGCCCGCCCCTTCGAGCTCATCCTTCGCCCGGCTGATCTTCTGCTTCAAATCGGACTGAAGCTTCTCGGTCCCCTTATGCTTGGGGAGGAGCCGAAACATCTCACGGAGCTTCTCGATGCGCTCCGAGACGCCTGTCGCCTTGCGATACTCCTCCTCGGCTTTACTGTACTGCGGGGGCAGATTCGCAGGCATCGAGCCGGGACTCCGTGGCACCGACCAAACGCGGGAGCCGCAAGTCCAAGCAGGCTATCGCGTTCATCTCGACAAATCAAGTGCCGCGCGTCGTCCACATGCTCGGCTCAACGACCAAAGGCACTGCGGCGCGGTCAGGGTTTCGCCTGCGCCGTCTGCGCCGCGGTCGGCGGTGCCGGAGGCGTCATCTTCCGGATTTGCTGCCCGTTCTGCCCGTTCCAGATGAACAACGCACTGTCGGCGCCGCCGGCCGCGATCCGTGTTCCATCCTTCGAGATCCCGACCCCGAAGACATAATCCTCAGGTCCGCCGTAGTTGCGGGCGATCCCGCCATTATCGGGATTCCACGTGCGGACAAGCTTATCGCCCGCCGCGCCCACGACCTCCGGTTTGCCCGGGACCCATCGAACCGCCGTGATCTGTTTACCCGCGGCCTGCAACGTCCGGACCTGTTCGCCGGTCTCGAAGTTCCAGACCTTGATCACGTTGTCGGCCCCGCCCGTCACGAGCGACTTGCCATCGGCGCTCCAATCGACGGCCAGGACATGATGGGTGTGCCCCTCGAACGCCTTGAGTTCCTTGCCGTCGGCGACGTTGATCACCTTCAGGAACTTATCGGCCGCACAGCAGGCGAGCTTCGTACCATCGGGACTGAAACGGACTCCGAACACCGTGTCGGAATGCAGCGAGTCGAGCGATCGAATGAGCTCGCCCGTGTCGGCATTCCAGATCTTCACCTCGCCCGAACGCGAAGGGTCGCCGCCGCCGGTCGCGATGAGCTTGCCGTCCGGGCTGAAGTCGATGGCCAGGACCCGAAAGACGTGGGGGCCGAGCGGCTTCATCTCGGACCACGCGCCTTCGACGGTCCAGCTCTTCAACGTGCGGTCGGCCGACGCGGAAACCAGCGTGTTGTCCGCCGCGAACACGACTTTGTTCAAGGGCTGAATCTGGCCATTGTTCGGAGCCGCGTGCCCGAACGCAATGAGCCCCTGCCCATTGGCGCGGTCCCAGACCTTGATCCCACCGTCGCCGCCCGCCGTCGCGAGACGGTCTCCCTTCGGTGAATACGCGACGCCCGCAACCGGCCCGGAGTGACTGGTCAACGTGCGGATCGTCTGGCCGTTCCCGAGGTCGAACTCGCGTGCTGTCTTGTCGGCGGAGCCGCTCAACAGTTCCTTCCCGTCGGGGCTAATGGCCAGAGCGAGCACCGGGCCCGTGTGACCCGTCAGCTCGATCTGCGACTTACCATCGACCGCGTGCCAGAGCCGCACCTTGCCGTCCTCGCCGCCGGTTGCCACGAGAGAACCGTCCGGCGTAATTGCCAGGGCGTGCACGGGCCCCGTGTGTCCATTCAGGACGATCGGCTCGACCGGTTTGTCATCCGGTTTTGTGGGGACCGTCCAGATACGTCCCGTGCCGTCGCCGGAGACGGAAACGAGCCGCTTGCCGTCAGGGAGGAAGGCCACACCTTCAACCTGCCCGCCGTGTCCCTTGAGCTGGACGACCGGTTGCCCATTCTCAGCGTTGAGCAGATGAATCGTGGCGTCCTGGCCAGCCACGGCGATCGCCTTGCCGTCGGGTGAAAGCGCCAGCGCCAACACCGGCACGGGCGAGTTCAACTGCCGCACTTGCTTCCCATCCGCCACGGTCCAAACGCGGATCGTCCGGTCGGGGCTGCCCGAGAACGCGGTCTTGCCGTCGGCCGAGAGTACGACCGCCTTCACCTGGTCGTTGTGCCCGTTGAAGGTCTTTGCCAGACCTCCTGATGGCACGTTCCACAGCGTCACGAACTGATAGCTCCCCGCGGCCAGACGTTTGCCGTCGGGGCTGAACCGGATCGACTGGATGATGTCCTTGTGACCGCCCAGCGCCACGATCTCCAGGCCCGATTCCACGTCGTAAACTTGCACGACGTTCGCCCGGCCCGCCGCGACCCGCCCCGCATCCGCCGTCATATCCACCGCTACAATCGGTTGCACGCCAGGAGGGAGAGCCCCCAATTCAATCGGCTTCGCAGCCGGCTTGTTCTCGGACGAGTCGTCCTTCGCTCCCCCGTCGATCCAGAGTTTGATTAGCCCGAGCTCCTCGGGGGAGAGGGGCTTCTGATCCTTCTTGTCCTTCGGAGGCATCACCGGATCGACGAGATGCGCAGCCATCTTGAAGAGCAGGCTGTCGTCGGCCTTTCCGGCGACAATCGCAGGACCGCGCTTGCCCCCTTTGAGCATCCCGGCGACATCTTCGAGATTGAGCTTGTTCTCGGCAAGCGCGCTGCTGTGACAGCCCGTGCACTTGCCGTCGAGGATATCCGCGATCTCCTTGGCGTAGCTCACCGGCTCTTTGCGGCTCGGCACGGCGACCTTGATCGGTTCGGGCGCCGCAAACGCGGTAGTACCCACGAATGCCACCGAGAAGGCACCGAACGCCGCGAGCATCACCCGCCGGAACGCGAGGACGCCGGCCGCTTGCCACCTGTATCGAACAGAGATGTCGGACATCGTTGATCCTCGGATTTGCGGCAAAGTCACCGCGGTTGCGGGAGATCACTTACTGATCGTGAGTGCCAGAACTTCATCCACCTCGATCGGTTCCCCATTCACCACGCAAACCGCACGAACCGCGATCGCCGCCGCGGCGCCTGCCGGGCTATCCGCGGCCGCACGAACCGAGAGCTTACCGGCTGTTTGGGGTGCGACCACGGTGGAGGGATCGGCGGAAAGTTTGAGCGTTTCCGGTGCGGCGAGATGCAACTGCACATCCCCCGTGAAACCGTTCTGCCGGTTCACCGTCACGTCGACTTCGAGCTGCGCTCCGGCCTTGAGAGCGCCCCCTTTATTGTTGACCGCCAGGTTCACCGGCGCGGGCCGGACGGTGATCGTGATGGGGTTCGACGGCTCGACGAGGTTGACGTTCGGCTTCGTCTTCGCGTTCGGATCCTTGCTAAACGGAAACGCCCCCGTGCCTCGAAGCACAAAGGTGTAATTCCCCGGCGCGACGTTCTTCGGGACGAAGAGCGGCACTGACGCGCTCTTGGCCTCCTTCGCGACCGTCGCCGCGACAACCGGCAGGTTTGGCGGCAGCTCGGTTTCGGTCAGGGCCACGGCCTCGGTGAACCCAGTGCGGCGGGCGATGTTCACATCGAGCGTAAGCTGGTGCCCCTGAGCGACGGTCCAATGGGCGGGTTGTGCGGAAACCGTGAACGGTGCGGGTTCACCCAGGACCGCAAGGACGAATCCTCGCGTGACCCTTGCCAGAGCCACCGTGGGGGCCTGAGGGTTGCCCGGAGGCCAGACGAGGCCGCCGCCCAGCGCCGTGTGCTCTGCGTCCGGCCCCAACAACGACGCCCCTCGCGTGTACGAGAGCTCGTCCTTGCGATCCCCGATGCGAGTTCTACCCACGAGTGTGACAGCGCCGACCCAATCCTTCGCGTCCTCAGCAGCCTTGAAAACCAAGGGCACCAGGACTTGGCCGGGGCCGATCACGACCGGCTCGCAGGACACGCCTGGCGGCAAGTCGCGCGGTGAGACCTGGATCGCCCCCGCGAAACCATTGAGCCTCTTGGCCAGCACGTAGGCCGCCGTCTGCCCGCCGGCTCGCAAGACGACCGAATCAACCTGATTAGGACTATTGGGTACGAGCACCAAACCGAAATCGGGCCGCTCCGGCCTGATGTTTAGCCGGTAGGTCATCCGGGGCTCGCCGCGCTGGGAGGAGTAGAGGTCGGTCACAACGACCTGATACGTCCCGTCGTCCGGCGCTTGCCAGCGCAATGAGGCGTCGACAGTTGCCTGGGTGAAGCGCGGACCGAGCGCGGGGTCGGGCTGGTCTTCACCTGTGCCGAGGTCCTGAGCCGGGCCTTTCTCGACGACCTTTTGGACGATGAACACCGGATCCCCGGGCGAGCCAAGCCGCTCGGCATCGGCCTCGATCCACCAGACCTCTCCCTTCTTGGCCGTAAACCGGTAGATATCCGTATCGCCCGGCCGGCCGAACGACCCGGACACGTCGCAGGGCAGAGTGACGACCTGGGCCTGCGGTTCCTCGTCATTCGGCTCGTGCTCAATGATTACGGGATCGGTCGCTTCCGCGATGAACACCCGATTGGACGTGCCTCGCTCGGTCGTCAGTGCGTATTCGAACCCTTCGCGCACGGCCGAGGGAGAGGTGACGTACCCCAGGGTCGGGTGGGTGGCATCCGGTCCACCCGCCGGCAGCGTGATCGAGACCTCTTTGCGTTCGAGCGGGCGGGCGTCCACCGCGACTAAATCCGGCGCTGGCGTGCCGCCGAGGTTGCGGCCTACCAGTGTGAACGTGCAATTCGAACCAAGTGCGGCCACGGTCGGCACGATCGCATCCAGCACGGGTCCGTCGTGAACAGTCATCCGATAAACGTGGTCGGGCGAGCCGGCATAGGTGACGTCGTGAAGCTTGATCACGTATCGACCGTCCGCAGGCAAGGACAGGTCGAGGAACGGATCGGCGCCGTTGGTGTCGCGGTTCTCGGCGATCTCCTTGCCCGAAGGGTCAAGCACTCGGAGCGTCGCATCGATCCGGCTATCGATCCGTTCGCCGGCCACATCGATGAAGATCCGCTGGCCTTGCTTGCCTTCGATCGCGAAGCAGTCGATATCAGTGGCAGCGACCTCGCCGTTCACCACCGAATTGAGCGCGATCGGTTTAGCCAGCTCCGCGGTGTTATTCGGCTCCACTTCGACCGATTCGGGACGATCGCCGACGACGAACGCGCGAGGGTTGCTGACTCCGTAGGGGCCGACAACCCGGACGTCGTGCGTCCCCACAGTCGTTCCCGTCGCGCAAACCACCCGGAACGTCGGCCCTTTGAGATGGAATGCCCGCAGTCCTGGGTGATCGAACCACAGCGCATTGACACCCTCGAGGTCCGTGCCCCGGACGGTCACGTCGGCGGTTTCACCGGCCTGAACGCCGGGCCGGGAGAGGCTCTGAAGTTTCGGCTGGGGCAATTGCGCCCATGCGGAGTTGGCGACCACGGTCGGTAGTGCGGCAACCACCAAGGCGCGGAGGAGCTTGGGCATGGGGAGGGAGCCTCCGGCGGGATGGACCCAGACGGCGGGGAGTGCAGGCGGGAATCAACAAGGGCGCATGCGTCAAGCCACACGCCCTTTTGATCAACATCAGATCAACTCGCGGATCGGCTCGCCCTGATTCAGTACGTGCATCGGCCGTCCCGAATCGTTGAGGAAATCGTGCCGCGGGTCGATGTCGAGTACATGATAGACTGTACGAAGCACGTCTTCAGGAAGCAAGGCACGTTCGGTGGGATACTCGGCCTTGCTGTTCGTTGCGCCGATCACCTGGCCCATTTTCAGCCCGCCGCCGGACACCAGGGCGCTCATGCTCCCCGGCCAGTGGTCGCGACCGCTCGCACCGTTCACTCGCGGCGTGCGGCCGAACTCGCCCCACACCAGAAGCAAGACCTTTTCGCCCAACCCACGCTCGTACAGGTCGCCAACGAGCGCGGCGATCGCCGTGTCGAGCGGAGGAAGCTGCCGCCGGCAATTCTGGAAGACCTGGCCGTGGTGGTCCCAGTTCCCCTCCGAGATCGTCACAAAAGCCACGCCTGCCTCGACCAGTCGTCGGGCCAGCAAGCACCCCTGGCCGACCTGGGTCCGTCCGTAGCGGTCGCGAATCTTGGGATCCTCGCGCGTCAGGTCGAACGCCTTGCGTGCGTTCGGGCCGGTGATCATCTCGTAGGCTTCGGCCTTGAACCGATCCATCCCCTCCATCGCGCCCGACGCGTCGCGCCGGCGGTTGATCGTGTCGAGCTTGCCGAGCAAGTAGCGCCGGTCGTCGAGCCGGTCCAGTGTCAACCCGCTGGGCAAGTCCAGGTTGCGGACCTTGACGTCATTCATCGGGTTCCCGTTCAAACTGAACGGATTGTAGCCGGGGCCCAGGTACGCCGCCTGCGCGAATGGAGGCGCATTCGGCACGGCGACGTAAGCGGGGATCCCGGGCGTGTTTGCACCTCTCAGGCGAGCCACGACCGAGCCGCTGCTCGGCCGCTCGTTGCGCTGCGCTTGCGGGGCCGAGGAAAAACCCGTCATCACCCAGTGTGACCCGACGTTGTGATCGGACGACGAGTGGTGCAAGCTGCGGATCACCGTGAGCTTGTCTGCGACCTTGGCCTGTTGCGGAAACAACTCGCAGAGCTCGAAGCCAGGCACATTCGTCGCCACGGGCTTGAATTCGCCGCGAAATTCCTTGGGCGCTTTCGGCTTGAGATCATATGTGTCGATATGAGTGGGTCCGCCGCCAAGGAAGATCTGAATGACCGCCGTGTCCTTCGGCTTTGTGCTGCCCGCCATCGCTCGGGCCCGCAACACGTCTGGCAAAGCCAGGCCCATGGCTCCGAGGGCCCCGACCCGCAGGAAGCTCCGCCGGCTCGCACCATCGCACGTCCCGTAACGGCCGCCCCAGATGTCGAGCATCGTCCGTCCCCCTCAGCGCCGGGAAAACCCGGTGTTACTGGTTGAATAGGAATTCCTTGGTGTTGATCAAAGTCCAGAGCAGATCCTCGTACCCTTGCTTCAGCTTCCCTTCGCCCCGGCGGCGCACGATGTGTCGCAAGCAAACCTCGCGCTCTTCATCCGTCGGCCGCCGAGCATAGCAGACCCGATACATTTCTTCGACCTTCTCCGCGTCGGGCCTGGAGTCCGCCGCCCAGCGCGCCGCACGGCCCTCCTTCGCCTCGACCTTGCGCTCGATCTCCCCCGAGTTGAGCAGATGGAGGCTTTGGGAAAGCGTCGCCTCGGTCGACCGCTCGCACTCGCACACGCTCTCCCGCTTCGGCCGGCCGAACACCTCGAGGAATTGCCCCGCCGCATCGATCGCCTCGTCCGGCAATTGCGTTGCCCGGAACGATTTCGGCAGCCCATTGTACGATTCGCCCACGCCGGTCGCTGCGCAGAGTGCGTCGAGCAGGACCTCCGCGGGCAACCGCCTGGGGTAAAAGCGTGCGAAATTCTGGCGGTCGCTCAGGTTCCACTCATTCGGCAGGCTCGACCGATCGTAAGCGCGGCTGGTCGCGATCAAGCGGACCAGGCGCTTGAGATCATAGCCGTGCTTCACAAAATCGTTGGCCAGCGCGTCGAGCAAATCGGGATTCGCTGGCGGGTTGCTGACGCGCATGTCATCCTCGGGCTCGACCAGTCCCCGGCCGAGGAAATGCTTCCAGTAGCGATTGACCAAGGCCTTTGCGAAGAAGGGGTTCTCCGGCTTACGCAACCAGTTGGCCAATTCTTGCCGAGGGTCCTCGTTTGGACCGAGTTTCGCGAGCTCCGGCCCACCAAGCATGCGGGGCTGGTAGCTCTTGCCGGAGATCGGATCGGTCGCCATCCCCGTAGGCTTAAGGAAGATGCGCTGGGTCACCGGATCCGCACTTTGTTTCCGGCCCACCCGGCTGAAGGTCGCGGCAAACCCGTAGTAATCGTCCGTGCTCCACCGTTCGAACGGATGGTGATGGCAACGGGCACACTGCATGCGGAGCCCCAGGAAGAGCTGGGCCGTATCGTCGACTTGCTCCTCCTGCGTGTTCACCTGCCGATACCAAACCACCTGGGGATTAAACGCCGGATCTCCCCGAGCTGCGACGATCTCCGCGACGAAGCGGTCGTACGGCTTGTTCTCGGCGATCGACTGGCGGATCCAGGAATGGAACGCGAACGTGCCCGTCTCGGAGAGCGGCCCGAGGGCCCGCCGGTTCTTGAGGATCGCCGACCACTTCATCGCGAACAGGTCGGCATACTCGGGCCGTTCGAGCAAGCGATCGACCCACTTGACGCGCTTTTCGGGGTCGTCATCCTTCTCGAAGGCCTCGACGTCATGAGGCGTCGGCGCCACGCCGCAGATATCGAACGACGACCGGCGCGCAAACTCAGCGTCGGTGCACGTTTCGCTTGGCGGCAGCCCCAAATCCTTGAGCTTGTCAAACACAAGCGGATCGATGAAGTTGCGTGCCGGCGGCGATTCCCACGCCGGCACGGCCGCCCCCAAAGGCACCGAAGCGCGAGACACCGCCACCTCGCCCCCGAACCGGGCCATGATCGCCGCTTCACCCACACCGTCGAGCGCCCGCACCAACCCATTGTCCTCGACGCTGGCCAGGTCGGTCACGTTCGACTGATATTGTGCCAGCCGGGTGACATCGACATCCCGACCGTCGGAGTAGTGCGCCGAGACCCTGAGCTGCTGTGTCTCACCGTGCCCCATGCGCCTGCGCTGTGGCGACACCGTGATGCGCCCGAGCATCGGTGCGCTCGCACTCTGGTCGAACGGCATCCCCTGCGCGATCCAGCGTTCGATCGTTCGGTATTCGGGCGAACCCACCGCCAACCTGCGCCCGCCGCCATGCGGCACGCTTGCCGAAGGCTTCAGGAGCACGAGACTGCTCCTGGGCGTCGTGGGGAAGACCCGGCGCCCTCGCGCCTCGAGCGCGAGTGCGTCGTAATCGAACTTCGGATCGAACCCCAGCAAACTGAGGCGAAACCCATTCTGCCCGCTTGCCTTCCCGTGGCACGCCCCCGCATTGCAGCCCAGCTTCGAAAAGATCGGGACGACCTCACTCGCAAAGTGAACGGGGCGCTGATTCGCCATATCTTCGACCGACACGACGACCGTCGCTTGCTTCTCCCCCGAACCGACGACGATCACCGTCTTCCCATCCCCGCGAGGCGTTACCACCCCATGGCGATCCACGACGGCGATCTTGGCATCCCGCGTCTCAAAAACGGTTTGTGCTTCGTGAGTGACGTCGCGCTCCCCCTGACCGACGACGAGCTGTGCCGCGCCGTCGCTGCCGATGATGCGGACCTCGGCTGGATCGACCCTGAGCGAGTCGGCACTGGGCGGTGGCGCCGTCAGTAAAGCCAGACCGATTATTGTGAAGCTCGTCATCGACACCACGCACTCTCCCTCGGACTGCGTCGGTGAAACGGGATGCGGAGATGATCGCTATTCCGCGGAAAACGCAAGCTCCCAGGCTGCATAATCAGGCGTTTGTCGTTCGCACCTCGTTAACAGCGGATTGTCTCGCCTTCAGACGCCGGCCTTCTGCTCCGATTTTCGCCTATAACCTGTCAATTCAAAACGTTCCGTATTTCGGGGTAATTTGGGAGTTTTTCCCAAGCGCTCGCCGGTTGGTGCGCGCTATCTCGTAAGAAGATGCCCGTCGAGGCGGTGGCTGCGGGCTCGACCTCAGCCATCCAGCGTTTCCCATCTTCTCGCATCAACTGGCGACCGCTTACGAAATTCACGGAATATCCCTGGCGCTCGCAAGTTAATGCGCGCCATGTCTTTAGGAGATGCTCGTCGAGGGCGGGTGACTAGGGTCAAGTCCGCAGGGCGATGTCCCCAGTCCCTGCGGACGCTCCAAACGTCCGGGGGCATCACCCCGCGACCTCGACTCCAGCCACCCAGCCTTTCCCATCTTCGCGCCGCAACTGGCGAGCGCTTACGGAATTCACGAAATATCCGAAATATACCTCCGTGCAGATCGCCGAATAGGTGACCGAAAAATACTCCGAGATTTACGGAATATCCGAAATATACCTCCGTGCAGGTCACCGAGTAGGTGCACGGGTGGGTGGCTGAGGTCGAGCCCGCAGGGCGATGCCCCCGGTCCGTGCGGACGGTCCAAACGTCCGGGGGCATCGCCCTGCGG
>DAIDJG010000464.1 GCA_027451445.1 Singulisphaera sp.
CACGGACCGGGGGCATCGCCCTGCGGGCTCGACCCCAGCCACCCACCCTCGGGGCACGCGCGACTCTATCGGCCGCGCGCGGGAGCGTCAAGGGTACGATCGTGGTCGCGGAGCCGCCCGTTGCGCGACTGACTGCGACAAGTGTTTATTACGCGAAATGAGCGCCTTTCGTGTCGACATACAGCGCGTAGAGCGACTGACTTGCCGCCATGAACAGACGATTGCGCTTGGGTCCACCGAAGCAGACGTTAGCGCAGATTTCGGGGAGCAGGATCAACCCGATCCGGGCGCCGTCGGATGCAAACACGTGAACGCCATCGTAACCTGGGCCTACCCAGCCGGCGGCCGCGTAGACGTTCCCCAGAATGTCGCACCGGATGCCGTCGGCGAAGCCGGCCTGTTCTCCCGAAGGCATGGCCATCTTCATCGACGTGAACTCTCTGCCTGCGCTCAGCTTCACGCCGTCCACGACGTCGTAGGCACGAATGTTGCGCGGGGCGTCGGGATAATGGGACGCTCCCGTATCGGCGACGTAGAGCGTCTTGTAGTCGGGCGAGAAACACAGGCCGTTCGGCTTGTAAAGGTCGTCGGTGACCTTCGCAAGCTTGCCCGACACCGGGTCGATCCGGTACACCGCTTCCTTGATTTCGAGGGGCCCTTTGTTGCCCTCATAGTCGAGGAGTGCACCGTAGCCGGGGTCAGTGAACCAGACTCCGCCGTCCGGGTGAACCACTGGATCGTTCGGAGCGTTCAGCGGCTTCCCCTCGAATCGGTCGGCAAGGACCGTGATGGTCCCGTCGTACTCGTAGCGCACGACGCGCCGGTTGCCATGCTCACAGGAGATCTGGCGGCCTTCCTTGTCGAACGTGTTGCCGTTCGAGTTGCCGGCCGGATGGCGGATCACGCTCACATGGCCGTCGTCCTCCAGCCAGCGAAGCTGCACGTCGTTCGGGATATCGGACCAGACGAGGTACTTGCCGACCCCGTTCCAGGCCGTCCCCTCGGCCCAGAGCATGCCGGTGTGCAGCCGTTTGATCGGCGAATTGCCGATCTTGACCTTCGAGAATCGCTTATCCAGCGCGACGACGTCCGGATCGGGATAACGTACCGGCTCCGCGTTCGGACCATAGTCGCGAGCCGCCGGCGTCGGGCCGGGAACCGACGGAAACGAGTTGACGTAATTCGGAGGAAGCGGCGCCTTTGCGGGTGGGGACGTTTTGGCCGAGGGCGTCTGGCCTGACGCCACGGTGGCGGTGGCCGCGCATGCGGTTGTGGCGAGGGCACTCACCAGAAACCGCCGCCGATCCGTGATCCCCTGCCCTTCACCGTTCTCGGTCTTCTGAGGGAGCTCGCTCATCGCGTGAACCTCGTGGTTTTTGACAGTTGCGCGCGGCCGGACTCCGGGCCGGAAGACGGCCATTCGAGAATCCGACGTCAACACGTCCTTTCACTCGGGACAGGGTGACACGTCGGTCGAAGCTTCGCAAGACGGGTGACATCGATCACGCAGTTCGCGGACCCCCTCGCTTAGCGCGAACCGTCAATGACTGTCGACCTTACGCGGCGCGTAAGGTCTACGATGAGTACGCTTCGTGTGCCGTTCGCCCTACATCCGCCACCTGAGCGCCTTACCATTGGGTTGCGCACGATGGCCCAACACAGGTCCTCGCTCAGCAAAGGCCTTACCGTTGAATGCGCCCTCAACCTGCAGGATCGGGAGAACTGTACTCCCTCCCCCCATCGTGGGGGAGGGCTGGGGTGGGGGGACATCGCACGGCGCATGGCCGTTCGGAACCCCCCACCCCAACCCTCCCCCACAAGGGGGGAGGGAGTTCTGATACTCCCGTGTTTTGATGATTCGCGACTGTGCACAACCGAATCGTTAGGCGCTCTAGATCCGATCGCAGAGCGCTTCCGCCTCGGATTCGGGCGCTGCGTGCCCATTCGTTCCAGCCAGCCCATGGCCGTTTTCGGCGCGATGATCGCCCTGTGCGTCTCCTTCGGCTTCATGGGCCTGGGTCTCACGCCGGTCGCTAAACCATTGGATCACGTAGTAAAACACCGGCGTCAGGAAAATACCGAACAGCGTAACCCCCAGCATGCCGCTGAAGACCGCCGTCCCGAGTGTGCGACGCATCTCGGCCCCCGCACCTTCGGACACGACGAGCGGAACGACGCCCAGGATGAACGCGAGCGACGTCATCATGATCGGCCGCAACCGAAGCTGACAGGCGTCGAGTGTCGCCTGCCGGCGCGGGGTGCCTGCCTCACGGCGCGCTTTCGCGAACTCGACGATCAAGATGGCGTTCTTGCACGCCAGACCCACGAGCACGACGAAGCCAACCTGCGTGAAGATGTTGATGTCCATCTTCGCCGCGATCACGCCCGCAATCGAGCAGAGCAAGCACATCGGCACCACGAGGATCACCGCGAGCGGCAGCGACCAGCTCTCGTACTGGGCGGCCAGCACGAGGAACACCAGCACAACCGCGAGCGCAAAGACCAGCATCGCCGTATTGCCGGTCTGAAGCTGCAGCAGAGCGAGCTCGGTCCAAGACGTGCGCATCGAGCGGTTCAAGGCACCGTCCGCGATGGAGTCCATCGTTTCGATCGCTTGACCCGAGCTAATGCCGGGCGCGGGGAGGCCGTTGATGACGGCGCTGGGGTACATGTTGTAGCGCGTGACCATGACGGGCCCGCTCACGTCGGTGATCTCAGCCATCGCCCCGAAGGGCACCATGCCGCCGAGCTCGTTGCGGATCTTGAGCTGTTTCAGATCTTCGATCTGCTTGCGGAAGTTCGAGTCACCTTGGACGTTGACCTGCCAGGTACGGCCGAACTTGTTGAAGTCGTTGATATAGAGCGAGCCGAGGTAAACCTGGAGCGTGTTGAACACCTCGCTCATCGAGACGCCCATCGACTTGGCCTTCATGCGGTCGATGTTCAGATTGAGCCAGGGTGTATTGGCGCGGAAGCTGGTGAAAAGGTCCTTCACGTTGGAGTTCGCGTTGCCCTCGGTCACGATCGTGTCCGCCACCTGCTGGATGGCTTCCATGCCGAGGTCGCCGCGATCTTCCACAATGAGCTTGAACCCACCAGCCGTGCCGAGCCCCTCAACCGGGGGCGCACCGTAGACGCCGACGAGCCCGTCTTGTAACTCCGTCTCGAGGTCGCGCTTCAGCCGCTCGGCGATCTCGTCGCCGGAGAGACCGGGCTTGGTGCGATGGTGGAAGTCGTCGAGCATCACGTACATCGAGCCGAAGTTCGGCGCGTTCGCGTTCAGGAGCAGCGACTGCCCCGCGATCGCCACGGTGTGGGCAACGCCCGGGATCTTCTTGGCGATTTCCTCGATGCGCCGCATGGTCGTTTGGGTCCGCTCGACGGAGGTCGAGTCGGGGAGTTGCAGGTTGACGAGCAGATAGCCTTTATCCTGGGCGGGGATGAAGCCGGCAGGGGCTTCCATGAACCCCCTGTACGTGAGGTAGAGCAGACCGCCGTACATCAGCAGCACGATCACACTCACGCGCAACAGCATCCCGACCATCCGCGTGTAGATGCTGGTCGCCTTGAGGAACCCTTGATTGAAGAGATAGAAGAAGCCGCCGAGGATGCGATTCAAAACCGGCCCGATCACCCAACCCGCGAGTGCCCCCATGGCCACCGCCGCCCCGATCGCGGCCCAGCGGTCATACGCCGGCATGGCGACCATCGTGGCCACGCGGCTTGCGATCCTCGGGAGTAAGAACGCGTAGCCCAGCCAACCGCCCGCGAGGGCAAACGACAACCGCGGTAGCGGGTCGACGACCTGGCCGTGGCCCTGCGTGCGAGGCCGGAGCAAGAGCGCCGCGAGCGCGGGGCTCAGCGTCAACGAATTGAAGGCGCTGATGAGCGTGCTGGTGGCGATCGTCAGCGCAAACTGTCGGAAGAACTGGCCGATGATCCCCGAGATGAAGGCACAGGGCACGAACACCGCGGACAGCACCAGGCCGATCGCGATCACGGGACCGGACACGTCATTCATCGCCTGGATCGTCGCGTCTCGAGGCGACAGGCCGTGCTCGATATGGTGCTCGACCGCTTCGACGACGACGATCGCGTCGTCGACGACGATGCCGATCGCGAGCACCAGGCCGAACAGTGTCAGGTTGTTGAGGCTGAACCCAAACGCCGCCATCACCGCAAAGGTGCCCACGATCGCCACAGGGACGGCGATCAGTGGGATGAGCGCCGAGCGCCAGTTCTGAAGGAACAGGAGCACGACGATCGCGACCAGGATGATCGCATCGCGCAACGTATTGAAGACTTCCTTGACTGATTCCGTGATGAAGGGCGTGGTGTCATAGACGATGGAGTATTCCAATCCCTCGGGAAAACGTTCACGCAGCTCCTCCATTTTCGAGCGCACCAGCCGAGCCGTCTCGAGCGCGTTCGACCCTGGCCGCTGATAGATGGAGAGCGCGACGGAAGGACGGTTATCGAGCGTGCACGTCTGGTCGTACCCTTGAGCGCCCAGCTCGATCCGGGCGACGTCTCGAAGGCGGACGACGCGGCCGGCGTTGTCCGTCTTGAGGATCATGTCCTCGAATTGATCGGGATTGGCGAGCCGGCCGAGCGTGGTCATCGTGTACTGAAACACCTGCCCGGTCGGTACGGGCGGCTGGCCGATCTGGCCGGCGGCGACCTGCGCGTTCTGTTGTTCGATCGCGGTGACGACGTCGGTCGACGTCAGGTTGCGGAAGGCCATCTTCCCCGGGTCGAGCCACACGCGCATGCTATAGTCGCGCTGGCCGAGATAGGTGATGTCGCCCACGCCCGGCAGACGCGCCAGCTCGTCGCGAAGCTGAATCGTCGCATAGTTACTCAAGTACAGGTTGTCCCGCGTCTTGTCGGGCGAGAACAGATTCACGATCATCAGGGTGCTGGGCGACTTCTTCTTGACCATCACCCCTCTGCGCTTGACCAGGTCGGGCAAGATCGGTTCGGCCAGGCTCTCACGGTTCTGCACGAGCACCTGGGCCATGTTCAGGTCGACGCCAAGCCGGAATGTGATCGTGAGCGTATACATCCCGTCGTTGGTGCACTGCGACGACATGTAGAGCATGTTCTCAACGCCGTTAACCTGCTGCTCAATTGGCGCGGCCACGGTGTCATGGACGACCTTGGCATTGGCGCCCGGGTAGTAGGCCGAGACCTCGACCGTCGGAGGCGTGATCTCGGGGTACTGGGCGATCGGCAGGGTCCAGACCGCGATGCTGCCGCCGAGGGTGATGATGATCGACAACACCGCGGCGAAGATCGGCCGGTCGATGAAAAACTTCGAGAACATAGATTCAGCTCACTTTTGCTCGACGAATTCGTGGGGCTCGGCCAACTCCGGGTCGGGATTGATTTTCTTCGGCGGAGGAACCGGCCGCCGTCGCAGCTCTCGGAAGAGCATCCTGGGCACGACGGTGATGAGAGGCAGAATTCCCAGGGTCAGGACGTAGAGGGCAATTTTGCCCACGCGTCGGGTCGTGCGGGAGGCGAAGAACTGCGTCCCGCCGAGCCAGTCGATCACGAAGAAGAACACCGGCGTGAGGAAGACGCCGAACGCCGTGACGCCGAGCATCCCGCTGAACACGGTGATGCCCAGGGTATGCCGCATCTCAGCACCGGCGCCATGACCGATGATCAGGGGCACGACACCGAGAATGAATGCCAGCGATGTCATGATGATCGGCCGCAGACGAAGCTGGCACGCGTCCAGCGTCGCCTGTCGTCGCGTCTCGCCAGCCTCGCGCCGGTGCTTCGCAAACTCGACGATCAAGATCGCGTTCTTGCAGGCCAGGCCTACAAGGACCACGAAGCCAATCTGCGTGAAAATATTGATATCCTGGCTGTCCAGCCGCACGCCGGTGACGCCGCTGAGCAAACAGAGCGGTACGACGAGGATCACGGCAAGGGGCAACGACCAGCTCTCGTACTGAGCGGCTAGAACGAGGAAGACCATGACGACCGCGAACCCGAAAATGATCATCGCCGTGTTGCCGGCCTGGAGCTCGAGGTAGGCCAGCTCGGTCCATTCGGTCGCCATGGACGACAGCAGTTGCTCATGGGCCTTTTGCTCGACGATCTTGATCGCCGTCCCCGACGAGACGCCCGGCGCGGCGCTACCGTTCACCGGCGCGGCCGGGTACATGTTGTAACGAATGATGATCAGCGGCCCGTTGCGTTCCTCGATGTCGGCAAGTGCCCCGAGCGGGACCATCGCGCCTTCCGCGTTGCGAACCTTGAGCCGCCGCACGCCGTCGACGCGGTTGCGGAAGTGATGGTCCGCCTGCACGATCACCTGCCAGGTGCGGCCGAACTTGTTGAAATCGTTGACGTACAACGAGCCGAGGTAGATGCGCAAGGTGTCGAAGAAGTCCTTGAGCCCGACCTCCTTCGTCATGCTCTCGACCCGGTTCAGGTTGACGTAAAGCTGCGGCACATTGGCGCGGAAGACGGACACGAGACTGACGAGCCGCTTGTCTTCCTTGAGCTTGTCGACGAGGTTCTCCGTCTGACCTTGCAACGTCTCGACCCCATTGTCGCCGCGGTCTTCGACCATCACCTTGAATCCGCCCGCACGCCCGACGCCGCGTACCGGGGGCGGTCCAAGGACCGTCAGCATGGCCTCAGGCACCTCCGCCGCGTACAGCTCGCGCAGCTTGGCCTGGATCGCATCCCCTCGCATCGAAGGAGCGGCACGCTTCGAAAAGTCGTCCAGGATGATAAACATCGAGCCGAAGTTCGACCCGTTCGCACTCAGCAGAAACGACATACCCGCCATCGTCTGGGTGTGCCTGACGCCGGGGAGCCGACGGGCGATGCTGCTGATCTTCTCCATCACCGCGTCCGTCCGTTCCGCCGATGCGGAGTCGGGCAACTGGACGTTGATGAGAAGGTAACCCATGTCCTGCGACGGGATGAAACCCGCAGGCGCTCGCTTGAAACCGTCGTAGGTCAGGTAGAGCAACCCGCCGTAGCCGAGCAGCACCAGGAAGCTCACCCGCAGCATGATGCCAACCACCCGCGTGTAAACCTTGGTCCCGAACCGGAAGCCGAAGTTAAACACCGCGAAGAACCCACCCAGCAGCCGATTCAACGGCCGGCTCACGACCCAGCCCACCAGCACACCCGCGCCGACCGCGGTCACCCAGGCGGGCCACATCCCCGCATTCGCCGCGAAGCTCGGCGCACGCGCCGCCAGCAATTCTCCGAGCCGAGGGGCCAAACGCGGCGTGAGATACTCAAACGCCGCCCAGCCTCCCAGGAGCGCGAACGCGGCTCTCGGCAAGGGATCGGCGAATTTCTGCTCGCGCGACTTGGGCCGCAGCAGGAGCGCGGCCAGTGCCGGACTCAGGGTCAACGAATTGATCGCGCTGATGATCGTCGAGCTCGCGATCGTCAGCGCAAACTGGCGGAAGAACTGACCGACGATCCCCGAGATGAACGCGCACGGAATAAACACCGCCGAGAGCACGAGCCCGATCGCGATGACCGGTCCCGAGACTTCGTGCATCGCGCAAATCGTCGCTGCCCGCGGCGGGAGCCCGTGCTCGATGTGATGCTCGACGGCCTCGACCACCACAATCGCATCGTCCACCACGATTCCGATCGCAAGCACGAGCCCAAAGAGCGTCAGGTTATTGAGGCTGAAGCCGAAGACGGCCAGCACGCCGAACGAGCCGATGATCGCGACCGGCACCGCGATCAAAGGGATCAGTGCCGACCGCCAGTTCTGAAGAAACAGCAGAACGACGATCGCCACCAGCACAATTGCGTCGCGCAGGGTCTTGAAGACCTCGAGGATCGATTCGCTGATGTAGGGCGTTGTGTCGTAGCGAATCTCATAGCCCAGGCCCGGAGGAAAATCCTTGTAGAGCTCCTCCATCTTTTCCTTGACCATCACAGCCGTGTCGAGCGCATTGGCGTCCGGGAGCTGGAACACGGCGAGGGTCGCCGATGGCTTGCCATTGACCAGGCACTTGATGTCCTGGTTCTTCGCCCCGAGCTCGACGCGGCCCACGTCCTTGATGCGGATGTACCGGGAGTCCGGCGTGATCCGGAGCACGATGTTCTCGAAATGCTGGACGTCGATCAGACGCCCCAGCGTGGTCAGAGGCACCTGAAGCACTTGACCGCGAGGCGCGGGCTGCTGGCCGATCTGGCCCGTGGCGACCTGCTGATTCTGGTCGCGAATCGCACTGACCACGTCGCCGGCTGTGAGGTTGCGCGCGGCGAGTTTGTCCGGATCCAGCCAGATCCGCATCGCATAGTCGCGCTGACCGAGCATGGTGACGTCACTCACCCCGGGGACGCGCGCGAGCTCTTCCTTGATGTGCATCAGCGCGTAGTTGCTCAGATAGAGCTGGTCGAATCCCACGTCGGCTGGGGGCTTGTAGCCGACAATCGAAAGCGCCATCGAGATGACACCAGCCTCCTCACTTCCCGTCAGGTGGTGAAGGGGCCACACGCTTTCGAGCTGCTGCTTGAGATCGTTGATTACGCGGGCTTTTTCCGGGAGGTCCGACTCACTGAAGTCCTTGGCGATCTTTTCGTTGCTGCCGAAAACGCGAATATGAAGCGCCTTGTTGACCTCGGCCACGACGGCCAGGTCCTTGCCGCGCGTCGGCAGCTCGGACACATCTTTCAGCCCCGGCATCAACTTCAGTTCACATCCGGGTGAATTGATCGCGATCGCCATCAGAATGTCGGGCGACTTCTTGCGGGTCGTCACTCCGGTCTGCTTGATGACGTCCGGCAAGTTCGGCAACGCCAGGCTCACGCGGTTCTGCACGAGCACCTGGGCCATGTTGAGGTCGACGCCGTGCTTGAACGTGACCGACAGGTTGTAGGACCCGTCGTTGGTGCACTGCGACGACATGTAGAGCATGTTCTCGACGCCGTTGACCTGCTGCTCGATCGGTGTGGCGACCGACTCGGCCACAACCTGAGCACTGGCGCCGGGATAGTTGCAATCGACCTGGACGAGCGGCGGCGACACCGGCGGATAGAGCGCGAGCGGCAACGCGCGAACCGCAACGCCGCCCGCGAGCGTGATCACGATCGACAACACGGCGGCGAAGATCGGGCGATCGATGAAAAAGCGGGCGATCAAGGCCGGTTCTCCGAGGGATGATACAGCGCAACGTGCCGAGAGCAAACCCGAGGCGAGACGACGGCCCTAATACCGTTCAACTTACCGCGGACCCAGGAGGACGACTGATTTAACTCCCTCCCCCCTTTGTGGGCTGGCCACCCGACACTTTTTACCCGGTGGCCAAAAAGCACACCGCGAATGGCTGAGCTTGCTGGGGAACGAACAAGGCTATGTTGGCTGAAAAACAGCCATTTTGGAGCGATCATCGCCTGTCGGATCATAAGTGCAA
>DAIDJG010000465.1 GCA_027451445.1 Singulisphaera sp.
TGTATCTGCCGAAGCACACATCGTGGCTGAACCAGATCGAGGTGGTGTTTGGCGTGATCATGCGGAAAGTCATCCGGCGTGGCTCATTTACATCGGTGGACGATCTGCGCATAAAGTTGTTGAAATTCATCGAGTATTTCAATCGTGTGTTTGCCAAACCGTTTCGCTGGACCTACACGGGTCGTCCGCTGGTGAAATCAGCGGCGTGAAACTGGGCAAAAAAGCAAGCCGGGAGAAATGATTCGTTTCATTGGTCTTCAACTACGAGTTGCCGGTCTAGAGCGGTCGACGGCCGCCGTGGCGGGAGTCGCTCCGTCCCGCCCTCCCGGATCGGCGGAAGGGGAATCGGGAGCCTTGAGGGACTTGGCCTCGCAAATTGCCTTGGGTGGCATCCGCTTTCCCTCCCCGCGCAGCACTCCCCCTCGAACCGCTCCAGGCTCTCCCTCCGAGCTCGGGGGGTTGGGGGGCGTGTTTCGGATTGCGTTTTGTTTCAGATGCGGGTTTATTCCGGCGCGCTGCGGCGCGCCATTCGAAGAGTGATCCAGCGCGCCATTTGACCGTGGTTGAATGGCGCGTCGTGGCGCGCCATTCTTCTTCGCCTCGTGGCGACGAACCAACTCGGACTTGGCCGCGTCCTGGAGATCGAGCGTACTGGCGACTGGTTGTCTCGGGTCCGGACGCTCAATCAGAATCCATCCGATGATCGACCTCCGTCCGCGATTGGGGACCGTGACAGCGCGAATGAACCCCTGACGCTCCAACTCTACTAGGGTGCCTCGCATGGCGCTCTGGCTCACATCGAGATCGCGCATCAAGGTCGGGACACTGGGCCAGCAGTATGCGCGATCCCTGGCGTACCAGTCGAGCTGCATCAGAGTGAGCCGGGCGAGCGGACTCCTCAGCTTTTGCTTGCCAATGAAGCTGGGCCGGACGCGCACGTACCACTCCTCGGGACCGGCGCGATCGGCAGGACGATCTGAGGCTGCGCTCATCGGACATCCCCCGGGCCGTACCCTGCCAGCGCGGCCTCGACGGCGTCCAGGCGGACGTACCGCCATCCCCGGATACTCTCGATGTTCACCAGGCCGGCCGAGACGAGTGCGTCGATATCGGCCTGGTGGCGCCGGAGCAGATGTGCGGCGCACGGGATCGTAGCGAGGGCATTACCCCAGCCTCCGGCGAGGCGGCGGGGTGTCTGCTCGCTCTTGACCGGCCGCGCCATGTGTGACATCATCGTGGATACTGTCCTCCCGGATCATGGACCACTCGCGGCCCGCTGGCACCACCCGGCGGGCCGCTCTCAGTTCGAACTACGCGATCTGCTGCGCCGACGTGTCGAGACGCTGCACAGCACGATGTGATACGCTTATATCTTTGATATTCTTGACGTCGGAGGCGAGATACTGGACGTGAGCGGTCGGGAGTCGTCGGGTCGCGATCAGGCCGCCGGTGGCGAGCCGAATGACGACCTCGACGCTGCACGCGAGTTCGCGCGCGGCAGCACGACGGGAGAGCCATATGCGGTCGGTCATGTGACGGGCGCGGCGGAGAGCCGCGTGTGGGAGCGCGACGTGAGTGGTGCAGGCAGTCTAGGTGTGCGTCATGGGCCGTCGCTACCGTGGTACACGCAATCCTATCGTCTCGCGCACTCCGTACCTAGGGGTTGGACCAGATTTTTTCACGTCCTCAAAACAAACTGTAATCGCTAGTTCTGTGCGATTTCTCGGATCTCTCATCGCTAGAATGATCACACGCCGATCTTGTCTAGTTCTCTCTCAGCACAAGCATGGGCGCGCCGGCTTTCGGCGCTAACGGAGAGTTGCCGGTCTTTGGGCGTGGCGAGGCGGGCATGGGTTAGAGCCTCTGCGAACTCCGCGATCCAGCGCTCGCTCGTTAGCCAACACGCCGGCATCCGTACGGCCCGAAGCATGATGCGTTCGCCTGTGGGGGTTTTCACGCCTCGGATGATCCAGCGCGTGATCGTAGCAGTGTGGACTCTCTTTCCCGGATGGCTGCCCTTGAGTCTGGCGGCGGCCTCCCGGAGGGTGAGATCAGGAAGGGGTTGGTCGTCGTGTCGTTGTGCGTCCATAGCGCGCTCATGCATGAGATGCGAGGGTTTGTTCGCCGATATTGCGATTATACCAGGGGTTGCAAGTCGAGTCAAGATATGAAATTGCAACGATACTTTATTTGCTATCTTTGCCGCGTCGCCATTCAGGCGACTCAGGATCGACCGGGAGCTATGCCCTCCACGATCGCAGATTGGATATGTGGCGACTTGGTTTGCTACCGGCGTCCCGTCCCGATCTTGAACCAGAAACCCATTAAGGACGAGCTACACCCGATGGGTACTACAGGGTACTACCAGAAGACAGCCGGTACGAGTAAATCACGCGGGGTAAATGCTCAGCGATATGCGGGATTGCAAGGGGTGGATGCTCGATGTAAACTATGTGTCGCAAGAGCCTTCCGGTCGAAAACTTGTGCGGGCGTGAGGTCCTGAAAATCCTGGTGTCGCCGGTTCGATCCCGGCTCTGCCCATTCCATTCATCGGCTCCAGCGCGACCCCTCTTGTTGATCGCGTGGAGCTATTTTGTTGTTGCCTCTGATCCACTCCGTGCCATCACGCGCGAATCTGGCTCGGTGGCGCGCTTTGGCCGTGGGATCAGTCCGGGGCCACGATAGCCGATCGGGAACGGGTCGGTTTGCCGGACACAGCGATAGAGTTTCACAGTCTGGAGGGGCACGCCCGCGCGCACGATCGGGAATGAACCGATCGGCTCAACGCGTGTAAACCACGGTTCGTAAAAGTCAGAGTGGCATAGACCGTCCTCTACCCGAACGAAGATCCCATCCCGGCCTACCCACTCCTCGGGCCGGCTCCAGAAGGTGAAGCTGCGCGCGTCACGGTGGAAACACGCGACGGGGGAGGGGCGCTTGGTCGCCATTTCCAGTTCGGCGCTGAAGCACCAGTAGTCGGTGAAAAGGAAAGTACCCGGTTCATCGAGCAGCCCCCGCTGCTCGAGTTCGTGGGCGATCTGGCGCCACCGGATGGTGTCGACCGTTGGGTCGCGCCGGGATGGGATCAGACCGAGGAGTCGTCCCTTCCCATCCTGGAACAGACCGGTTCGCGCCTGGACGATGAAGAGACAGCCGAGCACCATCGGCACGATGGCGACGGCCACCAACCGGCGCCGAAAGCGCGGGCCGTCTTTCTCGTCGAGATTTGCCCAGGTTCGTCCCAGCAGAGGGAGCAAGGCCACGAACCCGATGAGCGGCCAGTGAGCCATGATCCGCTGAAACGTTGAGAGCCCCATGAAGAGAGTCAGGGCGGGGATCGCCTCGCACATGAGCAGTGCTTCGGCCTCGCTCCAGTCGCGAAGTCCGCGTCGCAACATGCGGAAGAGCACGACGAGCAACCACACCCAGATCCAAGGCGTGAGGTATAAGGCCTGGCCGACAAGGGCCTCTTGCAACATTTCGGGACGGAATCCATGGAATCCGCCGGCGCGGTTTCCTTGATACAGGAAGGAGGCCCAGCCATGATGCGAATTCCAAAAGATCACCGGTGAAAACATCAAGCCGCCGACGACCGCGGCCAGGTAGGGCCCAGGCGTACGCAAACAACGTCGATTGGCCGGCCGCAGGAGCAGGTAGAGCACGGCCCCGGCAGGCAAGAAGACCGCATGGTACTTACTCAGGAGGGCTCCGCCCCAGGCGAGCCCGACGCCGATCCATGGCACAACGCGCTCCGGTTCCTCGAACGCAACGAGCAATCGGTCAAGCGTGAGAAGCCAGAAGAACAGCAGCGGCCCATCCGGGTCCGCGAAGGTCCCAATCTTGAGCCCATAAAAGATCGTGCCGTTAAGCGCTAGTGCGGCTAACACGCCCGCGCGAGGGCCATAGAGTCGCGCGGTCAGACGCGCAAGGAGCCACGAAGAGGCCGCGAACAGAAGGACGAAACCAAATCGCAAACCGAGTTCCGGCGAGACGCTCGGAAGCACAGCGGGTCCGATCGCCGCGACCGCTCCGACCATGGGAGGATGGTCGAAGAAGCCCCAGTCGAGGTGCCTCGCGTAAGTGAAGTAGTATGCTTCGTTGGTGTACCCTCCCACGCTCGAGGCAAAAAGCAATCGGAACGCGGTCGAGATTGCAATCACCGCCCAAAGCGCCTGTCGAGTCGTCATCCTTGAACTCCTGATCGTCGATCCCGCTGCGAGGGAGCTGAACCTGGCTCTTTCACAGCGTGGCGTTGACGGATCGTCGGTAAACGAGAATCACTCGGCTACCGGACGACCTGCGCGCGGAGGATACTCTCGCCCTTCCGTGAGCGAGTCGCTTTGCAATTTTTTGCCGAACGAAAAGCGCTCAAACGTCGAGCGATCACGTCTTCGTCATGGCGTCCCGGCAAAAAGGGGTCTTGCGTGCGCCCGGAGCGTCGAACGCTCTTCCGGCGAAGGCCTTTTTCAACGATCTGGAAGAAACTGTAAATACCGAAAGCCGGTACAGCCGCGGTTACGGAGAACTCGAGCAGCTTTTCGACCGTTGGCGTTCCAAACGCCGCGATCGGACGGCCTCGTTGACAACATCCTCGTTTCGCAAAAACGACGATGTTATTTTTAACGTGGTTTGGGCCGTGCTTATGCGGTTCTCTCGAAGTCCCCGCGAACAAACCGAGCGGAGGATCCCCAGCGATCACTTTAAAAAAAATTAGGGGATGTTGTTCGTTCGTTTTTTGTGAGGCTTGATTTGTGACAGGCACGATACTACTATGGTCGAAGAGTTTTGCCCGAATCCGTCTCAAAGCGACATCGACCCGTTTAGAGGGTAGATCTTCATCGCATGCGTCTAACGCTTGGTCTGGTTCGACCCCTGGTGTTTTTGCTGGTCGTTCGGGCCATCATTGCGCCATACACGGTCCGTTCCCTGAAAACCGGGCCCATGTATCACCCGCGCGTTGTGATGAGTGTACGTACCTGGCCGCCGCAACGGCTCGAACGATTTTCTGCCACGTCGAAAGTCCTCAAGCTCTTCAAGGGCAAAGATAAAGTCGACGAGCTCGGGTCGTCGCATTCTTCGCCCTCCATCCTGAACCTCCGCGCCCTTCAGTTCGCGACTTCTCTCCACGCGAATGAAGGGGGGCGAGTAAGCACGTGGGATCGCTCGGTCAACTGCCCACGATGCTGATCGGTCGCTCCAAGCCCCGACGAGCGCTTGCATTGCGAGCTTCGACAAACCCCTGAAGGGTTTTGCTCGGGTTCCACGCGATGTAGTGAGGTGATCGGCTGCGCATACGCCTCGCATTTGGCGTGTTTCGGCGCTAGGTCGCGTTCGACGGTCCGAGGGTTCCGACCCGTGGGTGTTTCACGTGACTCTGGGGGGGGTTACGCGGATGATCACGGGTCGGAACCCCCGGGCCGACCTGAGGGATACTCGGTTCCGCTCAGACGTGTGATTCTGGGGGGGATTGCGCGTTTGCGCTGGGATTGGGGGTCCCCAGGCGGCCTGAGGGCCCCAGCCTGTAGTTCAGTCTCGTGACTCTGGGGGGGGTCGCGCGGGCTACTACAGGCTGGGACCCTCGGGCCGCCACGAGGTCGAGAGACTTGGAACGGGTTCGTTACCGTGGCGCTCACATTGCCCCGGTTGGGTCGGTCGAGAATGCTTTTTCCTCGATCAGTCGTGAGCCAAGCCGCTCGTTGATGATCCGTTTCAAGGCGGCACGTCGGTCGTTTTGCTGGTAGACCGAACGCGCGAGCGTAACGAACCGCTCGCTGAAGTCGGCGCGGCGTTCGCACTGCCGGATCTCGTCCTCGACGTCCCAAAGGGTTTCGTTCACGGTTTTCAGTTCGGCGATGGTCGCCTCGAGATCGGGCACGAGCGGAATCGCTCGGTCCCGAGCGGCGGCAACATTGACACGCTCGGTGCGGACGTTTTGCAGTTTGGCTGGATCCTTGATGCGGGCTTCTTTGATCTCAAGGATCATCAGCTTATCGATCAACTCGCCTGGCGCGATCTCAACCTGGATCGGACGCGAAACACCCATCCGAACACGGACCGCGTCCGCGATCCGTTCGAAGACGCTCTCCCAGTCGCCGACCCGCGTCTGCCGGAAGAGGCGGAAGGTGGGATACCAGGGTGAGTTCTCGCGGTTGAGCATCCAGCGCCAGTCGGGGACGAAAGGCGTGGGCATGAACACGGGCACTCCCAAAGCGCCGGCGAGATGAACAATCGCGGAGTCGGTCGCCACGACCAGGTCAACGAGCGACAAGATCGCGGCGGTATCGCAGAAGGCACCCGACGTCGTGTCGATTCCGTCGCCCAGGTCAAGTAGTGGCCAGCGTTGGGCATAGTTCTCGAGTTGGTCACGTCCCAAGCCCTTTTGCAAGCTGATGAGCTGGACCCCCGGCAACTCGGCCAAAGGCGCGAATCGGGAGAGTGGCACCGACCGAAAGCGATCCCGACGATATTTCGTGCTTCCCTGCCACGAGATGGCGATCTTGAAGCCTGGCAGGCCTTGAATCTGAGGTCGCCAGCGGTCCACGAGCGCCGGATTGGGTCGAAGATAAGGAATGTTTGCCGGAATCGTCTCGAGCGTCGTGCCCAGGATGTAGGCTAGGCTCATGAGTGGAGCGTGGACGTCGAACGGCGGCAGGTCGCTGACCTTGTCGACTTGCGGCAGCAGCGCGTCGACACCGGGAAAGTCAGCGAGCAGCTTCAACAGGGCTTTCTGACAGGCGAGGATCACGACTCCCCCGCGCGCCTTCACCAGGGGGATGTATCGGAGGAATTGAAGGGTGTCGCCGAGACCTTGCTCGGCGTGGAGCAAGATCCGCCGCCCATCGAGAGGACTGCCATCCCAAAGCGGCTGAGTAAAAGGCCGTTGGGGGAGCCCTTTGCCCCCCCAGCGTTTCTCAAATCCGGGCAGACCGCGCTCGTAGTCGCCGAGAAGCAAGTGGATCAGCGCCGCGTTGCGCGTGACCTGAATGTGCCCCGGGTCGAGCGCCGCGGCTTTCTCATAGCATGCGAGGCATTCCTCCTGACGCCCGAGCTCGGAGAGGACCAGGCCGCGGCTGCTCAGTCCTTCGGCATCGTTCGGGTCGATCCGGAGCGCGTGATCGACCGCGTCGAGTGACTCGTCGAACCTGCCCAGCTCGCGAAAGACATTGGCCAGATTCCGCCAGGCCTGCGAATACTCCGGCCGGAGCCGGACGGCCTGCCGCAGTGGCGGAATCGACTCATCAAAGCGCAATAGCTCGCTGAGCGAAGCGCCGAGGTTGTTATGGGACTCGGCAAGATTCGGGTTGAGCCAGAGCGATTGCCGGAACGCCGCGATCGCTTCTTCATGACGCTCCAATCCTGCGAGGGCGCCGCCGAGATTGCAGTAGGCGTCGGCGTAGTCCGGTTTGAGTCGCAGCGCCGCACGGCACTCGGTTTCCGCCTCGGCGTACGCTTTCCTATCGCGCAACAGACTACCGAGATTACAGTGGGCCTCGGCGTAGTCCGGCTGGATTCGCAGCGCCTCGCGATAGCGCTGTTCGGCCTCCTGTGCACGTCCCCGTTCTTTGAAGATGTTGGCCAGGTTGTTGTACGCGTGTGCGAATTCGGGCTTGGCTCGGATCGCATTTTCGAAACAGCCTTGAGCCTCCTCGAGGCGTCCCTGGCGTGCGAGGAGGATCCCGAGCGAATTGTAGGGTTCGGCGACATGAGGCTTGATCTGAATGAGTTGCCGGAAACAGTCTTCCGCCTCGTTCAGCTTGCCAAGCGATTGGAGCACCTGCGCGAGCGCATACCACGCTTCGGGGTTGCTCGGCTCGACCTGCAGCGCGAGCCGGTAGTGCCGCTCCGCCGTCGGCAGATCACCCGCCTGGTGACGCCTCTTCGCCTCCGCCATAGCTTCCTGAAACGTCGTCATGGTCCCGAATCGTTCCCTGG
>DAIDJG010000466.1 GCA_027451445.1 Singulisphaera sp.
CTTCGAGGTGCCTGTCCCCCTTTTCTGGCGGAGCGGGCGTGGAAAAGGGGACAGGCACCGTCCGAAGACGGCCGGAGCCAGTCCCCTTTTCCACGCTCCCGGGACTTGTGGGACAGACTCTGAGTGTTCTGTCACACTTCCCACCTGGGGCGGACCGCCTTCGCCGACCGCTCGTCCCAATCGACAAGTTGTTCACTCGCCACCCGATTCGAGAATTGCGACGAACCCTCAGGTTGACCCGTCAGACCGTAAGCCCTCTCCCGACACCCCAGCCGGCTCGTCCGGCAGGTGAACGAGCTCGATCGTTAGGCATAAGTCAGTATGCAAGTTTCGCCATACCGATGTAAACTGTGTAAATTCGCTAAATTCCAGAAATCGCCGGTATCGTCGCGTTGCCCTTCCCCTCGTTGGCTGTTGGCGTCCGGTAGCCCACGCAGGTTCTGCGTATGGCGGTTGGGCCAGATGGGATACGTTGGCGAGGCACTCTGCTCTGGGTGTCATCGTTGCTGATCCGGGAAACTCGGTGATTCCGGCATCCCTGGGGGGTCGGCATCAGAGTCGAGTCGGGAATTTCGAGATCGCTTAAGACCCCCTGTCTGAAAGATCTGTCGACACGGGCATAGAGATAAAGAGGGCAGAGGTTAAAAAATCGAGCCTCTCAAAAGAATCTCCTTGTACTTCATCTCAATCGGCGACATTCTGATGGAACCTTATCCTCAAGGAGAGGTCCAATCGTTCTTTCGTCGGACATTCGTCCCGGAGGTCTCCTATCATGCGATTGCGTCGCGCCTTCACTCTTATCGAATTGCTGGTCGTCATCGCTATCATTGCGGTACTGATCGCGTTGCTGTTGCCCGCCGTGCAGGCCGCGCGCGAAGCGGCGCGCCGTTCTCAGTGCGTGAACAACCTCAAGCAGTTGGGGCTGGCGGTCCATAATTACATCTCGCAGACGCAAGTCTTGCCCATGTTCTGTCTGTATCCAAGCGGATCTTCGCCGTGCACTGGGTGGAGCGTGGGGTGGCCCACGCAGATCCTTCCTCAGATCGAGCAATCCGCCCTTTACAACTCGTTCAATTTCGCGTTTACGGTGTACGACAAGACCTGTGGCACAGCGGTCAACACCACGGTCGCCTACACGCAACTCAGCGTGCTCCTCTGTCCCAGCGACAATACCAGGCAACCGACGAATCCTCCCTGGGCGACGCTCGACTACGTGGGCAACCTGGGGGGGCCCGGGACGTTCGGCTTCTGGACCGGCACCCTCATTCCGAATGGCTGGTACAGCCATCCCAATGTCGGGCCGATCGGCATGGAGGCAATGCTCGACGGAACCTCGAATACAGGCCTCTTCAGCGAACGTCTGCACGGACTCGCCGGAAATCCGACAATCTTGCGGAGTTCGCCCGATTTCAAACGCACCAGTTTCGCGAACCCAGGGGCTCCCATTCCCGCCCCCGTCTACCCGTCCGATACCACCGGAACAGCCGCCCAAGCGCTGGCCTATCTCCAGTCGTGCCAGGGAATCCCGGGGTCAACCGGGACGAACAACGGCACCTACATCGGCTGGATCTGGGTCAACGCTTACCCCTGGTATGGGTTTGTGAGCTCGTACAGCCACTTCGGGACTCCCAATAGCGTGAATTGCTACAACCAGGGCGGCACGTATGGTGTGGACAATGTCTGGGGTGGACCGAGCAGCTCGATGCCCCCGAACAGCAATCACTCAGGGGGGGTGAATGTCTGTTTTACCGATGGCTCCGTCAAGTTCGTGAAAGACTCGGTGAGCACGCAAACTTGGTGGGCCTTGGGCACCCGCTCGGCCGGTGAAACGGTGAGTTCCGATTCTTATTGAGCATTGTCCCTGAGAATCGTCGTCTGCGTTTTGGTTCTCGACGGGATAAGAGAGGCGCAGGTACGACGCCCATCCCATCGGAAGCGCCTGGGCCATGCGGGCTCCCGGCATCGGGAGGCGGATGTGGCTCTTGAGTATTTCGGTCACGAAGTCGGCCTGCCCCTTAGGGGGTATCGACGTCCTGAATTTGATTTTTTGATTTGTTCAGAGCTTAGAGTCTGTCCCACAAGCCCCCGGAGCGTGGAAATGGGGACTGGCTCCGGACGTCTTCGGACGGTGCCAGTCCCCATTTCCACGCTTCTCGCTCCGCCGGAAAAGGGGGACAGGCACCTCGAAGACTCGGAGCCAGTCCCCCTTTTCCAGCTCCGCTGCACTTCAGGGACAGACTCTTAGCGATTCCGCGGACCCATACTTGGAGAAAGGTATCCATGAGAGTTCGAGTGACGCTTGGCATTGGCTTGATCGTTTCGGGTCTCCTGACGGGATGTGGGGACAACGGAGCAGCCAACCAAATGAACCCAGGGACCGTCGAGGAGGGAGCAGATGCGGCCAAGGCTGGTCTCCAGGGGGCAGGTGGAGGGGATATGAAGAAGATCATGGTTGCGCCCAAAAAAGGCGGCTCCACGGTCCTGCCGTGAGGAAAGGCAGGTTGGCTGGCATCGTTCGACTCCTCACCGTCGATCATCCACAGGCTCGCGCCTTCTACCGTGCAGAGGCACTGCGCGGTGGAGGGCCGTTGCGGTAACTGCGCCGCGCATCAATCAAGTGATGTTACTTGTGCGACAAGGCGCGTTCCACGTCGATTTCTTCGCCGCCGTCGATCGTGAACAGCGCTCTCAACTCACCGGCGGTGATGCCTTCCCGCATGAAGCGCTTGCCGCCGTCGGCGAAGCTCACGTTCGCGCCGTGCGGGTGCCAACTCGATATCCCAGGGCGCTTGGGGTCGTTGACGCGGTAGCTCATGGTCCGGACGTCGAGGTCGACCGGCTGCGTCCAGGGGATGTTCACGTTGGCCACCTCGACGGCAAGAACCGTCTTTGCGGTTCCGTCCGTGATGTCGCCGAACGTGACCGTCTTGCCATCCGGAAACGCGGTGCGAGGGCCGGTCAGCACGACGTAGCTCGTCAGATTGGTGGATCCGCCGAGCGCGGCCGCGCGGCTCGGACACGCGTAAATATTCGGCATCATGTTTAATAGCTTGGAGTTCCCTGGACTATTCCAGGGCTCGCTCATGTTATACGAATTATAAAGTGCCGTTTGTTCCATGAAAGGAAGGATCAACACGCGCCAACTGTGCATGGGCCGGCCGGCTGCGTCGTCGACGTGGGCGGGGGGAAGGACGCCGTAGGTCTCGTGGTAGTTATGGATCGCGAGGGTGATCTGGCAGAAATTGCACACGCATTGCGAGCGCCTTGCGGCCTCGCGCGCAGCCTGGACGGCGCCGGCCAGCGTGGCCAACAGGCCGAACACGCAACCGAGTGCGAAAACAAGGCCCATGGACTGGCGGACTGAGAGGCGATACCAGGGGCGTCGCCGAGTCGCGGTGGTGGCGATTTCGTCGGTGAAAACGATCTCTTTCATCACCGTGCCCTCTTCTTGGTTCCGTCTTGGGCAAGGTTCCAGCCGTCTTGAGTTTCGACGATGGCTTCACCGCCGCGTGCGGTCAGCATCGCGCGGAGCGTCTCGGGGGCGAAGCCGTCGGGCAACTCGTGAACCTGCCCGTTGGCCAGGAGCATCCGCGCCCCTCGGATCTTGCTGCCCGGAGAGTTTCCGCCAGGGTCGTTCACCCGGAAGCTCATAGAACCGAACACCAGGTCGCGCGGCTCCATCCAGTCGATGCCCGAGTCCGCCATCTCGACGAGCAAGATCGTCTGCGAAAGACCATCGGTCAGGTCGCTTTTCTTTGAGGAACGCGTCTCGGGCCACGCCGTCTCAGCGCCGACGACCGCGACAAAGCTCGTTCGGTGCGTACCGGCCGCATCGAGCCCCTGGCGCCGATAGAACTCCCCAATGCGACCGGCGAGGCTGGCGTTGTGCGAGCTGTTCCAGGGCTCGTCGAAACGATACTCTCGGTAGAGGTCGGGATAGGGAGCCGGGGCGTGCTTCAAGAGGAGCACCCTCCAACTGTGCATCGGGCGGCCTTCCCCGTCGGCCACGTAGGCCGGCGGATAACAGCCCCATTCCGCGTGGTAGCCGGCGACCGCCAGCGCAATCGAGCTGAGGTTTCAGGTGATCGCCGCCCGTCGCGCACCCTGCCGCGCGGACTGCAAACCCGGCCAGGCGACCGCCACCATCGCTACGAGCACGATCGCCAGACCCACCCCATAACGGAGCGCGCTCATTTGAAAGCCCAACCCTTTTGGAAATGTCGCAGACGACGAATGCGTTAGTTCAGGCTTCTCGACTGTATCACTCCCCACGACGAGTGTCGAGCGGCAGTGGTGCACTTTGGGGGCGCCCTGGGTGTTCCTGACCGCCTCCGCAACCACTGGCGTCAGACTCGCGAATCAGGGAGCCGAGCGGAATTTTGGCCGTGCCCAAAACTTGTGGTAGAGGATCTATCCATGTCTCTTCACGACGAGGTTCGGCGACTCGCGACGATTGTGCCGAGAGAGCCGGGGACATCCCTTCCTCCGGGAGCCTCGGATTCTCAGATCGATGGTTTTTGTTTCGTGCGAGGCATTCCGATTCCGACGGAAGTTCGGGAATGGCTCCAGTTCTCGGATGGCCCCTGTATCGGGCCTGGCGGGGTCTACGGCCTTGGAGACTTCAAGGAGACGTACTCGTTTCTACCGCAATTCAAAGAGAAGCTCTGGCTTCCCTTGGGCACCGACGGTTGCGGCGACTACTACGTCCTCGCGCTCGAATCCGAGGATAAGCCGTTGCGTCCGGTCTACTTCATCGATCCGTATGTCGATGGATACGGCGTGCCCACGTACGCTGTGGCTTCGGAGTTCTGGCGGTTCCTCTGGTTCCTGTTTCAGAGCGAACTGGGTGACCGACGCTGGCCGTTCAATCGGGAACACGTACTTTCTCACGACCCAGACCTTGAAAAAGTAAAAAGCGCATTGCTGCCATGGGTTGCCAATGAGCGCTCACGAGAGTGAACGAGGGCGTGCATCGATTCGGTAAGCGCTCGCTCGATCCATCCTTTGCGACCCGGTATCCAACTCTTCCTGACCCCTCCTCATCGCTCCGGAAGAATCTCGACGGTTGATATTGAACTGCTCGTGGATCGACAGGCGTGGCGTGCTCGTTGCCTCAGTGAATCTCGCTAACCACTCCTCCTGCTTGACGCGCCTCCTCCATTCCTTTAGCATCCACCTTCGCGTACAGGACGCACCCAGTCCGCGGAAAGGGTAGAAGCCCACCTGCCTGCAACGAAGGAACACAAACCTTCTTTCGGCCCGTCGTGCGGACACCGGGCGCCACGGAAAGAAGGTTGTCATGTCGACTCACTCCGAAGAACCCGCGCGCCAGCTCCCCGAAAACCCCGACCTCCGCCATCTCAAGGACCAGGCCAAGGACCTCCTCAAGGCGGGCGAGGCTGACTCTGTGGCCAGGGCGCAGCTCCAGATCGCCCGGCGGTACGGGTTTGCAAGCTGGCCCAAGCTCAAGGCGCACGTCGATTCCTTGCAGCTTGCCGGGCAGCTCAAGCTGGCCATCGACGCCAACGATTTGGACGCGGTCAAGCGCCTGATGACGCGTCACCCGGAGCTCCACCGTGCGCCGATCGGTTACGGCAAGAACGGGCCGCTCACGTGGGTTGCCGAGTGCCGCGTGCCGCGCGTGCCGCCCAGCGAGACACGGCTCGCCATGGCGCGATGGATGATCGAAAACGGCTCCGATGTCCACCAAGGGGGCGACGGCCCTTTGATGCGCGCGGCGCTCGATGATAGCAAGCTCCCCATGACCGAGCTTCTGGTCGCCCACGGAGCCGACGTCAACGCGCTCTGGAACGGAACGTATCCTATCATCTGCGCCCCGATGGAGGCCTTTGCGCCTCGGACCTTGCAATGGCTGCTCGACCACGGCGCCAGCCTGCACGCGCCGAACTGCGACCCGATCGAGATGCTCACCTGTATCTATTCGCGAAGGCCCAAGGACAAAAGCGCGTGCCTCGAGATCGTCGGCGAGGCGGGCTTCACGCTGGCGGATACTCCCGTGATGGCGCTGCATCGCAGCCGGCTCGACCTGCTCCAGGAGCACCTCGACCGCGACCCGTCACTGCTCGAGCGGCGCTTCGCGGATCGCGAGATCTTCTTCAATCGTGACGGCGAGCCGGGCGAGGCGTATCCCGCGACGCCCGTGACTGGCGGCACACTCTTACACCTGGCGCTCGAGTTCGACGACATCGACGTGGCGCGCTGGCTCATCGAGCGGGGAGCCGATGTGAACGCCCGCGCCGCGAGCGCCGCCGAAGGCTTGCCGGGCCACACGCCGCTCTTCCACACCGTCGTCAACCTGGCCTTTGGCACGGGCCCGGATGCCGACTCGCGCGCGAGGCTCCTCCTCGACCATGGCGCCGATCCCAATGCCCGGGCGAGCTTCCCATCGGAGGCTGTGTTTCACGGTAACCACGCCACCGACGCGCTTCAAAACGTCACGCCGATTGGCTATGCCCGCCGATACCCCGACCCACCCGTCGTGAACGCCCGGGCGGTCGCGGCGATCATCGAGCGCGGGGGGACAGAGTGAAATGTCGAGGGTCGTCTGGAGCCGGGCGCGGTTTTCGCCGGGTCCACCGCGAAGTTACGCACTGCGCATTCGCAGTCATTGCCGGTGGAATTTGGCAAGGGCAGTGGGTTGATCGGCATGCGGAAATGCGCAATGATCGCCACCGGGATGAGGTCGACCGGCGATGGCAGGCGTTAAACTTCGATCGAAAGGCTTGGCCTCAAGGCGTTGTGGAGAGGGGCACTCATGATGCGAGTCGTATGGCACCTTGCGCTGATATCGGCCCTGAGTTCAGCCTGGGTGGTGAGGGCGGCTGAAGACGCGGTCCCTGCCGAATCGTTCAAAGTGGAATCGAACCTTCGGGCCGGGGTCGGCAAGGTCGATATCACCCCTCCGCCCGGCACGAAGGTGGTGGGCCACGTCCGCGAGACCCAGGGCGCCCGCGACCCCATCCGTGCGGCGGTTCTGCTGCTGGACGACGGCCGCACCAAGGCGGCGATCGTCACCCTCGATCTCATCAGCTCGTGGGAAGAGATGGTCCAGTCGGTGCGCGCGGCGGTTTCGCAGGCGTCGGATACGCCTCCACAGAACATCCTGGTCGCCACCTCCCACAATCACTCCGGACCCGGCTGGTCGAAGGACTCTCCGTACCGCCGCACGGTCATCGAGAAAATCGCCACCGCCGCGTCGGGCGCAGCGCGCGCGTTGCGTCCGGTCTCGCTCGGCTACGGCGAGGGCGAGGTGCGCTTCAACATCAACCGCCGGAAGATGGTCGGCGGCCGGTCGATCACCCGGCTCGATCCCGACGGCCCGTGCGACCGCCGCGTCAAGGTCGTCCGCATCGATGACGGCCACAGCCTGGCGCCGTTGGCGATCGTGATGCACGCCGTCTGCCACCCTTGTGTCTTCACCTGGGGCGACAAGTGGACGCCCCCCTATCCCAACGGATTTCCCAAAACGAGCGCCGACTTCCCGGGCGAGGCCCAGCGCTTCGTCGAGACGGTTTACGGTGCCCCGACCCAGACGCTCTTCCTCCAGGGGTGCGCCGGGAACATCCGGCCCAACCTTCCCGGGTTCCCCTACCGTTGCGGAGACGAGGCCGATATCCGCTGGATCGGCCGCGACCTCGGCTGTGAGGTCGTCCGCGCGGCCGACCGTGCCGTGGTGCGCGAGGAATTGTCGAAGCGTCCCAAGCTCTATCCGATCCGTTGCGAGTCAGCGGTCCTGGACCTTCCCGGCAAGGAGAAGCCGGTGCGCGCCGAGTTTCAGGCCCTGCGCGTCGGGCCGTTCCTATTTCTGACGATTCCCGGCGAGCCCTTCGTCGAGTACGGCTATCAGATCGAGAAGGTGATCGCCGACCGCGCCATCCCGATCGTCGTCGGCTACGCCAACGGCGATCTTCATTACATCTGCACCGACCAGGCGTACAAGGAAGGGGGCTACGAGCCGAACATGACACCCCTCGCGCCTGGGGTCGAGCCGATCATCATCAAGCAGGTCACCGCTCTTGCCGACCGGGTGATCGGCGACATCTTCGAGTCGTTCGCCCCGCAGCTCCCCACCGGCAACAAGAACTACACGCCTTCGCTACCAATCGGCAGTGACAAGAAATGACCGCGCGAGAATTGACCCTTTTTCTGTCGCGCTCGGGCCTTGCATTTTCTCCAGTGCCACCGACTCACCCTGGTCCAGGGATCCTGACACGTCATGCTCCGCCTCGTATCAGCCGAATCCACTTCACGCGCGCCTTGAGCAGTAATCCGGTCTGCTCCCCCACGCGCGCGACGTTCCTCACCGGCTCGCTGCCGTCGCAGCACGGCGTCCACAGCTACCTCGGCGGCGAGAAGCCCCCACGCCCAGATGGGGCCGGACGCCTACTGCACGATCCGCGAATTCGCGTCGTAGCGTGAGCTCGTTCCACCATTAACGAGAGACTCGTGAACGACCTCGGCGGTCAAGGAGCGAGAAGTTCGGGAGTCTGGTTGGCCGTCTTCGCGGGAAGCGGGCTGGCCAATAATCAGGTCCCCAGAAGTCTTTTGACATGAGCCTTTCTTTTTCCTCGACCCCAGCCGCCTTGTGCGGCTGGTGAAGGAGGTCTGTGGCTAGACTCTCGGCACCAAGCGGCGTTTCTTTTTCCTCGACCCCAGCCGCCTTGTGCGGCTGGTGAAGGAGATCTGTGGCTAAGCAGGTCCGCAGAAGTTTTTTGACACAAACCGCAGTCACTCGCGGTGGGCTTTTCCAAGGGTGGCTGGGGTTCCGTCTTCGGAACCCCGGCAGGCCG
>DAIDJG010000467.1 GCA_027451445.1 Singulisphaera sp.
ACGGTCCGGACAGTTTGCGTGGCAAAGCGGGCAAGGGCTGAAGCTCCGAAGGCTGGTTTTCAAGCAGTTTCGGGCCACCTACTGCCTCAACGTCCACCACTGAAACTGTCCGGACTTGTCCGCCCCCGCTGAGAAAATCCCTTTTCCAGATCGTCGGTCCTTGCGAGATGGTTAACCGTTCCTGTGTGAAAATGGCGAGCTTGGGATGGGTGAGGTCGAGCTTCTCAATGGTGCCCAGTGGAGCCGATCGACGGCTCAATTCAGATATCCTCTCGCTGGAGTCGCAACTGCCGATTTGCACCGCGCTCCGTCATAACGCCTTGTCTCCAGTGACGCTCCGAATCGCCGCTCCAAACGCTTACGAGGAATCGCAACCCCTTGTCAGCCTTGGGGCTCCGAGTTGCCGAATCGCAAAGCGCATCGGCACGCTTTCGTTTACAGTTGTCGCCGCGACCGAGTTGTCGTGGCTCAAACTCCTGCTCCGATAAACCTTCACAGCGACTGAAGGTGCGCCTGGACGCGCCGCGATTGAGCTTCGAATGTGCACGGTGTCTGCCGCCACGGTTCAATTCGCCCGACATGCAAGATCGTCGCTGCGCGAGACAGGACCAAACCTTGCTGGCAAGAGACGGCCTCATAAGCCGGCGTTGATTCGTAACGTCCGTGAGACCGGTTGCCAGCGACATCGCGGACGTTCCGGAGTTTTCGTTCTCCCTACCTCTATGCTCCGGGTAACTTGCTAGTTTTTTCGAGCCGCGATCGTGATCCGACGGGACGTTTTCGGCGTTCCTGCGCGATTTTTGGTTGGCAAGTTTTTCGTCGTCGATGACAATTGTCGCCGATTCAGCTACGTTTGCCTCGATGAGACAGGCGGGACGGTCCCACGAGAACTCCTCGAAGAAGGCGACACGTTCCAGCGGAAAGTCGGAAGACAATTCGGTGAGCGGACCGACGTGGATGACCACGATTCCATCATGGTCAGTCGCGGTGAATACACCATCGTGGAACCTTCGCGTACTCATGACGGGAAGCTCATCGTCAAAGACGAGACCAAGATTGTCCACGACTTTCAGATGCCGCGCCCGGAAAACCGTGTCATCACGGACCGGGTCGTTCTCGCTGGTGCGCGCGAACGCGGCGTCCCCGGCGCGAAGGTCGAAATTGTCGCCTGCAGGACACTCGCGCCTCCCTTCAGCGCGCCAAGAGATCCAACTCACGCTGGATTTGCCATTCGAGGGCGGGATCTCGGTTTTCGAGGTCCCTGTTCAGGAGATGCAACGCTTCCTGATAATCTTTCACCGCACGGTCATGGTCCGCGAGACTGAGTGCGATGCGACCCCGAGTCAGACGCGCCCAGGGCGACTGCTTCCGAAGACCGACCGCGGTCTTGGCCTCGGCCATCGCATCGGACTGCCCTTCCTGCTTCAGAACCCACGCAAGATAGGCGTGGCGCCACGAGTCGTCGGGCGCCAGATCGTCGACGGATCGACGGAGCCAGGGGATTGCGTCGGCGCGACGATCCTGTCGAACCAGCCACGCTCCCCACAAGAAGCACGCCAATGCCGAAGACTCGGACGAAACCTGGGGCGGTGTCGTGCGCCGATCATGCAAGGCGCGCCAGGGACCGGGCGCCTTGGTGAAGCGGAGGGCTCTCTCGCAGGTCGCCTTCGCCTGCGGGTCATTTGCGCCGTCGAGCGCGAGGACCCAAAGGAATAAGAGTTCGTCCACCTCTTCGGTGAGCCTGGCCCGTGTCTTGGCATCGAGCAATTGCAAATCGGTCTGATGAGTCCAGTCGTCATTTGATAGCACATGAAACGGCTGCAAGCGTATCTGGAGCGTTTGTGCCGCCTCTGCAAGGTTGCCGTCAAATCCGGCCAGGCGGTAGCGGAGCGATTCTCCCGATCGAAAGAGGGCCTCGGCGGCGACGTAAGTCCCGGCTTGTTGACGTGCCAGGGCCAGCCGGTCGCTCGCCTGCTTGTGTAGAGGACGCAGGTAGGGATGTTGGTTGGCCAGGCGGATGGCGTCTTCGTAGTCGTCGATCGCCTCGGCATACCGGCCGGAGCGCGCGGCAATCTGGCCCTCGTCGATCCGCCGGCTGACCTCCTGTTCCCATTGGCCTCGCAAGGATTGGGTCTTATGCAAGACGGCGGCACCTACGGCCACAGCGCAGATCAATGGAGCCGCCATGACGAGAGCGCGGCGATGCCGGCGCGTCCAGCGTTTGACGCTGCTACTCAGGGGCTCGCGCGCAAATCGAAGCGGCTGATCATCGGCGATGGCCTGCAAGTCGGCGGCGAGGTCGGCCGCGGATCGATAACGGCTCTCGGCATGGGGAGCCAGACAGCGCCGGATGACGGCCTCGAACGCGGCGGGAACCTCAGGGTGCGTTTGCCGCAGCGAAGGGACGGCCGCACGGCGCTCCTCGGCGGCACGCAGGAGCACCTCGCGCGGTGACAGGGCGTCCCCGGGAGGCGCGAAGGGCTTCGCACCCATCAGCGCTTCGAAAAGCAAGACGCCCAGGCCGTACACGTCCGACCGCGCGTCGACACGCCCTGGAGTTCCCTCCACGAGCTCGTCGATATGCTCCGGAGACATGTAATCAAGCGTCCCACCCAACGCGTCGGTCGCTCCTTCCGACTCATCCAGCACGGCGACGCGTGCGAGATTGAAGTCGAGGAGCATCGGCATGCCGTCGGTGGTGACGAGCACGTTGGAAGGTTTGACGTCACGGTGCAGAACCCCGCGATCGTGGGCGTGATCAAGCGCCTCGGCCATCCGCGCACCCCACCAGGCGATCGCCTGAGCGAAGTCTCGCTGCGCGAGTGCAAGCCGGCCTGCCGAGCGCAAGCACGAAGGTCCCGGATCGGGACTGAGCCGGTCCAGTGCCGAAACGAGGTCGGCTCCTGAGCGCGCCACGCGCACCTGAGGATCGCTCAGGATCTGGGAAAGTGTAAGACGGCCGAAATGGGGCATGCACAGCAGGTGCAGGTCCGTCGCGGGGTCGGTCCGGTAGGAGTGGACGGGCACGATGTGCGTGTGCTGGAGCCGGGCCAGGGTTTGCGGCTCGCGCGTGCCGGTCCGCGACACCTTCAATGCCACGGGTCGGTCGGCAAGCTGTCGTTCGCGTGCCAGGAATACGCGTGCAAAGGCCCCACGGCCGAGCTCTTCGACCAGATGGAACCCCGCGATCGTCTGGCCCGCTTCAGGGAACGCGGGGAACGCGTTGGAACTATGGGGATTGAGTGAGAGCGTGGTGGGCGCTGAGCCGACCAGGTCGTGAATGTCGAGCACGCGCCGCAGCCGGTCCTCGACCGAGGGGTAACGGGCCAGGAACTCGGCCGGATCCGGTGCTTCCTGTTCGTCCTCTCGGAGACAGAACTCTTCGTAGACCAGCGCGACGAGCGTCTCGTCGTCCAGGTTGGGATAGCGGCGCTGGTACCAGTCGGCGCCGATCCGATCGCCATCCTCCCAACGGAGCGTCATCTCGGCCCGGAGGACCGCCAGGCGCGCGCCGGGACACTCGAGCGCGGTGTCGGTGAGGAACTCTGCGGGGTCGGGACGTCGACTGGCCGAAGCTCGCCAGGCCGCCTCGAATTCACGGGCCAGCCGAACGGCTGTAGCGGCGGACGCATCCTCCCAGGTTTGGCCGGCATCGGGGTCAACGTGGGGGCGCGGGGTGCTGAACGAGAGGCTCATGCCGGTTCAGACCTCCAACTCACCTTGCACTCGACGTCGCAGGTCTTCGAGCACGCGCTGGACGGTGCGTTCGCTGATGCCGAGCCTCTCGCCGATGTCTCGGCTGGAGAGCCCCGCCGCTTTCAGCTCGAGCACTTGCCGGCGGTCTTCGGGCATGAGCTCACGGAGGCGTCCGAGCACTTCATGGGCCTGGGCGATCTGACTGGGCGAATCGATCGCGCCGGGGACCTCCTTCGGCTGGCCGCCCTCACCCCAGAGCGGTTCCTCACGGTGCATGTTCTGCTTCTGGCTCGCCGCCCGACGGTACTCATCGATGACCTTGTTCTTGGCGGCGCGGGCCAGAAATGCGATGAGATGGCGTGAGTCCTCGAATTCGGCCGGTCCTTCCGCCGTTCGCACGCGACGGAAGAAACTCCCCCAGACGCTCTGCATGAAATCGAGCGAATCAAACCGCGAGCGCAAGAGCCGCGGCAATTGCCTGCGCACGACAAGGCGGACCTCGGACTCGTAGCGCGCCAGCAGTTCCCTTGCGGCGGCTTCGTCACCTTCCTGAATCCGGACCAAAAACCGAGGCAGATCGCTCGGCTCGCTCAGGCTTCGTACAGAACTGGCGACGGACATCGCAGGGCCTCCTTTCCCCAGACGAAGCAGTTCAACTCCTGGTTGTGATGGGACGCCTAACACATTAGCGAGACACACCGCGTCTTGACAAGGGGCATGAGCGATCCCGAGAATCGCTGGCCGACACACGCCCAATCGGCCGATCCTGTGGAATACGGGATGATCGCGAAACCCGTAAGCACTCAACAGATGGCGACTATCGTCGTCCCCGCAGCGAGTGGTAGAGAGTGGGCGGCTTTCTCTCTTCCACTCATCAACGATTCACCGCCGACCTACGCTCTCGCATCAGGTGTACAATTTAAGAGAAGGATGCCGCAGCAGGATCAGGAGGTACGATGCCAGCTCGCAGGCGATTCCGTCCGAACACTTGGGATGCTCTCGAAGAACGCGTGGTCCTGAACGGCGCGAGCCGGCTTCTCGATCCTTTTGGAATCTTTAGCTCTCTTCTGGGCAAGAACTCGAAGCCGAAGCCGTTGACCGTCGGCACTCTCGGCGATAGCTATACCGATGAATATAAGTTCTACGCTGCCCAGAGCCACGCGCGCAACTGGGTGGAGATTCTCGCCAACAACCGCAACATCAGCTTCGGGTCCTTCAGCAATGCCAGCCGGGGCGAACCGCGCGACCAGGGTTTTGCGTACAACTGGGCGCGGGACAATGCGACATCAATCGACATGATCAATAATCAGCTTCCTGGCCTGACCGCGCAGGTAAAAGGCGGGGTGGTCCAGGTGGCGACGATTTTTATCGGCGGCAATGATTTTCTCGACTTGCTCGCCGGCTTGAAGCTCGGTCAGGTCACGCCACAGGCGTTCCCCGCGCAGCTCGCACAAACCGAAGCCACCCTTCAGGCGAACGTTGAGACGGCAGTCAGCACGCTCCTGCAGGCGAATTCGAAGGTGAAACTCGTGGTCTCCACTCTGCCGGACGTCGGACTCTTGCCGATCGTGAAGGCAGGGGCCACCGATGCGCAGCTTCAGTCGGACGTCGCGGCTGTGGGCCAGGCGATCCAGCAGTACAACACGAACATCATGCAGTTCGTGACCGGCAATCCGCGCATCGCCGTCGTGAATCTGGCAGCGCAATCGGCGGAGCTTGCACAGCTCGGGGCGGCGAACGGCGGTGCCGTGCCGTTCGGAGGGACCACGGTCAATGTCACGACCGCCGGAAACGACTACCACGACTTCTTCGTGGGCGACGGGATTCACGTGGGGACCATCGGGCAAGGGATTATCGCCGACGACTTCATCAGCGCGATCGATACCCAGCTTGGCGGCAAGATCCGCCAGCTCACGCCGGAACAGATCGTGCGGTATGCCAGGACGGTGCAGAACCAGACGCGAAATGGCCACGGTGGGCCGAGGTGATTGCGAGGTGGGCACGCGCGCGTTTTGTTGCGCACTACCCAGGCTCGCGCAGCTAATCGCTTCATAGCAGGCGGTAACCGGCGATTGGCCGGTTCGGCGTGGGTCTCCCGACCCCGCCGCACGCTCGTTCGTAGATTCCAGCCCCCGCCCAATCTTCTCGAACCCCAGGTTCGACGCTGCCCCCGCTCCGCGACACGGCGGCGGGGTCGGGAGACCCACGCCGAACGACCGTTGGTCGTTGAATTGACCCCGGAGGCGAGATCGAAAGCCCGCACCAACCACGAAACCTTTGGGGAACGAGAAGGCCACTCAACTCGCGAGTCATCCAGCCACCATGAGACTGCCTTGTCACAACGCCACCACGCGCCGGTCCAACGTCGAGGCTCAAAGTTGACTCAACGGCGCGTTCGGATTGAGATTCGGGATGACCGTGACTCCGCCCGTCGTTCCGATCGTGCGCGGCGACGAAACGATGGTCACGTTCTCCCGACTGCCAATGGCCGGCAAGCCGAACGGCTGACCAATGATGATGGAGTCGGAGAGGCTCCGCAGTGCCACCCGGTTCAGATTGCCAATGTCGTTCAGGACGAGACCTTGTCCGTCAACGCCCTTGTAGCTCTGGACGTTCCCTTGAATGCGCACGATCGCCGCGCTCGCGGCGAGATCGGCCGGGTTCGTCGACGCGATGGCCGGTCCGTAGACATGCTCGATCACAATGTCGAGGCCAGGAGGCGCTTGCGGGGCGCCGCTATCCGGGACGCCGTTCGTGGTGCGGGTCGTGTAGGGTAGATTGGCGCCGGCGGTGAACTGGCCGCTCACCTTCGTCAAGATCTGCGGGCTGGCGGGCCCAGGGCTGTACGTCAGCGTGATTCCGTTCTCGCTGGAAGTTACGGTTCCTCCGGTCGCCGACGCGACGGACGCGGGAAGTTCCCGAAGGTTGACGTGCGTGTTTCCATCGAGCGCGTAGAGCTGGAAGAAACTCACGCCGGCGGTGAGGTTCACCTGTCCGCCGCTAATCAGCGTGAATTGCGGCATGCGTAGCGAATTGATGGGGCTCAATCCCACACCGCTGAGCGTGTTGGGGGAGGCCACGCCAGGCAGAATGCTTGCCAAGGGGGCGTATCCGGTCCCACCCTTGGCAAATCCAAAGATTTTCGTGCTCGCGTTCGTGCCCGAGTAGACCAGGTTGAGCGACCCGTCGGCGTTGAGGCTCGAACCGGCGAGACTGCCGATGCCGTAGAGCGTGACGACGACCTGAGTACCGTCGGGTGTCGTGTACTGAAGGCGACGATCAGCGAGCGAGACGCCGAATTTCAGGTCGGTGTACCGGCCAAAAGGTATACGTACGGCATTCGTGCTTGTGGGCGGGGCAAACACGCTTAAGACGAGGCGATCTTCCAGTCCCTCGAGGACTGGGCGGACTTGCCGGGGGTTCCGTCCCTGTTCCTTCACGTTCGGTCCTCGCCGTTCCGGTTTCCCAACGGTTTGCGGGATCGCCGCGTCTTCCACACGCGTCCTTTATTGTCGGCATAATCGGTGCGAACATTTCAGACTGATTGCCGTCCGTAGCGTGCGTGGTCGGGGGAGATTATTGAAGACCAACCCGAGGATCGTCGATTTGGGTTTGGACCCCGGGGGGCGGCCGGAATCCGAAAGTGGTTGAGCTGCTCGGTTGGGATCGAAAGCGACCTGGGTTTTCCCCGAAGGCGCGGACTTGGCAGGATACGGCGTCCTGGATTACGCTTTCAGTGCGCCGAGGACTTGGATGCAGGCTCAGCGTACGTCTTCGCGACGTTGCATTTGACAGGGCGTGTCCGGACCGGCGTTGTGGGTCGGGGGGGGTAGTCGCTCTGTCTTCCTTTGAGAATTCAAGAAAGGCCGGCCTCAAATTCGCACGGAGGGCCGGGCACGGACGATGGTCCAGATCAAGCTGCCGGATGGGACGGTGAAGGAGTACCCCGAGGGCGTGCGCCCACGCGAGATCGCGGAGGGGATCGGCAAACGGCTCGCTGAGGCGGCCGTTGCCGCAGTCGCGGATGGTCGGATCGTTGACCTCGACCGCGCGCTCGACACCGAGGAAGGACGCGCGACGCCCGTTGAGTTGCGACTCCTGACGTCGAAGGATCGTGAGGCGCTCGATGTGTTGCGGCACTCCACCGCACACATCATGGCGCGCGCGATCATGCGCCTCTTTCCCGGCGTCAAGCTGGCGTTCGGCCCCACCACGTCGGCCGGCTATTACTACGACGTCGATTTGGGGGGCGGGAAGACGCTGTCGGAGGACGACTTCGCCGCGATCGAGGCCGAGATGGCCAGGATCGTGAAGCTGGCGGAGCCCTTCGAGCGGTTCTCGATGCCCGCGGCCGACGCTCGGCAGTTCTGCGAGGATCTCGGCCAGACGCTCAAGGTCGAGCACATCGACGATGAGCTGCACAAGTACGGCGTGCTCAGTTTCTACCGTCAGGGCGAGTTCGTCGACCTTTGCCGAGGGCCCCACATTCCCCATGCAGGCAAGGTCGGGGCGTTCAAGGTTCTGTCGATCGCCGGGGCCTACTGGAAGGGGCGGACCGACGGGCAGGTGCTGCAACGCGTGTACGGCACCGCGTTCTTTGATAAGAAGGACCTCGATGCGCACCTCGCGCTGCTCGAAGAATCGAAGAAGCGCGACCATCGCAAGCTTGGCAAGGAACTGGGGCTGTTCACGATCTCACCGGTCGTTGGGTCGGGGCTCATTCTGTGGATGCCCAAGGGGGCGATTGTCCGGGGAGTGCTCGAGAGCTTTCTCAAGGATGAGTTGCTCAAGCGCGGCTATCAGCCTGTCTACACGCCCAACATCGGCAAGATTGAGTTGTACCAGATCAGCGGACACTATCCCTACTACAAGGATTCGCAGTTTCCGCCGATCCGCCTCCTCAGCGATGCCGCGATGACGCTCGTTGGCGGGCTGGAGAACGACACGCTCGACGACCCGACGCAGAAGGTCTTGCTCGCGAAGGCCGGCATCCCCGAGCGGATGCCGCACGTCGTCAAGGACGAGGCCGGGGAGCTTCAACCGGTGCAGGTTGAGGAATACTGGTCGCTCGACAAGCCGAGCCGAATCAAGTACGCGCAGACCTACGGCGTGCAGGAAGAATACCTGCTCAAGCCGATGAACTGCCCGCACCACATCCAGATCTTCGCGGCCGCTCCGCGCAGCTATCGCGACCTGCCAGTCCGGCTGGCCGAGTTCGGTACGGTTTACCGCTACGAGCAGTCGGGCGAGCTATCGGGCCTGACCCGCGTGCGCGGGTTTACCCAGGACGATGCCCACCTGTTCTGCACCGCCGACCAGGTGCGCGGGGAATTCCGGGCGACGATGGAGCTGACGCAGTTCGTGCTCGGCAGCCTGGGTTTGACCGACTACAAGCTTCGGCTCTCGAAACATGATCCGAACGACCCTAAGTACAAAGGCGCGGCTGGCGACACCTGGCGCCGGGCGGAAGAGGACATTCGCGCGGTGCTCGACGAAATGGCTTTGCCCTACGAGGAGGCCGAGGGCGAGGCGGCTTTCTACGGGCCCAAGGCCGACTTCATCGTTCGCGACTGCATCGGCCGCCAGTGGCAGCTCGGGACGGTTCAGCTCGACTACGTCCTGCCGGAGCGGTTCCAGCTCGAGTACACCGGTTCGGACAATCAGCCGCACCGGCCCGTGATGATCCACCGCGCTCCGTTCGGCTCGATGGAGCGGTTCATGGGGATCCTCATCGAGCACTTCGCTGGCGCCTTCCCGCTCTGGCTCGCGCCGGAGCAGGTGCGCGTGCTGCCGATCTCCGACAAGGTCGCCACCTATGCCGACCGTGTGCTGCGCGAGCTGCAAGCTGTCGGACTGCGATCGACGGTCGATCATCGGTCCGAAAAGATCGGTGCCAAGATCCGCGATGCGCAGCTCGAGAAGATCCCGGTCATGCTCGTCGTCGGGGCCAAGGAAGCCGAGACGGAAGCGGTCTCGTACCGTGATCGCATCGACGGCGATCGTGGCGCATTGCCGCTGGCGCTGGCCGTGGCACAGCTCAAGGCGGAATCCGACTCGCGAGCCATCCGGCAGACCGCGCCGCCGCCTGCGCCGGAGCGGAGTGAAGACGATAAGGAACAGCATACGTACTAATCATGGTTAACGTCGACGACATCCGCCAGGCTGCGGAGCGACTCAAGCCCTGGGCGAACGTGACGCCCGTGATGACGTCGAGGACGCTCGACGAGCGTTGCGGTGCGTCGGTGTTCTTGAAGTGCGAGAACTTCCAGCGCGTCGGCGCTTTCAAGTTTCGCGGGGCGATGAACGCGCTGTTGCAGTTAACCGACGAGGAAAAGAGCAGGGGGGTGGTGACCCACTCCTCCGGCAACCACGCACAGGCGCTCGCCCTCGCCGGCAAGCTGCTGGGGATACCTGCGTGTGTCGTGATGCCCCGCACGGCGCCGGCGATCAAACGGGCGGCGACGGAGGGCTACGGAGCGACGATCGTGCCGTGTGAGCCGACGCAGGCGGATCGCGAGGCGAACGTCGCCCGGTTGATGGCGGAACGCGGCTATACGCTAATCCACCCGTTTGACGATTTGCGGATCATCGCCGGCCAGGGGACCGCCGCGTGGGAGCTGATCGACCAGGCCGGACCACTCGACGTGGTCCTGTGTCCTGTCGGTGGCGGAGGGTTGCTCTCGGGGACGTCGATTGCAGTGAAGGGCCGATCGCCCCAGTCTCGTGTGATCGCCGCCGAACCGCTGCTGGCCGATGATGCGTTCCGCTCGTTTCATTCCGGGTCGATCCAGCCGACCAACGACGCCCAGACGATTGCCGATGGCTTGCGCACTTCACTCGGGCCGAAAACGTTCGCGGTGATCCGCGAAAAGGTGGATGAGATCGTCACCGTGACGGAAGCCGAGATCGTGGAGGCGATGAGGTTCGTCTGGGAACGGATGAAAATCATCATCGAGCCCTCCAGCGCCGTGCCGGTTGCACCGGTACTTCTCGGGAAGTTACCGCTCAAGGGATTGCGGGTGGGTATCATCATCAGCGGAGGGAATGTCGATGTCGAGCCGATGTTCCAGGCGCTCGCCGCCCGCTGGTTATAATGATTACTGAGCGAAGCAAGGTACCGGGAACGACAAGCCATGGCCGACAACCACGCCTTTGACATCGTCAGCGAGATCAACACGGTCGAGATGCACAACGCCGTCGATCAGGCCCAACGCGAGATCGCGGTACGCTACGACTTCAAGGGGACGCGCGCGGCGATCGAGTACAACAAGAAGGAGAACAACCTCACGCTTTTCGCCGATCACAAGGCGCAGCTCGACACCGTCTTGCAGATGCTCAAGGAGAAGATGGCCAAGCGCGGTGTGCCGGTCAACGCTCTGAAGCGCGGCAAGATGGAAGAGGCCACGCACGACAGCGTGCGCGAGGTTGTCACGCTCCACATCGGCATCGAGTCGGACGACGCGCGCAAGATCGTCAAGCAGATCAAGCAGCTCGGCGTGAAGGTCCAATCGCAAATTATGGACAACAAGGTGCGCGTGACCGGAAAGAAGATCGACGAGCTGCAATCGGTGATCGCGTATCTGAAAGAGAACGGGCCGGAGTATCCGCTTCAGTTCGTCAACTTTACCTGAGCGTCACGACGGCTACGGACTCCCCCAACCAGCGGCGCTTCACCTGATCGGCGAATCCTTGGTTCGCCGATGTATCCAGAGTCCCGGAGACCGCAGGTCGCGGCCTGCGCGAAGGATTTTGGACACAGCTCAGCAGGGAGGATCAGTCCGCCATGGGATTCTTGAACGGGCGAATCACCTACGTGCGCTATCGGGTCGTCGGGGAAAGTCCCCTGCCTTTCGGCGAAGAGATCCTGGAGAAGGTGCGACAGAATGCACTCGGCCAGCATGGCGGGCCTGACCCGGTCGATGGGGTCGCGGTCGGATGGGCGGGAGGGGACCATGTCCTCGACCTGACGTTCGACTTCGCGAAGAACGTCATCAACGACGCGCTCCACCTCGCGATTCGCATCGACACGAACAAGGTTCCGGGGTCGCTGCTGAGGGCGTACACCAAGATCGAGCTCGACGCCCTCGCGGCGCAGAACGCGAGCGGGAAGCCCACGAAAGCCCAGCGCCAGGAGGCGAAGGAAGCCGGACGCATTCGGGCCGAGGGCGAGGCGGCCGATGGGCGGTTCCACAAGATGGCACAGTACCCGGTGCTCTGGGACGGGCGCACCAATGTCCTGTACGTCGGCGCAACGAGCGCGTCGGTCATTGAACGACTTCAGACGCTGTTTCGCGAAACGTTTGGACGGACGCTCGAGCCGATCACGGCCGGCAGTCTCGCGTACGCCCTCGCGGAGTCACGGGGGCAGGAGCGCCTGGTCGAGGACTTCGGGCCGGCATCGTTCCTGGGAGAAGGGTCGCACGCCTCGATTGCGTGGGCGGAGGACGACGCGTCGAGCCGTGATTTCTGGGGCAATGAGTTTCTGCTCTGGCTCTGGCATACGCTCCAGCAGAACGGCGACACGATCGCGTTGCCCGACGGCTCGGACGTGACCGTCATGCTTGCCAAGACGCTGACCCTTGACTGCCCGCGCGGGGAGACGGGGCGGGATTGCCTGACGAACGAAGGGCCGACCCGCTTGCCCGAAGCGTTCAAGGCGCTTCAGGCCGGGAAGCTCCCGCGCAAGACGGGCCTGATCATGGTCCGGCACGGCGTTGAGTACGAGCTGACGCTCCAGGCCGAGACACTGGCCGTCTCGGGGGCCAACCTGCCCAAGGTCGAGGGTGTCTCCGGGCACGAGGCGCTCGAATCTCGGATTGACAGCTTGCGCGATCTCGTCGAAACTCTCGACTTGTTGTACGACGCGTACGGTCGGCGACGGACCGGACCCGAGTGGTCCGGCGACCTCACCCGAATTCGCCGCTGGCTGACCGCGGCGTAAGTCGATCAAGGACGATCGGTTGGGCGTGATCCCGGAAAAGGATCACGCCCGGCCCACGAGGTGGAACTTCGTTGGGCAGCTACCGGCAACATATTGGCTTCGCAGCCGGACTGGGCGTCGTCTATTCCCTGGCGGCGACGCTGGTCGCGGGCTTCCATTGGCTCTATGGGTCAGTGGCAGTCCTGCTCACCACCATTAGTGGCCTCCTGCCCGATCTGGACTCCGACTCGGGCGTCGAGATGAAGGGCTTCACGGGCCTACTCGGCGTGCTGGTTGCCATTTCGGTCTGGCATCACACCGCCTTGATGGATCCGCCCCTTCCGTTCGAGCTCCATCTCTGGGCCACCTTCTTCTCGTATCTCGTCGTACACTACGGCGTTCGGGGCCTCGCCACGCGGCTCACCGTCCATCGGGGGATCAGTCACAGCGTCCCGACGGGTGCTGTCTGGGCGGCCCTGGCGTACCTTCACTATCCGACCTCGGTCCACTCGTTACGGCTGGTCATGGCGGCGGCGGTGATGCTGGGATTCATGTCCCACCTCCTGCTCGATGAAATTTGTAGCGTCGACCTCCGAGGCGCCCGGCTGAACAAGGCGTTTGGAACCGCGATCAAGTTCTGGGCGCCGTCGCCCTGGTCGACTTTGTTGATCTACCTGTCGTTGAGCTACCTCGCCTGGCGGATTCTGGACCTTTGGCCCGAGAGCAATCCCTGGTCACTGACTCCCCTGCCTCCGCCACCCGACCTCCAGCTTCATCTCCCAACGCTTCCACGAGGATTGCCGTTCTCGACGTCGACAAGCCAATAAGCCGGCCCTGCGACACGTCAGTCGCGTGGATTCGCGCTCCAGCATCCCGCAAAAACCGTATAATCGTTACAAACCATGGTCGCGCGGCGAGCCCGACCCCAAAGTCACAGGATTTCTCGAGTCCAGTCAGGGAGACGTGTTCGATGCGAACGTTCGTCCGATCCGGCCTGTCGGCCTCGCTGGTGTTGGGAGCGTTGGCGGCAGCCACAGCTCAGGCACAGTCCCCGCCCGCAACGAAAGGTACCGCGCCCGCACCCGCGCGCTCGGCAACACCGCCGGCGAACTTGAAGCAGGTCCTCGCAACCGTCAACGGTGAACCAATCACCCGAAGCGACCTACTGGATCTGGTGGTTCGCTATCAGGTCCCGCTCGGAGATGCCGAACAGCGCAAGCAGGTCTACGACGACGGCATCGACACGCTGGCCAACACGAAGCTCATCAATCAGTTTCTCGCCCGCCAAAAGATCGAGGTCTCGAACCAGAAGATCGATGCGGAAATCGAGCGGCTGAAATCCGACCTCAAAGCCGAAGGCCAGGATCTCGCGACCGCGCTCCTGCAAAGCGGAAAGTCCATCGACGACGTGCGTTCGGAACTGGCGAATGTTCAGCGCTGGATGGATTACGTGAAGTTGAAGGGGACCGACGCCGAGCTGAAGAAGTTCGCGGAGAATAACAAGGACCTGTTTAGCAATACGCAGGTGCGTGCGAGTCATATCTTGCTGAAGGCCGAGCCCGATGCGCCGAAGGCCGACCGGGAGAAAGTCCGGCAGAGACTGCTCCAGATCAAGAACGATATTCTGGCGAAGAAGTACACCTTCGCCCAGGCGGCGAACAAGCTCACTGAAGACGAACGCAAGGCTGAGGGAGATGGCGGAGACATCGGTTATTTCGCGAAGAACGGCGGGATCCTCGAGGAGTTCGCCGATGCCGCGTTCAAGTTGAAGGTGGGCGACATCTCCGATCCTGTCGAGACGGGGCTGGGTTACCACTTGATCACGGTCACGGATCGCAAGGAAGGTCCGAAATTCGACTTCGAGGCCAAGAGGGATCTCGTCCTTCGGACCTACTCGATGGAACTTCAGAAGCAGATCCTGAGCGTGGAAAAAGCGAAGGCGAAGATCGAAAAACTGCCGATGCCCGCCGACCTCTTCCCCGCCGCGGCTGAGCCGTCAACGCCCGCCGGCGCGACACCGAAAGCGGCGACCCCGAAACCCTGATCGCGTGCCGGTGACGCTCCAGGCCGACTGGCAATTGACCATCGCTTCGCGCTTCAAAGTCGCCTGGACATGGTGGTAAGATATCACCGTCATTAAACTCGACGGCTGTCCCATAAGTCTTTCATGATCCAGGATGGACCAAGGAAGGGCCGGGACAGCCGTAGCGCTTCGCGCGACATCAATCCCCCAACGAATCACACCCTGGCAGACGATTGGACCTCATCGTAAGGAGGTGCCATGAATCGAATCCGGGCGCTCGTCGAGACGTCGGCCTACGTCGACAACCTGGACCGAGCCGAACATTTCTATCGCGACGTCCTCGGCCTGACACTCATGGGCAAGGAGCCGGGCCGGCACGTTTTCTTTCGAGTTGGCGACCACTCCGTCTTTCTCGTGTTCCTCGCCGAAGCGACACTCCAGAAAGGACCACTCCCGCCTCACGGAGCGACCGGTCCCGGACACTTTGCCTTTGGCATCGGTGGGGAAGCCCTCGACTCCTGGCGCACGAGGCTCACGAACTTCGGTGTTGTCGTCGAGCAGGAAGTCGACTGGCCGGGCGGGGGCCATTCGCTCTATTTTCGCGATCCCGCGGGGAACCTGGTGGAATTGATCACGCCTGGTGTCTGGAATTTACCCTCTGGCTGGTAGATACTCGCTCAGGCTTTGGCTCCTACCAGCCTGACGTGGACGATCCCTCTGTGGCTGGCGTCACGCCTTCGCGCAACGTAAGGGCGTACTCCAGCCGCGATCGTCGAGTGCGCGGTGAGTCGTGAACGTTTCTCAGAGATTTGTCCGAGGAGGTTTCGTGCGCGTCCTGATGACCGGCGGATACGGCTGCATTGGCTCGTGGGTCGCCAAACAGCTTGTTGAGACGGGACAAGATGTCTGGATCTTTGACCTCAAGGAAGACACGCACCGACTCGACCTCCTGCTCGACGGCGATCAGAAGGATCGCGTCCACTTCGTGCCGGGTGACGTGTCCGACCCGGATGTGGTGCGTGCCGCCGTGGAACGTGTGGGGGCCACGCATCTGCTGCACCTGGCTGGCTTGCAAACGCCTTCCTGCCGGGCGAATCCGATTCTTGGTGCGCGGGTGAACGTGATCGGTACGCTCGCGGTCTTTGAGGCGGCGGTCGCGTTGAAGGATCAGGTTGCGCGCGTGGTTTACGCGAGCTCGGCCGCCGTTCACGGGCCGCCCGATCCGTCGTCAGTTGGCCCACTCGCTGACGAAGTGCGTCTCGCCCCATTGACCCACTACGGTGCGTACAAAGTGTGCAACGAGCTCAACGCCCGGGTCTACTGGCTCGATCAAGGAATTACCAGCGTGGGCTTGCGCCCGTGGACGGTCTACGGAGTCGGTCGCGACTTTGGCATGACGAGCGAGCCGACCAAAGCCATCAAGTCGGTCGCCGCCGGCCGCTCGTATCGGATCAGTTATGGCGGCCTGCAAGACCTTCAGTATGTCGGCGACGTCGCTGGCACATTTGTCCGCGCATTGACGGCGCCGTTCGAGGGCGCGGATGCGTTCAACGTCCGAGGCGCCGTGGTGCCGATCGAGCGGTTTGTCGCCACCCTGAAGGACGTAACGCCCCTCGCCGAAGGCCTGGTCACCCACGGCGACCGGCAGTTACCGATCGCGCCGGACCTCGACGACTCGCGTCTCGAGAAGCGACTTGGCCCGTTCCCTCGCACCACGCTGCATGACGGCGTGGCGGAGACGTTCCGCCGCTTCGCACTGCTGCAGGAACAGGGAAGACTCGATCTGTCGGATCTCGCTTAAGGCCTGCGCACGGATGGGACGCCTCTGGGCGGGCGAGATTGGTACGGTGGAGGGTTTGCCCTGCTCTGCTCCGACCGGTGGATGGTTGAGACGCATTTTGTTGCGCAAGGTCTCGTGCTCGGCGAGGAACTCTAATCGGACCCGTATTTGGTTTCAACGACCAGCGGTCGTTCGGCGTGGGTCTCCCGACCCCGCCGCGCCGTTGCCGAGCGGAGGCCCCGTCGAACCGTGGGTGTCGAAACGGCTACGCGCCGACGTGATCCTGCGATCGGACGTGCGGCGGGGTCGGGAGACCCGCGCCGAACCGGCCAGAGGCCGGTTACCTCCCGTTACGAAACGGTTGTCACTGTGGGCAGCGCAGTTTGCGCAGCCAACGCCTCGCGCACCCAAGACTTCATCAACCCGAACATCTCGCCACCTAGCTCACCCCACGCGGTCCACACCTTGAGGGCCGGCTCCGGCATCACACCGGGAAACATTCACCTCGCGAAGCCTATTACGAAACCGACTCCCTGGCGAGTGACGTGTTGCGGATGGAGTTCGCGAGCGACACACTGGCTCGCGAATCAAAACAACTCCGGCTCGATCGCCAACGAAGCTGAGGTGGTTCCCATGCCCAACTCGATCCGACTCCGGACGCGGAGTCAATACGCCGTGCTCGCCCTGCTGGCGGCTGTCCTCCTCGGTCGGCCAGTCGGCCCGAAGTTACGGGCTGCCGAACCGTCGCCCTCGGGCGAGTACCTGGACTTTATGCGCCAGCTCGCGGCAAAGCGCTGGGCCGATGCGTCCCCTCCGGAAACGCTTGAAGACTGGCGCCGGCAGCAAGAGTCGATTCGGAGCGGACTGCGGAGTTCGTGGGGCGGCTTCCCCTCGGAACCGTGCGCGCTCGAGCCCAAGAAACTGGGCGAACTCCAGCGCGACGGCTATCGGGTTGAGAAGCTCATCATCCAGACACGTCCGGGCGTCTGGATGACCGCAAACGCCTACGTCCCCGACAAGCCCGGCAAGCATCCCGCGATCCTCGCGGTCCACGGTCACTGGAAAGGGGCGAAACAGGACCCGGTTGTCCAGGCCCGGTGCATCGGGCCGGTGAAGCTTGGTTTCTTTGTACTGGCTGTCGATGCGTTCGGCGCGGGCGAACGCGGCATCGGCAAGGCGTTGGGTGAATACCACGGCGAAATGACCGGCGCGACATTGTTTCCGGTCGGTCTCCCACTCTCGGGACTCCAGGTCTACGAAAACATGCGCGCTGTCGACTACCTGCGCACCCGCCCCGAGGTCGATGGCGACCGCATCGGCATCACCGGCGCCAGCGGCGGCGGTAACCAGACGATGTACGCAGGCGCCTTCGATGACCGCTTCCAGGGAGTCGTTCCGGTCTGCTCCGTCGGCAATTACCAGTCGTATCTCGGCGGTGCATGCTGCATGTGCGAGGTCGTGCCCGGCGCGTTGCGGTATACCGAAGAGTGGGGCGTTCTTGGCCTCACCGCTCCGAGAGGCTTGATGATCGTCAACGCCACGCGCGACGCGCCCCAGTTCTCCGTCGCCGAGGCCAAGAAGTCACTCGCCCGCGTCGAACCGATCTACCGGCTGTTCCACAAGCCCGAGAACGTCCGGCATGCGATCTTCGAGTCGGCTCACGATTACAACCGCGAGATGCGCGAAGCGATGTACGGCTGGATGACCCGGCACCTGAAGGGCGAAGGGGATGGAAAACCGATCCCCGAATCGCAAATCCAAACCGAGGACCCCAATTCGCTCCGCTGCTATCCCGGCACCTCGCGACCGGACGACTGGGTCACGCTTCCCAGGTTCGCGGCTGCCGAGGGTCGTAGGCTCCTCGCTTCGAAGCCGATTCCGAAAGACCCCAATGCACTGCGCGTGGTGCGCGAGCGTTTGCGCGCAACCCTGGTCGAGGACGTCCTCGGTGGATTCCCTCCCGCAACGCCGCTGTCGTCGCGGATGGAGACAATCGAAAACGGTCGCGTCCGCCTCATCCATTTTGAGCCTGAGCCGGGTATTCACCTGACGGCGCGTGTGGAATCGGGCAAGGAGCGATCCTCGCCGTTCGCGGTCGTTTTGGACCTCGAGGGCGCTGAGAAAGCCAGTGCGAGCAACCTCGCCGCCGAGGTCCGTCGGTCCGGGTGGGGACTCGTCACGCTCGACTTGCGTGCTACGGGGAAACGTCGCTGGCCTAGCGACAAGATCGGTCGCGCCCCGGATCACAACACCGCCGAATGGGCACTGTGGGTTGGTCGGCCGTTGCTTGGCCAATGGACTTACGACGTAAAACGATTGCTCAATGCGCTCGAAGAGGCGGACGGGGGGCTACCGTCAGAGATCATGGTGATGGGTCGGGGCCCGGCGGGAGTGGTTGCGCTCTGTGTGGGGGTGACGGACGATCGCATCAAAAAAGTCGCCGCGATCGGAAGTCTGGCCAGCTTTATCACGGAGGAGCCGTACGAGGGCCAACGTCTTGGCATTCTCGCGCCCGGCATCATCCCCAAGGTGGGTGATGTCGCGACACTCGCCGCTCTCAACGCGCCGCGTCGCGTCGTGATCGCTGGGGGAGTCGCCGGAAACGGCAAGATGCTGACCCTCGAACAGCTCCGCGAGAGGTACGAGCACGCGTCGCCATTACGGCGAACCCCTGCGGCCGAACGCGAGATCACAATCCTTGGAGACGACACGCCCGAGGAGGTCCTCCGGGCGCTTCGATGATGAGAGGGCGGGTCACATGCCGCCCATTTTAGCGCCCGGGTACGCGAGATGCGTGAAGGTAGGTGTGGGCGGAACGACCCAACAAGGTCGTCCCGATCGTTCGTGAGGGCTTCATCATGAACTCCCTACACGCATTCCAGCCCGATTTGAGCGTGTGTTTCATTCTTCCGCCGGCGCAGCCGGACGGGATGCCGGGTCAGAAACCCGCATCGGCTCTGAGAGTCTGTCCCAATAGTGCGAGAAGCGTGGAAATGGGGACTGGCTCCGGACGTCTTCGGACGGTGCCTGTCCCCATTTCCACGCTTCTCGCTCCGCCGAAAAAGGGGGACAGGCACCTCGAAGACTCGGAGCCAGTCCCCCTTTTCCGACTCCGCTTCGCTTCCGGGACAGACTCTGAACCCTCAGCCGCGCAGCATGCCGATGCCCCAGCTCGGCGCGGTTCCTACCATTATGTGGGAGTGAGCCGCTCTAACAGGGGGGCGAGCGAGTGCTCGTAGTGTTTCCAGCGGCCCACCGAGCTCCGGAAGAGCGCCCGGCGAACCTGCGGTGCGCTCGCCGTCTGCAATGGGCGTCGGGTCTTGTGGAATTCCAGGCAGGCCGAGTCCCACTCCAGGCCGCACCAGGCGACGAGAGAGCGTGATACGCCCTCGGGGTCGCTCACCAGGGTCTCGTAGTCGAGCTCAAACACGGGGACCGGCAAGACGCGTCGCCAGTGGTTCGTGAGGCGCTCGTACTCTTGAATGCGCGACGCCAGATGCGCCGGGTCCGATGCCCAACGGACGTGCGTGAAATCCGTCAACCAGCAGGAGAGCGCGATATCGCGCAGATCGCGACGGCAATGGATCAGTTTGGCGTGAGGAAAGAGGGTGGCAATGAGACCGAGATGGAATGTGTTTTCCGGCATCTTGTCGACGACCCGGTCCGCCTTGTCGTCGAGCGCGGCGAGCGCATCGAGGTAGTGGTGGGCGAGGGTTTGAACGACGTCCGCGTCCAGGAGGTGGAGACAATCGAGGTACATACCACGGTGCCTTGTCAGCTCAGGCAGCGTTTCGACGGTCTCGCGCACGAGTCGGAGCTCGCCAGCCCCGAAGACTTTGGGATGACTCGCCAGGATCTGTTCGGCGAGCGTTGTACCCGACCGGGGCATGCCCATCACGAACACGGGTCGCTCCGACGCGACGCCGAAGCCGCGTACCGATTCAAAGAATTGAGGTGTAAATGATTGGATGAGACGATCAATAAACGCGTGGTGGGCCGCGGGATCGTAGCCTCGGCCCCACTTTTGGAAATCCGCTCTGCGGAGCGCATTGGCCTCGATCGACAGCGCCGCCGCCCGGTCGAACTCGCCGCGCGCGTCGAGCGCCTGAGCCAGCCCGAAATCGAGCGTCCAGCGCCATTCCGGGCTCAACGTTGAGTCGGCCAGGACGCCTTCGATTGCCATGCGGTCCGAATCCGGCAGGCGATCGCGCAGAATCGTCGCGACTCGAGCGAGCGCGAGAGGATCACGAGGATTGAGGCGCAGAGCGGTTCGATAGGCGTCGAGGGCCTGATCGAACTCACCCAGGTCTTCGAGAACGCCGCCGAGATCGGTGTGAGCCGCCGATAAGTCGGGATTGAGCCGGATCACCTCACGGAAACATTCGCGACTTTCTTCGAGTCGTCCGCACTCGCGGAGAACTTTACCAAGGTTCTGGCGCGCGAACGCATATTCGGGACGGAGCCGGACGGCGGCCTCGCAGTGGACGAGGGCCTCCTGAGCATCACCGCGCTCCAGAAGCGTCTGTCCGAGGTTGTTGCGCACCTCGGCACGATTCGGTTGAAGCTGAGCGGCCAGGCGAAAGTGTTCCAGGGCACCTGCCTTGTCACCCTGGAGACGAAGCGCATTCGCGAGATTATTCTGGGCGCCAGGGTTATCCGGCTGAATTTGCAACGCGGCTCGAAAGCATGTGATCCCCTCGTCAACCCGCTTCAGGTCCACGAGTGCCGTCCCGAGCGTGCAGAGGATTTCGGGGTTATCCGGCCGGATCCGGAGTGCGGCATGACAGCACCGAATCGTATCGTCCAGTCGGCCCATCGCCCAGAACGCCGCCGAGAGATGAGCGTAGTAGTCGATCTCGTTGGGACGAAGCGCAACGGCCCGCCCAATGAGCGCAGCGGCCCGGGCCGGATTGCCGCGCTGGAGGGCGACGACGCCGAGGAGGTGAAGTGCCTCGGGCGAATCGGGTTCCTGCGCGAGGGCCGCCTCGTAAGCTTTGGCCGCCTGGTCGAGTTCGCCGCGGCGGTGGTACTCCAGAGCCGCACTCAGGTCAATCGGCATCGCTCGTGCTCATCGGAACGCCCCAGGGACGACAGGGCCCGTTGCCTGCCGCGCATCCGGAGGGCTCGAAAGGACCCATCCTTTCAAGGATACGCACGGGCCCGCAGTCAGAACAGGCGTCCCGACGGGCTCAATGCCCCACAGCGACAAGTTCCTCCTCTTCGATATGTTCCTCGGTGGTTGGGGTCATATCCGCAGCTCGGTCGGCATAGCGTCCCCTCGGCCTCGTAAGCAGCCAGCACCACGTCGCGACGCCGCAAGCGAAGACGAGGATGCTGATGTTCTGGGAAATCGTCAGCCCGGCGAAGAATGGGCCCTCGTCGGCGCGGAGGCTCTCTTCCATGTACCGCGCGATCGGATAGGTTACCATCAAGAGTGCCATCACTTCGCCATCGCGTCGGCGCCGAGGGAAAAACCAGGAGAGGAGCGCCAGGATCAGAAATCCATCCAGGACCGCGTACAGTTGCGTGGGGTGAATGGGGAGCGAGTGAGATGCATGCGCCGGAATCAGCCCAGCGGCCACCTGACTTGCCCAGGGCAACGTCTCCGCGGGGAAGCGTACGGCCCACGGCCAATCGCACACTGCGCCGAAACAGCAGCCGTTCAAGAAGCACCCGATGCGGCCGACGGCCACACCCAATGCCAGAGCGGGGGCCACAGCGTCCGCCATGGGGCGGAACGGAAAGGGATGCCGCGCCCAATACATCAACGAACCGGCCAGGCCGCCGATGATGCAGCCGTAGAACACGATCCCACCCTGCCAGAACCGAAGGATGTCCGTCCAATCGCGCAAGGTCTCATGGTGTTGAATCACAAAGAACGCCCGCGCGCCGATGACTCCCCCAGCGAACAGCCAGGTCGCTAATCCGTAGACATCTTCCGGGTCCAGGCGCTCCTTACGCGCACGCCAGGCGGAGATGCGAAGTGCTCCGAAACACGCGAGCACGAGCATGATCCCGAAGCCGTGGAGCTTGTACCCCAGACCCGGCACCTCAAACAGCACTCTGTACATACGTCGAGACCTCCTGGCCGCAACGACGGGAACGAGACCGATTGGGACGTGTGGTTGCAGGAAGATGCCGTGAATGCTGCGTTCTCACAAGATGAGTTCAGCGCTTAGGTTGACTGGAGTCCTGTCGGGGTGAAAGCACCGAAAACGAACTGTCACTTGAATTCTCTCTTGACCCGAAATAGGGAAAAATCTAGATTTCCCTCCGCTGTGGGTCATCGCGACCCGCGGATGCCTGTTTTGTCTCACAGGGATGTGAGCAGATCGTCAGTGGTCGAAGCAACGCAACTCCGGTTCTCGGAGTTGTGTCCGGGGGTTCTCCCCGACGGCGTGTGTGCATGGAGGCGGTTCGATGCCACGATTTCGATGCCAACGCGGCTGGGGTCTCGGCGCTTTGGTGGTCATCGCCGCGCTGGGGCTGACCGGAGCAAACCCCTTGGCGAAGGGGAAGCGTAAGGAAGGACCGCCTCCGAAGATCGAAGAGAATGTGGCGAGCCTGGCTTATATTGCTGCCGGCAAAGAGATCAAAGTCGAAGGGGTTGGACTCGTTGCCGGGCTCGACAATACCGGCGTTGACCCGCCGCCATCATACTACCGCAGTAAGTTGCTCGAGGAGATGCAGAAGGCCGGTGTTGCGAACGCGAACAAGTACCTCGCGGACCCCAGGTTTGCGATGGTCATTGTCCATCTCACGATCCAGACTGGGGTTACGCCCAGCGATCGGCTCGACGTCGAGCTCGAAATACCGCCCGGATCGGGAACTACGAGCCTCGCCGGCGGCTACTTGATGCAGGCCCGACTGCGCGAGATCGCCGTGATCGGGGGCACACCCAAAGACGGCCCCGAGCTGGCACTGGCAGAAGGCCCGATCATGATCGGGACCGAAGCCAAACCCGACGATCCCAAGCGAGGTCGTGTTCTGGGTGGCGGCCGCGTCAAGAAGGATATCCCGTACAATCTGATCCTGAAGGACAGCCGCAGAAGCTTTCGCACGTCGAACATGCTCGAGAAGGTGGTCAACGCACGGTTCCACCAGAGCGAAGGGCTCGATCAGAAGGGAATGGCTCTTGCCAAGACGGACCAGTTCCTCGTCCTGAAAGTCCCCCGCTCGTACCACCACTATCCCGGGCGCTACTTCGAGGTCGTGAAGCGGCTGCCGATGGTCGATTCGCCCGAATTGCGGGCGGTTCGGATCGAAGGTTGGGGCAAGCAGCTCCTTGATGTGAAGACCGCCGGCGCCGCAGCGTTGTGCCTCGAAGGCATGGGGCCGAACGCGATCGAGACGCTCAAGAAAGGCCTCTCGAGCGACAACGCGCAGGTCCGCTTCTTCGCGGCCGAAGCCCTCGCTTACTTGAACGACGTCGCCGGAGTCGACGTCCTGGCGGACACGGCGATTCATCTCCCCGAATTCCGTACCATTGCGTTCCACGCATTTGCCGCGCTCGACCAACCCGCAGCGCACCTCAAGCTACGCAAGCTGATGGACGAGCCGGACATCGAGGTTCGCTACGGCGCCTTCAATGCGCTGCGAACGCTCGACGATCGGGACCCGTTCCTCGGCCAGGTCGCGGTGCTTGATGAGCCTCCGGCCGATCCGGAGGCCGAGGAAAACCTTGAACCGACGGCACTGGCGTTACGCCAGGCGAGGTTGGGGAGGAACCGCCCCAAAGACCCGTTCGCGCTCTACCTCGTCGATTCCGAGGGCCCGCCGCTCGTCCACATCGCCCGCACCAGGCGCTGCGAGGTGGTGATCTTCGGCCGGAACCAGAAACTGTTACCCCCCATTGTCCTGGGTACGGGTGCGCTCCAGCTCAACGCCGGTTACGGTGACGACGGCGTTCAGCTCAGCAAGATCGTGTCCAGCCGTTCCGGTGAAGGCGATCAGAAGATTCAATGCTCCCTCGACCTGGGCGATGTTGTCCGTCGCATGGCGAACCTGGGGGCAACGTACCCGGACGTGGTCTCAATTCTCCAGGTCGCCCAGAAGCAAAAGAACCTTCCGGGCCCGCTGGTGGTTGACAGCGTTCCCGGAGTCAACCCTGTCCTGATCGAGGCGGTGGTCAAAGGAAAGGACGTCACGAAGAAGGACAGTGAGGTCAAGCGGACGTCCTCCGAAGAGCCCGCGCCTCGCAAGGGACTGTTTCAGCGAATCCCCCGCCTGTTCAAGAGTAGTGAGGAATAACCAGGTTTCCAACCCGTTTCCGGCGTCCGGACCGCGACGCCGGAGACTCGATGTGATCGACACACTCCACTCAATCCCGCCAATCCCTCAAGTCGGGCCGATTCTTCGCATTCCTCCGCACGGCGAAGGTAGTCGTGGCCCTCTCTAAAGTCTTACCCGTCGCGGTACGAAAATTAGTCTTGACGGTCAGGTCCGCTACGACAAGAGGCGAGCGATTGACCCCTTGAGTGGCCCCGGACCGGACAACTCCTCGCCAAAAGCGGGGACTGTCCCGCACGACGTTGTGGGCTGAGGCCTTGGTCTTGGGCCCATCCGCGAGGGGTGGATCACCCTGCGTAAGATTTAAAGGAATGACACCCTGAGTGCGGAACCAATGGAGTGGGGAACGGGGTCGGAGCGTGGATCAGGATGATCGCCGTCGCTGGCGGCCGGGGACCTTGGTCCCCATTTCGCCGCCGAGCGGGGGACTGTCTCCGCGCCGACATGGGTCAAACCGTAGGGAGAGGGAACTTCCTGGGTCTCGCACCAATTCAGGGCGAGTGGAGTCCTCGACATGAAAAAAGTCTTTACTACCGGTCAGGTCGCGAAGATCTGCAAGGTCGCGCCCCGTACCGTGAGCAAGTGGTTCGACTCGGGCCGCTTGCGTGGATATCGCATCCCCGGCTCGCAGGATCGCCGGATTCCCCGGGAACACCTGCTGCGGTTCCTCAAGGAGCATGGAATGCCCCTCGGGGACCTCGAAGCCGAGGTTTACAATAAAATCCTGGTTGTGGGTGCCGACGCGCCGCTGCTCTCGGGTCTCCGCGATCAGTTGCGCGAAGGTGACGACTTCCGGATCGAGACCGCGGCATCGGGATTCGAAGCGGGCATTCGTGCTGAAAGCTTCCACCCTGATTGCATCGTGATCGATCTTGCGGTTGGGCGGATTGAAGCCGGACAAATCGCGCAAAACCTGCGCAAGAGCCCGGACCATATCAGCACGATCCTGATCGCCCTGACCAGCGACGAGCCGAGCGAGGAGGTTTACTCCCTGGGCTTTAACGACGCCTTCAAGAAGCCGTTCGACGGTGCCCTGCTCGCGGAGCGGGTCCGCCGCCTGATCTCGCAGAAGAAGGCCGACGAGCCCTGATCCACAGGCTCTTCGATCTTTTTGGAGCGATCGACTCTTCACTCGACCTGTCGACCAGCGCCTACCTACGAGCCCGAGGTCTTTCCTGGCAACCACCGGGACGGACCCCGGGTTCGTGTGGTTTATTGGAGGAGTGTCACTGTAGAAACTCCGGTCGGAGCCCACGCCCTTGCCAAAGTCTCGAGGATCCGCTTTGTCCGAATTCTGGACGATTCCCCGCCTGAGCCTCGCGCTCGGCTGTCTCGCGTGGCTGCTCGTGGTTCTGACGCTCGGCGGTCCTGGCCTGACGACCGATGAACCGCTCGACGTGAGACCCGGCCGGGCCTATGTCACCACGTTGCGCGCCGAGGGGAGCCGATTCTTTCACCGGGACGTCGTCGATCGGGTCTTTCGCGATAACGCGGAGCACCCGCCGCTTGGTCGCTGGCTTCTGGGCGTGGCTTCGACGGCGGGGGAGCCGTTCGAGATTGCGTGGTTCGGACCCGATCCCGTGCGCCTGTACGTACTCTCGGCACGGCTTGCACCCGCCACGATCTTTGCGCTGCTCACCGCTTTGATCACCTGGGCGGCGGCGAGGCACTATGGGCGACTCGCGGGAGGCGTCGCCGGGCTGTCTCTGATCCTCATGCCGCGCGTCTTTGCGCACGCGCACCTGGGAGCGCTCGATACGTTCATCAGTTTCTTCTGGGTTCTGGCGTTCCTGAACGCCGAGCGTGCGTTACGCGCGCAGCGTCCCTGGCTCTCGATGGTCCCGGCTGGCTTGGCGTGGGGATTGGCGCTGCTCACGAAGATCCATGCCTGGCTTTTGATCCCCATCGTGGGCGTCCTGGTGTTGTCACGGCTCGGGCTACGTCGAGGATTCCCTGCGCTGCTCGTCTGGGCGGGAACAGGGCTGACGCTTTTCGTGATGGGCTGGCCGTGGCTTTGGTACGACACGGCCGAGCGACTGTCGCGTTACCTGGGCACCGGAGTGCACCGAGTCTCAATCCAGGTGCAGTATTTCGGACACGTTTATCCGGACTACGACGTCCCCTGGCATTACCCCTGGTTTTATTTCGCGACGACTGTCCCGCTGGGCTTGCATGTCCTCGGAGTGCTCGGACTCGGGACCACGGGCGTTAACTTAACGCAATACCGCAACTGCCGTCGCGAAAAGAGAACGTATAACTCCCCCCCTTGGGAAGGGGGGGTAGGGGGGGTGGGGAGTCAGCCGGCGTTTTCGGCGGATCCCGTTGTCACTCAGCCGTCAAGTTCAGGAGATCGGTCCGCAACGGAATTGCTGACGATGGACGGCCAAGGCCCACCCCCCCTATCCCCCCTTCCCAAGGGGGGGAGTTATAAGGTTCCCCCGCTCCCGAAATGCGAAGCGCCGGGCAATGCTATGCGAAATCCAAACCGAGATCGGGCGAAGTTCACGATTATGAGACTTGCGGCGGGTTGGCGCGAGCGGCAAGCTGACCCATTCGCTCTCCACGTGACAGTGCCCATTGCTCTTTTTCTCGTCCTGTTCAGTACGCGCGTACCCATCTACGATGGCGAACGTCTCTTCTTGATGGTGTTTCCCCTCTGGGCGATCCTGATCGCCCGGGGATTCGCGCTGGCGTGGGAGCAAGTTGCCCAATCGAGGGTCTGGCGAGCCGCGTTGCTGGGATTCTTTCTGGCGCAAGGCTACGGCCTGATGGCCTTCCATCCTTTTGGGTTGAGCTATTACAACGTTCTCGTCGGGGGATTACCGGGAGCCGAGGCACTCGGGCTGGAACTGACGTTCTGGGGGGACGCCGTCGATCATGTTCTCCTCGACCAGCTTGCGCGCGACGCTGCACCGAGTGCCACCGCCGCGCTCGCTCCGACGCTCTACCCCGGTCAAGGGGTGAGGACAACGACCCGGCGGCTCAATCGCAAGGGGATTCTATTGGGTGATGAGGCAGACGTGACCAAAGCCCAATGGGTCGTGTTATCACGCCGTACCGCGTACTGGAATGATTCTCTGCGTAAGCGTTTGTCCAGCGGCATAGGACGGCAAATCGCAGTTCGTGCGCGGCAAGGAGTGTGGCTTTCGGCGCTTTGGGAGTTCCCGAATCCCTGACGCACCCCTAGGCAACGGATCGCCAATTTGTAAAATACGTTCAGAATGAATTGAACGTAGAGGCAGGAACGATGACGGAGGCATTGTCGCATTTCGACGAGCAGGGCGCAAGCCGGATGGTGGATGTCAGCGACAAGGCGGTTACGGCTCGAACCGCGAGGGCGAGCGCACTGGTAAGGATGCAGCCGTCCACGTTGGCTCTCATTTTGGATCGCGGGCTCTCGAAAGGCGACGTTTTTGAAGTGGCGCGGCTCGCCGGGATCATGGCCGCGAAACGGACGGGGGACCTGATACCGTTGTGCCACCCCCTCGGGTTGGACAGCGTTGAGGTCTCATTTGCGCCCTCGGACTCCGCCTCGCTACGGATCGAGGCGACTGTCAAGGTTCAGGCCCGCACCGGGGTCGAGATGGAAGCGTTGACCGCGGTCAGCGTGGCCGCGTTGACCGTCTACGATATGTGTAAGGCCGTCGACCGCGGGATGGAAATCGATCAGGTTCGGCTCGAAGAGAAAACGGGAGGCCGAAGCGGCGTCTACCGACGTGGTTAATGGGTCTCGAAGATTACGGTTTGACGTTCGAGACGTTTTTGGGTGCACGTCGTATCAGAGTCGCTGTGAGTAAGGGGATGCCAACGACTTGAAGTCGCTGTGTTTTCCCTTGGGTTTGCCTGAAGCGCGGTAAGGGGATGGGTTGATGTCGATTTCGACGCCGATGAGCCAGAGCGAAGAGACGGGGCATAAGCTTGCAGCCCTCTACGCGCCGATCGCGCGGGAGCTGGACGAGGCGGAGCGGGTCTTCGCGGCGGAGCTCGGCAGCCGGTTCCCGTTTGTGCAACAGCTCGTCGACCACTGTACCGACTTTCGCGGGAAGCGTTTGCGCCCTGCTCTCGTGCTTCTCAGCGGCCAGGCGAGCGGCCAGCTCACGGCCTCCCATCCTGTGCTGGCGGC